>CABSFY010000046.1 GCA_902477055.1 uncultured Eubacteriales bacterium
AAACAAGCCGAATGGATATTATGTCCTGTTTGTGGCAACAAAACCCGTGACAGAATAAGAGGAGATACGGTCTTGAAAAACTATCCCCTCTACTGTCCGGAATGCAAGCAGGAAACGCTGATAGAAGCGGAGAACTTGAAAGTAACCGTTATAAAGAAACAGGAAAACTAGGGAACCTCTGATACTAGAATCTGTTAAAAAGCTTGAAGAGCTTTTTATAGCGCCAACGGCGCGTCAGATTCTGCATGAGACGGCGCAGCGTGCATTCGCACGATGCGAGTGTGCATAGCACACGGGATTCTTGATGAAATATTTTAATCAGGAATCAGTATTAGTCGGGCTGCTTTGGCAATTCGCTTTCTTCAACCGGTACTGCTTCAAGGTCAATATCGGACCAATAGGAACCGATATCTGAACTTGTAAAGTATTCAAAATTGCCCGTGAAAGATTTCAGCTTTCCGTTTTTGACTCCATTACAGACATAGATCAGTTCGTAGCTTGTCCCATCCGAAAGGTTAAACCGAAAACTGGTCACGTCTGCCCCAGCGGTTTCCTCAACTTGTTTTTCTTTTAATGATAAGGCCTCAAACCTATCATACAAGTTTGCTATGTCAGTTGCTGCAACAACTACTTTCTTTTCTGCAGATACAGGTACTCCTGCGTAGCGATACACTTCAATATTTTCGACATCTCCAACTTCAAAAGGAAAGTCGATATTGACCGTTTTTCCGTTGCATCCGAACAGCCCCATCATTAGAATCAGCAAGGCTATCAAGCCCATCGTTTTTTTCATATCATCGCACTCCTTTGTCAAGTTCAATTTGTCAGCATCATTATATCACACACCCGGCACATTTTCCAGCTTGCGCATCGCAGATGCCCCACATTATTTGCGGGGGGGAGGAAATCGGGCGTTGACTTTATTGGGGTGGGCTGATACAATCAATTTATTGATAAAACAAATTCGATAGAAGGGGGATTTCTTATGAAGTATTACCTGGGCAGCGATACCGACCCGTTGTTTGCGGTTTATGAGCGCGAGGGCGTTTGTTATCCGGTGTTTGCGGAAAAGTACGGAACAGAGGGCTTCCCGTTCCGCGACGGGATGCAGGAGATTACGGAGGAGGAGACTGTTGCTGCGCTGGACAAATACATGAACCCTTACGAGGATGGAAAAACGCCGGTCTACATGGCGGGGCCGCTCTTTAACGAGGGCGACCGCTACACGAATCAGCGCAATTCCGACCGCCTGCGCGCGCTGGGGTATACGACGTTTTTGCCGCAGGAGATCGTCATTACGAACAAGAGCAGCGAGCTGGTCAAGGCGGGCTGCTTCTATATGGACCTGAAGGCGATTCGACTGGCGGAGTACCTTGTGGTCAACTGCAACGGCATCGAGATCGACTCCGGCACGGCTGCCGAGATCGGCCTCGGCTATGGCCTCGGCAAGAAGCTGGTGCTCTATAAGAGCGACGTGCGGAATTACTATAACGAAACGTATCGCCTGAATAACTTCGTCGGCGGGCTGGCTGACAACCGTGTTTACAGCACCATCGACGAGGTTATCGCCGCGATGCAGGCATAAGGAGAGAGAAAACGACTCGTATGCAGGAAGAAAAAAAGAAAGCACTGCACCGTTTTTCCATGAAGCTGGGGCTGCTGCTGCGGAATTTGTTTGTCTTGGCGGCGACGGTCCTGTTTCTGGTGTCCATCCTGTTTGACCACAGCAACGGAGCGCTGAAATTTGCCGCATATCTGCTGGGCATGGCGGCGTATTGCTGCGAATTTTTGCATCTCACGAAGGGCTTCCATGAAAAAATCCCGCACGACGAAATGTTCATGGTTTACTGCTTTGCGCCGTTGTATCTGCTGCTTGGTTTCAGCTATCTGCTGCATTGAAAGGAAACGATTCCCCGGCGGAGCGTTGGTGCTCCGCCGGGGACTCATTTTTTAGCGCTTTGCGTAGTAATTGATGAGGCAGCCGGAGAGGATGATGTCGCGCTCCTCGCGGGTCAGGGGGCCAAGGTGGAGCGTGAGCTGGATACTGTGGTCGCCGTGCCAGAGCTGTGCGGGGACGGCCTCCTCGCCGTCCTCCAGCGCAGTGCGGATGTTCGGAACATAGATCCGGTCGCCGGGCTGGATGTGATACTGCGCAATATTTTCGATTGTGAAGGGTAACATACCCCAGTTGATGACGTTGCTGCGGTAGCGCTTCGTCGCGTACTCCTCGCAGAAGTTTGCCACGCCGCCGAGAACGCGCTGGCAGGAGGCGGCCTGCTCGCGGGCAGAGCCGTCGCCGGGGCGAATGGCCATTACGGCGCTGCCGAAGCCCGTCGTTTTCGGGTCGATGGCGGCGAGGGCCGGGTCGGTCAGCGGGCGGCCTGCGCGACGCTGCTCCTCCACTGCGCGAATTTTCTTCGCACGGTTGACATAATCCGGATCCTTGCGGCTCAGAGCAAACTCGCTCAGGCGCAGGGGATTGCTGCGGTAGGAGGATGTTTCGCCGGAGGGAATCAGCTCATCGGTCGTCGTGACCGGGTCGTAGATTGCCGAGGCGACGGTAATATAAAGATGCTCCGGCAGCGCGATCTGCGCAGGCCAGTCGGCGATATTCGGGCCGTAGACGAGCGGCTGCGCCGGGTCGGGCTTGCCGACGCCGTGGTAAACGCGGCGGTAAGGTGTCGCGTCAAAATGATATTCCAGCTCCGCAGGCTCCGGCAGCAGCTCGGCCAGCTCCGTCGCGGGGGTGATCGCGCCGCCGTTCAACGCGGAGGCGGCGATGGAGCGGCTGTCCATCAGCGCGACGTAGGCGACCTGGCCCTCGGCGGGCTTGGAGCCTTCGCGGTTGGGGAAGTTGCGCGTGGAATGGCGGATGGAGAACGCGCCGTTGGCCGGGACGTCGCCCGCGCCGAAGCACGGTCCGCAGAAGGCGCTGCGGACGGAAGCGCCGGATTCCATCAGCTTCGTCAGCGCACCGGTGCGCAACAGCTCCATCATGACCGGCTGGCTGGCAGGGTAACAGGACAGTGAGAACGCGCCGTCGCCCAGCGGCTTGCCGCCGAGAAGCTGCGCCGCCATGGTCAGGTTCTGGAACGTGCCGCCGGAGCAGCCGGCAATCACGCCCTGATCGGCGTAGAATTTGCCGCCGTGGACCTTTTTCAGCAGCGAATCCGGCGCATTATGTAAACCAAGCGCGGCAACGGTGCGCTGATCTACTTCATGCAGAAGATCCGTCAGATTTTCGTTGAACTCGCGGATGGTGTAGGCGTTCGAGGGATGGAACGGCAGAGCAATCATCGGTTCCACACGATCGAGCGGAACCTCGATCAGCGCGTCGTAGTACGCGCCGGCCTGCGGGGCCATCGCCAGGTAAGCCTCCTGCCGTCCGTGCGCGGCCAGCCAGTGGCGCACCGTTTCGTCCGTCTGCCAGACGGAGGACAGACAGCCCGTTTCCGTCGTCATCACGTCGATGCCGCAGCGGTAGTCCATCGCAAGCTGCGCGATGCCGTCGCCGAAGAACTCCATGACGCTGTTTTTGACCGTTCCGGCATGGAAGGTCGCGCCGATGATCGCCAGCGCCACGTCCTGCGGGCCGACACCGGGACGGGGCTTGCCGGTCAGATGCACGCCGACCACGCGGGGATAGGCGATGTCATAGGTCTTTTCCAGCAACTGCTTGACCAGCTCCGGGCCGCCCTCGCCGATGGCCAGCGTGCCGAACGCGCCGTAGCGGGTGTGCGAGTCCGAGCCGAGGATCATCCGCCCGCCGCCCGCGTACATTTCGCGCATATAGCTGTGAATGACGGACTGGTGCGCCGGGACGAATTCGCCGCCGTAGCGCTTGGCCGCGGACAGGCCAAAGATGTGATCGTCCTCGTTGATCGTGCCGCCGACGGCACAGAGGGAATTATGGCAGTTCGTCAGCACGTACGGCAGCGGAAAGCGCTCCAATCCGGAGGCTCGCGCCGTTTGAATGATGCCCACATAGGTAATGTCATGGGATGCCATTGCGTCAAACCGCAGCTTCAGCCGCCGGTCGTCGCCGGAGGTGTTGTGGGCGGTCAGAATGCCGTAGGTCATGGTGCGCTTCCGGCCCTCGTCGGGGTCAAATGCGGCCCCCGCCGCCGGGACCGGCAGCCCGTTTTGATAAAAAATACCTTCATTGCGGATGGTTATCATAAAATCCACCTCCTATTTTGCACTAATCATAATACATTCGCCCGGAAAAGTCAAACCCGTAGTTGCGCGGCAGGAAAAAGTATGGTATGCTATAAAGAGCATCGGAAAGGAGCGACCGGAATGCAGTATATCGTTTTGGACATGGAATGGAACCAGCCCTGGCCGGGGTCTTATGCGGCGCGGCAGGTGCTGCCGGTCCAAATCCATGGAGAAATTATTCAGATCGGCGCGGTCCGTATCACGGAAAACGGCAAAATCGCCGATGAATTTCAGGTTCTGGTCCGCCCAAAGTATTATAAAAAGCTCAACAGCCGCGTTTCCAAGCTGACCGGTCTGCGCGATTCGGTCCTGAAGGAGCAGGGCCTGCCGTTCCCGGAGGCCATCGAGCGCTTCCGCACGTGGATCGGCGGGAAGTGCATTTTCCTGACCTGGGGCTTTGACGATATCCGAATTTTAGAGGACAATATTCTGCTCTACGACGGCGACCCGGACTGGGTGCACCACTGGTACAATGCGCAGATGTTCTTCAATGCGCAGACCGGCTGCGGTACGTCGCAGAAGGCGCTGTCCTCGGCAATGGAGCTATTGGGCATCAAGCCGAGCCGCCCGGCCCATGACGCGTTGGGTGATGCGTACCATACCGCGCTCATCTGCACGAAGCTGGACCTCAAGAAGGGCGTTGCCGAATATCAGAAGGCGCTCGACAGCCACGTCAACGGCTTCCACGGCGCGCCGCCGGAGGGCTGCATCAGCCGGTCGGTGTACCGCGGCTATGCGGATCACTCCGTGGCGATGAACGCAATGAACGAGCTGAAAAGCCACTGCCCGCAGTGCGGCGCGGCCATGCCGAACGGCGCGTGGATTTCACAGGAGGGACGGCGTTATATGACCATGGCCGAATGCCCGGAGCATGGACGCTATCTCATCCGTATCCGTCTGCAAAAGGACAACGACGGCACGCTGCGTGTCAGCCGGATGATCTATGAGGGCGCGTCGGACGCGGCAAAGAGATTCGACGAGCTGGCGCAGAATCTCCGTCCGCGCCGCCGCAAACGCCGCCGCCGCACCACGCCGGAGAAGAAGGCATGACGGACGAGGCGCTGCTGGCGCTGCTGCCCGAGCTGCTGCTGCCGTGGTTCGCCGCGAACCGGCGGACGCTGCCTTGGCGCGAGGATCGGGAGCCGTATCACGTCTGGCTCTCGGAGATCATGCTCCAGCAGACGCGGGTCGAGGCGGTACGCGGCTATTATCTGCGGTTTTTACAGGCGCTGCCGACGGTCACGGCCCTTGCCGCCGCACCGGAGGAGCAGCTCTTGAAGCTCTGGGAGGGACTGGGCTACTATACCCGTGTGCGGAATTTGCAGCGGGCGGCGCAGGAGATCGAGAAGCGCGGCGCGTTTCCGCAGGATTACGCCGAGGTGTTGGCCCTGCCCGGCATCGGGGCCTATACGGCCGGTGCGATCTGCTCGATCTGCTTTGAGCAGCCGACGGCGGCGGTGGACGGCAACGTGCTGCGGGTTTATAGCCGTTACCTTGCCTCTGACGCGCCGATCGGCGAGGAAAAGACGAAAAAACGGGTTGCCGTGCTGCTTTCGGCGGTCTATCCCGCCGGGCATTGCGGCGATTTCACGCAGGCGCTGATGGAGCTGGGGGCAACGGTCTGCCTGCCGAACGGCGCACCGCTGTGCGAATGCTGCCCGCTGGCCGGCCTTTGCCGCGCCAAAGCGCAGGGACAGCAGCTTCTCTACCCGGTCAAGGCGAAAAAACGGCCCCGCAGGGTCGAGGATCGGACGGTGCTCCTGCTGCGCTGCGGCGAGGCGCTCGCCGTCTGCCGCCGCCCGGAAACGGGCCTGCTCGCGGGCCTTTGGCAGCTTCCTGACACGGAGGGAACGCTCACGGCGCAGGAAGCGCTGGAGCTTGCCGCCGCGTGGGGAACGCACCCCATCGGCATCGAGCGGACCGTTCGGCGCAAGCATATTTTTACTCATGTGGAATGGCACATGACCGGCGTCTGGCTGCAATGCGCGGCGATGCCGGACCGATTTTCGTGGTTCACCCCGGACCGGCTGCGGCAGAGCATCGGCCTGCCGACGGCCTACCGGCAATTTTTAGACGATATTTTCAAGGAGGAAAATAAAAATGGAAGATAAGCGTGCACAGTATTCTGACGACGAGATCATCAATCTGGAATTTGACGACGGCGAGAGCTTTGAATGCGGCATTATGGGCGTGTTCGATCTGGACGACAAGCAGTACATCGCGCTGGAGGCCTTCGACGGCTCGGATGACGTGTATCTGTACATCTATGCCCCGACGGACGACGACTTCGAGCTGATCGACATCCCGGAGGAGGACTTCGATCGCGTTGCAGCCGAATTCGACCGGCTCATGGACGAGCCGCTGTAATATGCATACCAAATCATCAAACGAATCCGGCCAATTTCGGCCGGATTTATTTTTTCCTCCCGCTTGACTTGACAGACCCTGCGGTTCGGTGGTATACTCTTCCCGAAAGTTAACCAGAGCTAACTTGGAGGGCATATGACATTAAAAGAATTACCGGTCGGACAAAGCGGAGTGATTACCGCCGTCGGCGGCGAGGGCGTGCTGCGCTGCCGCCTGCTGGATATGGGACTGATTCCCAACACAAAGGTTACGGTGCAAAAAATTGCGCCGATGGGCGACCCGATGGAGATTCGCCTGCGCGGCTATGAGCTGACGCTGCGGCTGGACGATGCGGCACAGATCGAGATTTTGCCGGAGGTGAAGCAGAAGTGATGTTCGCCTTGGTGGGCAACCAGAATTGCGGAAAAACCACCCTGTTTAATCAACTGACCGGCGCAAATCAGCACGTCGGCAACTTCCCCGGCGTGACTGTGGACAGCAAGCTCGGCCTGCTGCGCGGCAAGAAGGACTGTGAGGTCGCGGATCTGCCGGGCATTTACTCTCTGCGGCCGTACACCGCCGAGGAGATCGTTACGCGAGATTTCGTTCTTGACCGCCATCCGGACGGGATTATCAACATCGTTGACGCGACGAATATCGAGCGCAATCTTTACTTAACGCTCCAGCTTTTGGAATTACAGATCCCGATGGTGCTGGCGCTGAACATGATGGACGAGGTGCGCGGCAACGGCGGGACGATCGACATCAATCGCATGAGCGACGAGCTGGGCATTCCGGTCGTGCCGATCGTTGCGGCGAAAAACGAGGGCATCGACGAGCTGATCGAGCAGGCGGTGCAGGAGGCGCGGGGCAAACGCCTGCCCAAACGCGTGGACTTCTGCGACGACGGCCCGGTCCACCGGTGTATCCACGCTGTGTCGCACCAGATCGAGGACCACGCCCGCAACGCCGGAATTTCCCGCCGCTTTGCCGCGACGAAGATGATCGAGGGCGACGAGGACATCATTCGCCGCCTGGACATCGACCAGAACGAACGAGAGCTGCTCGAGCACAGCATTGTGCAGATGGAGGATGAGGGCGGACTGGATCGTAATGCCGCAATCGCCTCCATGCGCTATGATTATATCGAACGCCTGTGCGAAAAAACTGTCGTAAAGTGCCATGAGAGCAAGGAGCATCTGCGCTCGGTGCGCATCGACCGGGTGCTGACGAACAAATATGCCGCGCTGCCGGTGTTCCTCGGCATCATGCTGCTGATTTTCTGGCTGACGTTCGACGTTGTCGGCGCATTTTTGCAGGATGCGCTGGCGCTCGGCATCGACAGGCTCAGCGCCGTCGTGGATGCGGGTCTGACCGCCTATGGCATCAACCCTGTCATCCACAGCCTTGTGATCGACGGCATTTTTGCCGGTGTGGGCAGCGTGGTGAGCTTCTTGCCGATCATCGTAGTTATGTTCTTTTTCTTGTCCATTCTGGAGGATACGGGATACATGGCGCGCGTCGCCTTTGTGATGGACAAGCTCCTGCGGCGCATCGGCCTGTCCGGCCGGAGCTTTGTGCCGATGATTATCGGCTTCGGCTGCACCGTCCCGGCTGTGATGGCGACGCGAACGCTGCCCTCGGCCCGCGACCGGCGGCTGACGATTTTACTGACGCCGTTTATGTCCTGCTCGGCAAAGATACCGATCTATGCGGTCTTTTCTGCGGCGTTCTTTCCGCAGTATGCGGCCCTGACGATGGGCATTTTGTACTTCGGCGGGATGCTGCTGGGTGTATTGGTATCGCTGCTGCTGAACAAGACGGTGTTCCGCGGCAACCCCGTGCCGTTTGTCATGGAGCTGCCGAACTACCGGATGCCGTCGGTAAAAAGCGTGGCAATGCTGCTCTGGGACAAGGCGAAGGACTTTTTGCAGCGGGCGTTTACGGTCATTTTCGTTGCGACGCTGGTAATTTGGTTCCTGGAATCCTTTGATGCGCGGCTGAATTTCGTGACCGACAGCGCCGACAGCCTGCTGGCGATGATCGGCAAATTCCTCGCGCCGGTATTCCGTCCGCTCGGCTTCACCGATTGGCGCATTTCCACCGCGCTGATCACCGGCTTTACGGCGAAGGAGGCCGTGGTCAGTACGCTTGGCATTCTGATCCATACCGAGGATCTGGCGCTCGGTCTGCCGGCGCTGTTTACGACTGCTTCGGCAATCAGCTTCCTGACCTTTACGCTGCTCTATACCCCCTGCGTCGCTGCAACGGCTGCAATCGGCCGGGAGCTGGGCGGGCGCTGGCGTGGGCCCTGCGTCGCTGTGTTCCAGTGCCTGATCGCATGGATCGCCGCCTTTGGGGTCTATCAATTGGTGTGCCTGCTGTGAGTTGGCCGGAGATTTTGATCGTGGCGCTTGTGGCGCTGTGGCTTGTGGGTGCGGTCGTTTTCCTGCGGCGGCACAAAAGCAGGGGCTGTAGCGGCTGCTGCGCGGACTGTGCGGAAAAGTGCAAAAAAATGTCAGACAGTCGTTGACTGCCTGACATTTTTATATACCGGATATCAGTACGCGACACCCCAGTAGATCATTTTCTTTGCGGGGCGGCCGCAGATGGGACACACGTCGTCGAGATGCTCCTGCGCGAAGGGCATACAGCGGCTGGTCATACCGGCGACTTCCTTCATCTTCAGCTCGCAGGCCTCGTCCTCGCACCACATGGTCTTGATGAAGCCGCCCTTTTCCTCTTGCAGCTTTTTGGCCTCTTCCAGCGAGTGAGCCGCATAGGTATGCTCGTCGAGGTTCTTCTTGGCGCGCTCGTACAGGCCGTCGTGGACCTTTTGCAGCAGCTCAGCGGCCACGGCTTCGGCATCCGTCAGGGAAACGAACGTCTTTTCGCGGTTGTCGCGGCGCACCATGCAGCACTGGCCCTGCTCGATGTCCTTCGGGCCAAGCTCGACGCGCAGGGGAACGCCCTTCATCTCATACTGGGCGCACTTCCAGCCGAGGCTGTTGTCGGAGGTATCGAGCTTTGCGCGGAAGCCCGCAGCGGTCAGCCGGTCGCAAAGGGCCGTTGCCGCCTCGACCACGCCTTCCTTATGCTGCGCAACGGGAACGACGATGATCTGGATGGGGGCGATCTTCGGGGGCAGGACCAGACCGTTGTTGTCGCCGTGGGTCATGATGATGCCGCCGATCAGACGGGTGGAAACACCCCAAGAGGTCTGGAACGGGTGGACGCGCTGGTTTTCCTTGTTGGTAAAGGTGATATCAAACGCCTTGGCAAAGCCGTCGCCGAAGAAGTGGGACGTACCGGCCTGCAAAGCCTTGCGGTCGTGCATCATACATTCGATCGTATAGGTCGCCTCGGCGCCGTTGAACTTTTCCTTCTCGGTTTTTTGGCCGCGGGTGACGGGCATGGCAAGCACGTTTTCACAGAAGTCGGCGTAGACGTTGAGCATCCGCTCGGTTTCTTCCTTGGCCTCCTCGGCGGTGGCGTGCATGGTGTGGCCCTCCTGCCAGAGGAACTCGCGGTGGCGCAGGAACGGGCGACTGGTCTTTTCCCAGCGCAGGACGCTGCACCATTGGTTGTACATCTTCGGCAGGTCGCGATGCGACTGGATGACGTTGCGGAAATGCTCACAGAACAGCGTTTCCGAGGTCGGACGGATGCAGTAGCGTTCCTCCAGCTTTTCGCTGCCGCCCATCGTGACCCACGCGCACTCCGGTGCGAAGCCCTCGACATGATCCTTTTCCTTTTGCAGCAGAGATTCGGGAATCAGCATCGGCATATAGACGTTTTCCGCGCCGGTCTTTTTGAACTCCGCGTCCATCAGCTTCTGAATATTCTCCCAAATGGCATAGCCGTAGGGACGGTAAATGAACATGCCCTTAATGGACGAATAGTCAATCAGCTCTGCCTTGGTGCACACGTCGGTATACCACTGGGCGAAATCGACCTCCATATCCGTGATCTGTTCAACCTTTTTTTCTTTTGCCACGTTTTCCACCCTTTCTGTTTGCGGGGCACTTGTCCCGAATGATACTCATTATAAGCATTTTATCACGTCTGTCAAGCCCTCGCCATAGGATGGGGAAGAGAATCGTCAAGGGGGGATTTTTTTGATCTCTGTTCATATTTTACTCGATCCGATCGTCGCCGCGTTCTATCGCCGCGTGGCGGAAAACGCGGGTCTGCCGCTGGAAACCGTGCTGGCCGACGCGCTGTTCAAGCTCGCGGGGGAGCTTTCCCTTGAAGCGGCGGCGAAAAATTGATTTCGGCATTGTATTTCTTGCGTACGCATGATATAATGTCCCTGTATGACTACTGAAAAACAGAGAGGCGATACGAATGAAATCGATTCGCGATGTATATAAGATCGGCAAAGGTCCGTCCAGCTCCCATACGATGGGGCCGGAACGCGCCGCGAAAATTTTTCTGGAGCGCTATCCCGATGCGACATCTTACTGTGTGCGGCTGTATGCGTCGTTGAGTAAGACCGGCCGCGGCCACGGTACCGACCGTGTGCTGTATGAGGTCCTGGGCAAGAGCAAGACAGAGGTCCAGTTCTGCGACTATTCCAAGGAGCCGCTGCCGCACCCGAACACGCTCGACTTTTTCGCCCTCGACGAGGACGGCAACGGCATCGGCAAGATGCGCGTCCTGTCCATCGGCGGCGGCGATATTGTCATCGAGGGCGAGGAGGAGCAGGAGGCGGATGACGTGTACCCGGAAAACTCCTTCGCCGAAATCCATCAGTTTTGCTCCTGGCGCTACATTACGCTCAGCGAATATGTGGAGCTGAACGAGGGCGTTGAAATTTGGGACTTCCTCGCCGAGGTCTGGCGGGCGATGAAACGCTCGGTCACGATTGGACTGCACGCCGAGGGCATCCTCCCCGGCGGACTGAATGTGCAGCGCAAGGCAAAGCTCTTGTTTGACCATGAAAAGACCAATGAGCTGCCGCAGGTGCGCGAGCTGCGCCTGATCTGCTCGTATGCCTACGCTGTCGCGGAGGAAAACGCCGATAACGGCACGATCGTGACCGCGCCCACCTGCGGCTCGTGCGGCGTGCTGCCGTCGGTGCTGCTGTATATGCAGGAGCGGCACGGACTGCCCGACGAGAAAATATTGCAGGCCCTGGCCGTCGCCGGCCTGATCGGCGCACTGGTCAAACGCAACGGCTCCATCTCCGGCGCGGAGTGCGGCTGCCAGGCGGAGATCGGTACGGCGACCTCAATGGCCGCTGCGGCGCTGTGTACGCTGAAGGATATGACCATCGCCGAAACGGAATACGCCGCCGAGATCGCCATGGAGCATCAGCTCGGTCTGACCTGCGACCCGATCTGCGGTCTGGTGCAGATCCCGTGCATCGAGCGTAACGCCGTTGCGGCCAAGCGGGCGATGGACGCGTTTAACCTGTCCAGCCTGCTGTGCGGCACAAGAAATATCAGCTTCGACATGGTTGTTCGTACGATGAAGGAAACCGGCCATCACCTCAGTGCCAGCTACCGCGAAACCAGCGAGGGCGGCCTCGCCAAGCTCTATAACCGCCGCCGCGCGGAGTGAACATCGAAGCATAAAGCATCATGAGCTTTTCCCGTTTCTGTATCAAACGGGAGAGGCTCATTCTTTACGGGAGGGAACGTATGAAAAAGAGAGGGTTTCGCACGGAGCTTGCCTATGTGTTCGGCATCGTGTTTGTTGCGCTGGGCGTTGTGCTGATGGAGAAGGCGGATTTCGGCGTGTCGATGATTGTGGCCCCGGCGTATCTGGTGTACCGTTGGCTGTCGCCGACGTGGCCGTTTTTCACCTTCGGTATGGCGGAGTATTGCCTACAGGCGGTGCTGCTGGCAGCGATGCTGCTGGTGCTGCGGCGGTTTCGGGTGTCGTATCTGTTTTCCTTCGTCACGGCGGTGGTCTACGGCTTCGTGCTGGACGGCTTGATGCTGCTGGGCGGGCTGCTTCCGGCGAATGCCGTCTGGCTGCGGGCGATTTATTACGTGCTGGGTCTGCTGTTTTCGGCGGCGGGCGTTTCGGCGATGTTCCATACGTATATTTCACCGGAGGTCTATGAGCTGTTCGTGAAGGAGGTTTCCGCGCGGTTCCATCGAAACATCAACCGCTTTAAGACCGTCTACGACTGCGTGAGCTGCCTGACGGGCGTCACGCTGAGCTTTCTGGCCTTCGGCTTTGGGCAGTTTGTGGGCGTGAACTGGGGGACGGTCGTCTGCGCTCTGGTCAACGGCTGGGTGATCGGGCGTTTTTCGGCCTTCTACGAGAAGCACTGGACGTTTTACGACCAATTTCCACTGCGAAAATACTTTGAACCGTCAAAAAAGTTTTCCGCAACGCCTTGAGAAATGCAGCGCCGTGTGATATGATGAAAAGCACGGAAAGAACGCACAAAGGAGAATAAATATCCATGAAATTAGGTATTGTCGGTCTGCCGAATGTGGGCAAGACTACGCTTTTTAACGCGCTGACCGGCTCCAAGGCCGAAACCAGCAGCTACGGCAGCACGTCCGCCAAGCCGAACATCGGGCAGGCCAAGGTCCCGGACGAGCGGCTGGACTGGCTGTATGATTTTTATCAGCCGAAGAAATATTCTCCGGCCTCGATCGATTTTGTTGATGTTGCGGGCGTGAGCAAGGGTGGTAAATCCAGCGCGATCTTGCAAAACATCCGCCTGACCGACGCGCTGGTACACGTCGTGCGCTGCTTTGATAACGATCTGCTGTTCACCTCGCCCGCCGATGCGCGGGGCGATGCCGAGTCGCTCGATCTGGAGCTGATCCTGTCGGATATGGAGGTCGTCGAGCGCCGTTTGGACAAGGCAAACAAGAACCTCAAGGGCGGCGACAAGAAATATAAACGCGAGGCCGAGATGTGTCAGGCGCTGCTGGCCCATCTGTCCGAGGGTAAGCCCGCCCGCTCGTTTGAATTCACCGACGAGGACAAGGACATTTTACAGGACGGCGGCCTTTTGACCGTCAAGCCCATTATCTACGCCGCCAACCTCGACGAGGACGGCATGGCCGACTACCGCAATAACGCGCAGTTCCTCGCCCTCAGCGAGCTTGCCGCCGAGCAGGGCGCGGCCGTTCTGCCTGTCGCGGCGAAGTTTGAGGAGGATATCCTCGATATGGACGACGAGGAAGCCGCCATGTTTATGGAGGACCTCGGCCTGACCGAGCGCGGCCTTGACCGTCTGAT
The DNA here is from genome assembly GCA_902477055.1 of uncultured Eubacteriales bacterium. GTDB lineage: Bacteria > Bacillota > Clostridia > Oscillospirales > Oscillospiraceae > JAZOXB01. Next base: position 13,777 of record CABSFY010000046.1, read on the forward strand.
CAAAACCTCCTATGACCTGCTGGGCTATATCTCCTTCCTGACCGCCGGACCCGACGACGTTCATGCCTGGACAATCGTCCGCGGCAGCAAGGCCCCGAAGGCCGCGGGAAAAATCCACACCGATATCGAGCGCGGCTTTATCCGCGCCGAGGTCATCGCCTTCGACGACCTCAAGGCCTGCGGCTCCATGAGCGCGGCGAAGGCCAAGGGGCTGGTTCGCAGCGAGGGCAAGGAGTACGTCATGAAGGACGGAGATATCGTCAACTTCCTGTTTAACGTATAAGTCATTTTAAATAGCGGCGTACCGGAGCTGACCGGTACGCCGTTTGTGCAAAAACGCCCCCTTTTGTCATTGCGAGGAGCGAAGCGACGTGGCAATCTCGTGCAGGCAGCTTTGATTTAGTGAATAGTGAATAGTGAATAATGAATAATGAATAATGTAAAAAAAGCAAAAACCGCCCTCGGTGTTGGGGGCGGTTTTGTTGTTAGCGTTTGCGGGTAATCAGAAGGGCGGCCAGTAGGGCGAAGAGGCCGCCGGAGAGCTTGGCGACGATGACGGGAACGAGCATGGCCGCATCGAAGCCCGCCGTGAAGCCGAGGTGGTCGCCGAACACGAAGGCGGCGGACACGGCGAAGGCGACATTGAGCACCTTGCCGCGCTCGTCCATGTCCCGCATCATGCCAAACATGGGAATGGAGTTTGCAAGGCTGGCGAGAAGGCCCGCCGCTGCCGTTTCGTTCATACCCAGCAGTCGGCCCAGCCCACGCAGGGGCTTTTTCAGGAGCTTTGTCAGCACGAACACCAGTGGGAACGCGCCCGCCAGTACAAAGCCGATACCTGCCACGACCTCCACGCCCTCAGAGAGCGGTGCCATGCCGGAAATGAGCCTCACGCCGGTCAGCTCCGTAAAGACCGCCGCCGCGAGGCCGACGGTGATCACGGCAACGACGAAGCGCCCGAACCACAAAAAGCCCGTGACCATTGCCGCTTCCAACCGCCACAGGCCCAGTGCGACCAGAAGCGCGAACAGCACGATGGGAACGAGATTGCGCACGAGCATCCCGACGGAAAAGCCCGCCGTCAGCCCGCCGAGAAATGCGCCGAACGGGATGGTGACCACACCCGCCAGCACGCCCTTGGCCAGAGCCGGGCGGTCCTCCGGCGCGATAATACCGAGGGCGACGGGGATGGTAAAGACGATGGTCGCGCCGAGCATTGCGCCGACGATCAGCCCGCCAAACTGCCCGGCCTCCGTCGTCTGCGCCAGCTCCATGGCCAGCGGCGCACCGCCCATGTCGTTTGCCAGCACGCTGCCGGCGAACATGGCCGGGTCCGCGCCGAGAAAGCCGTAAACCGGCACCAAAACTGGCTTGAGCAGCCGCGACAGCACCGGCGCGAGGGACAAAATGCCCAGCATCGACAGCGACAGCGCGCCGATGGCGAGAATGCCCTCCTCAAACTGCTTGCCGAGGCCGAAGCGGCTGCCGAAAATGCGGTCGAGCGCGCCGAGCAGCGCAAAAATCGCCATACCCCATAAAATGATTTTATCGACGCTCATGCCGCGCCTCCGTTTCGTCTAAGATTGCGATGATCGCCGCGTCCACCGGCACGTCCCGCCGCTCCAGCCGTGCCGCGCCGCCGCTGACGAGGACGACGCGCTCGCCCACGCCCGCGCCGACCCGATCGGCGGCGATGACCTCACCGCCTTCTGTCGCAACGCGTAAAAAGATCTGTCCGGCCAGCGCCGGGCATTTTTTTGTCGCCCAGATCGGGCCAAGTACCGTACCGATCCTCATTGGCGGCCCTCCAGAATGTCGCGTGCGAGGGGTGTTAAGCGTCCCGTTACGGCCTGACCGTCACGCAGACGCTGGCGGGCCTCCTGCGCCGTGACGAGATGGCGGTCGTTTTCTCGCAGCGGCTGCACGCCCCATTGCCGGAGCTGCCGCTCAGCCGAAAGCAGGCGCGTCCAAAGCGCCCGGTTGGCGCAGTGGGCAAAGCGCCGGTAGTCCAGCCCGCCCTCCCAGAGGTAGACCGGCCTGCCCGTCAAAAGCGCGTCGAGGCTGGCCTCGTCCGGGAAGTGCAGCAGCGCATAGGCACTCATCGAGCCGATCACGACCGCGCCGTAATTTTCGCTGACGTAGCGCCAGCCGAGGTCGCGGTCGGGGGCGCGGCCGAGCAGCAGCGCCGTGGGGCGGGGGTCGTTTTCCGGCGGTGTTCGGCCAAGGCGCTTTTCCACCTCGCGGACGACCTGCGCGATCAGCTCCTCCTGCATAGAATCATCCCCAGATCGCCCTTGTGAAGATCGCAGGCGTTGGCCTCGTCAAAGTCGAGGTGCGCATACGTGCGGAAGTCCGGGCTGACGCGCACGGCGACGCGATCGAACACGAGCGGCCGGTCGGTCAGCACACGGAGACGGACGGTGTCGCCGTTTTTGACCCCGTGCTTTTCCGCGTCCTCCGGGGTCATGTGTAGATGGCGCTGAGCGACGATCACGCCGCTTTGCAGCGTGACGACGCGGTCGCCGTTGGCAATGACGATGCCGGGCGTGTTTTTGTTGTCGCCGCTCAGCCGGATGGGGACGTTCAGACCGAGGGCGACGCAGTCGGTTTTCGACAGCTCGACCTGACAGTCCTTCCGCTCCGGCCCAAGGACGGCGACGCGGTCGAACCGGCCCTTCGGCGTGATAAGACTGACGCGCTCCTTTGCGACGAACTGCCCCGGCTGCGAGAGCGGGCGGTCAGGGGTCAAGCTGTGACCGAACAGAGTCTGTGCGGCCTCCTTTGTCAGATGCACATGACGGCCGGAGGCCTCCAGTTCGATGAACAGCCGTTTTTGAATTGCGGCGGCAAGCTGCTGCGCCAGTGCTTCCATGATGATTCCTCCTTCGGTGAAGCTGTGTACAGGCGGGGAATAGTGAACAGTGGATAGTGAACAGTGAATAGTGGTGGTGTGCCTGCGGCACGGATTAAAATTCGCGCCAAAGGCGCGAAAACAACCCTTCAGTCAGCCTACGGCTGACAGCTTCCCTTGCACAGGGAAGCCCTATGGGTGCGTACCAGCCAAAGGCTCCCTTGTGCAAAGGGTAGCGAAGCGGCCTCGTGGGAGTGAATGACATGCCGGTGGCATGTCAGAGCCGCGAGGTGACCGAGCCGCAG
>CABSFY010000047.1 GCA_902477055.1 uncultured Eubacteriales bacterium
GAGCGGCTGCTGCGTCACGAGGCTGTACGGGCCGGTGGAGCGGGCGTGGATCTTATCATCGACCAGATGGTGGAGCTTGAGGAAGTACGGATAGCCGACGGTAACAAGGTTATCAAACGGTTCGCCGGTGCGGCCGTCATACAAAACGGTCTTGCCGTCCTCGCGCAGGCCCGCCAATTGCAGCGTTTCGCGGATGTCCTTCTCGTTTGCGCCGTCAAAGATCGGGGTCGCGACCTTCCAGCCGAGGGCATGGGCGGCGTAGCCGAGGTGGACCTCCAGAACCTGTCCGATGTTCATACGGGACGGAACGCCCAGCGGATTCAGCACGATATCCAGCGGGGTGCCGTCGGGCAGGAAGGGCATATCCTCCTCCGGCAGAATGCGGGAAACGACGCCCTTGTTGCCGTGGCGGCCGGCCATCTTATCGCCGACGGAGATCTTCCGCTTCTGCGCAATATAAACGCGGACGACCTTGTTGACGCCGGGGGCCAGCTCATCGCCGTTGTGGCGGGTAAAGACCTTGACATCCACAACGATACCGGCCTCGCCGTGCGGAACCTTCAGGGAGGTGTCGCGGACCTCGCGGGCCTTTTCGCCGAAAATGGCGCGCAGCAGGCGCTCCTCGGCGGTCAGCTCGGTTTCGCCCTTCGGCGTGACCTTGCCGACCAGATAGTCGCCGGACTTGACCTCCGCACCGATGCGGATCACGCCGTCCTCGTCGAGGTCCTTGAGGGTATCCTCGCCGACGTTGGGGATGTCGCGCGTGATCTCTTCCGGTCCGAGCTTCGTGTCGCGGGCTTCTGTTTCATGCTCCTCGATATGGATGGAGGTGAACACATCCTCGCGCACCAGACGTTCATTGAGCAGGATGGCGTCCTCGTAGTTGTAGCCTTCCCAGGTGACGAAGCCGATCAGGACGTTCTTGCCCAGCGCGATCTCGCCCTGTGAGCAGGCGGGACCGTCGGCCACGACCTGATTGAACGTCACGCGTTCGCCCACGGTCACGATCGGGCGCTGGTTGACGCAGGTGCCCTGGTTGGAGCGGGCAAACTTCGTCAGCTTATAGTCCTTCAATTCGCCGTTATCATAACGGATGGAAACGGAATCGGCGGCGACGCGAACGACGGTGCCGTCGCCCTCGGCCTTGATGCAGACCTCGGAGTCCACGGCGCACTTCTGCTCGATGCCGGTAGCAACGATCGGGGCCTCCGTAACCATCAGCGGCACGGCCTGACGCTGCATGTTCGCGCCCATCAAAGCGCGGTTCGCGTCGTCGTTCTGAAGGAACGGGATGAACGCCGTCGCGATGGAGGTCATCATCTTCGGCGAAACGTCGAGATAGTCAATGACCTCGCGGTCCACGGCGATGATCTCGTCGCGGTGGCGGCAGGTAATGCGGGTATTGAGGAGCATACCGTTCTCATCGACCGGCTCCTTGGCCTGTGCGATGTGGTAATCGTCCTCGACATCGGCGGCCATATACTCGATCGTATCGGTCAAGCGGGAGCCGGTGTACTTGCCGTTTTCGTCGTAGATGCGCTCGACCTTGCGGTACGGAGCCTCGACGAAGCCGTATTCATTGATCTGCGCGAAGCTGGCCAGATAGTTGATCAGGCCGATGTTCGGACCTTCCGGCGTTTCGATCGGACACATACGGCCGTAGTGGCTGTAGTGAACGTCGCGGACGTCGAACGAAGCGCGCTCGCGGCTCAGGCCGCCGGGGCCGAGGGCGGAGAGGCGGCGCTTGTGGGTCAGCTCGGCAAGGGGGTTATTCTGATCCATGAACTGCGACAGCGGGGAGGAGCCGAAGAACTCCTTGATGACCGCCGTGACAGGACGGATGTTGATAAGGTTCTGCGGGGTGACGGTATCGAGATCCTGCACCGTCATGCGCTCGCGGATAACGCGCTCCAGACGGGTGAAGCCGACGCGGAACTGGTTTTGCAGCAGCTCGCCCACGCAGCGCAGGCGGCGGTTGCCCAGATGGTCGATATCGTCGGTCGTGCCTGCGCCGCAGACGACGCAGTTCAGATAGTTGATAGAGGCAAGGATATCGTCATGGGTGATGTGCTTCGGGATCAGGTCGTCCCGGCGCTCCTCGATCGCGTCCTCCCAGCCGTCGGCGGGCACGGTGTCGAGCATTTCAAACAGAACACTGCGGCAGACCTTTTCCTTGATGCCGTACTGCGCGGGGTCGAAATCGACGAAATTCTTCATGTCCACCATGAAGTTCGAGAACACCTTATGGTTCTTGCCATTGACCGTGATGACCGCCTCGCACACGCCGCGTGCGGAGAGCTGCTTGGCTCTGTCGCGGCTGAGGACCTCGCCGGGCATGGCAAGGATCTCGCCCGTGCGCGGGTCGGCGACCGGCTCGGCCAGCTCCTGACCGCTCAGGCGGCTCCAGATGTCGAGCTTCTTATTGAACTTATAGCGGCCGACCTTGGAAACGTCATAGCGGCGCGGGTCGAAGAACAGCCCGTCCAGATACGACGCAGCGCTTTCGACCGTGGGCGGCTCGCCCGGACGCAGACGGCGGTAGATTTCCAGCAGGCTGTCCTCGCGGGTCTTGCAGGGGTCCTTTTCCAGCGTCGCCTTGATGCGCTCGTCCTCGCCGAACAGCTCCAGAATCTGGCCGTCCGTCTCCACGCCGAGGGCGCGGATCAGGCAGGTGATCGGCAGCTTGCGGTTCTTATCAATGCGGACGTAGAAGCAGTTTTGCAGGTCGGTTTCATATTCCAGCCACGCGCCGCGGTACGGAATGACCGTCGCGGTATAAACGTGCTGATCGGCCTTGTCCACGGTGTCGCCGTAGTACATACCGGGCGAACGCACGATCTGCGAAACGATAACGCGCTCCGCACCGTTGATGACGAACGTACCGCCGTTGGTCATCAGCGGGAAATCGCCCATGAAAATTTCCTGGTCCTTGATCTCGCCGGTCTGCTTATTGAGCAGGCGGACGCGGACCTTGATGGGCTTTGCATAGGTGGCGTCGCGCTCCTTGCACTCCTCGACGGTGTACTTGGGCTTCTCGTCGAGCGAATAGTCGAGGAACGACAGCTCCAGATTGCCGGTGTAGTCGGTGATCGCGGCGACGTCGCGGAACACCTCATGCAGGCCCTCGTCTAGGAACCACTGGTAGGAGTCCTTCTGGATTTTCAGAAGGTTGGGCATTTGCAGAAGCTCCTGATACTTCGCGTAGCTCTTTCGCTCCGTCTTGCCGAACTTCACGTCCTGAACTTGCATATTAGGTCATCACAGCCTTTCTCGAATATGGGATGTGTGTTGCACGAACCGAGGCGGCGGGAATCCGTCCTGTGTGTGATACACGCGGATGCGTTGACAGTTTATCGCATTTTTCTCTTGCAAACGCTCCACCAGAGTGGTATAATGGAAACAAGATGGTGGAAAAGTGTGCTTGGCGATATTCCCGCAGTTTAGGGAACCATTATAGCACATCTTTTTTTTTGCGTCAATGGATTTTTCCAAAAAATTCCGTTTTTAACGAAAAAACTGCCGGACGATGCGGATTTTCCCGCGCCGTCCGGCAGTTTTGCTCTGTTATTTACCAAAACAGTCCGCGCAGCTGCTGTTCGACCAGCGCAAAGCGCTCGACATCGGGCTTTGCCACGGCGTTCCGGGCGATGAGCGCGTCGAACTGCGCCCGTGTGACCCACTGCGCGTCGCAGGTTTCACCGGGCTGAAGACGAATATCCTCCAGCGGCACGTCGCGCCGCAGCAGATACGTATCGGCGATCCAAGTCCGGCCGACCTTCGTGATGAGGAATTCAAACTCGTCCTCTGCCGCCGGAATACCGGTTTCCTCCAGCAGCTCCCGGCGAATTCCCTGCCGGCTGGTTTCCCCGGCCAGCACTGCGCCGCCGGTATTCTCCCAGAGATTGGGGTAATGCTCCTTTTCCGGCGAACGCTTCGTCAGCAGAAGCTGTCCCGCGGAGTTGACCACCCAGACGAATACAATCAGATGGTACTCCCCATGCGGCATCGGCTTGCCGCGCAGATGGAGCTTGCCCAATGGGCGGCGATGCACATCATAAACGTCCCAGTACTCCATCGCCCGTCACCCCAGCAGATGCTCGATGAGAATTTTCGTGCCCATTAAAATCAAGATAACGCCGCCCAGCAGCTCGGCCTTGGAGCGGTACTTGTTGCCGAACACGTTGCCGATCTTGATGCCCGCCGCTGAAAACAGGAAGGTCGTCGTGCCGGTTATGGCAATGGCAAACCAGATATTCGTCTGTGTCATTGCAAAGGTCACGCCCGTCGCCAGTGCGTCGATGCTCGTCGCCAGCGCCAGCAGCAGCATGGTTTTTACGCCGAAGGACGCGTTACTTTCCTCGTCCCCGCCGCTCAGGGCCTCGCGGATCATGTTCGCGCCGATGAGCGCCAGCAGTGCAAAGGCGATCCAGTGGTCAAAGCGCTGTATGTAACCGGCAAAGGTGCTGGCCAGCAGATAGCCGAGCAGCGGCATCAGTGCCTGAAAGCCGCCGAAATACGCGCCGGCAATAAGGCTATGCCGCAGCCGCAGCGTCTTGACCGACAGGCCCTTGCCGATTGACACAGCAAATGCGTCCATTGACAGTGCAATGGCCGTCATGATTAAGTCAAATATTCCCATTTTTCGGTAATCCTTTCCTGCTACCAGAGGGTTCTTTGTTTCCGGTGCCGCGAAGCCGCCGATGCCACGTGGAATTTTAATTGTATCATGCGATGAGAAAAGAATCAATCCCTTCATTTCGCAAAACACGCAAAGAAGCCGGGCTTGGCCCGGCTTCTTGAATTTTATGCTTCCTCCCAGAGGCGGCGGGTGTTTTCTACGGCCTTGGCCACACCGGCGAGGCCCATATTGCTGGCCTCCTCGATGCACAGCCAGCCATCAAAGCCGCGCCGCTTCAGATACGCGAAAATATCATGCAGCGGCGTTGCTCCCGTGCCGATCAGCACCGGCGCGAACACGCCCTTTTCCGCCGTATCGGCGACGTGGACGGTGCGAATTTTGTCCGCAACCTGCTCCAGAACCGGCATGACATCCCAGCCTGCCGCGACGATGTTCGCCGTGTCGAAGTTCACGCCGACGGACGTGCCGCGCAGCCCTGCACAGATTTCAAGGAAAATATCCGGCGGGAAGCTGAAATCGATATAATCCCACGCACCGGGCTTGGCATGGTCCTCATAGACGAGCTGTAGGCCGTAAGCGTCGGCCGTCGCCGCCGCCTCGCGCAGGCCCTCCACGGCCCACTGCACCGCCTGCTCTCGCTCCAGGCCCGGCCGGGCCTGTCCCGCCAGCACGCGCAGATTCTTCACACCCAGCTCCGCGCAGATCGCAATGTCATAGCGCAGGTAATCCAGCTCGCGCCGCCGCTGTACCGCGTCGGGATTGGAAAAATCCGGGTACGTGCAGGCCATCGCGATGGGAAGCCCCACCTCCGCAAGCTGCTCCTTCAGCCCACGCAGATAGACGGGCGTATGATTCTTCAAAAACATCACGCTGATGTCAAAGCCGTCCAGTCCGAGCTTTTTTGCCTCCGCCGCCCACTGCGGGACGGTCATTTTCCCGCTCGTGATCTCCGGAAACAGCGAAACCGGCAGACAACTCAGCTTTACCTGTTCCATAGTTTTTCCTCCTTATTTCTTCGCCGCGAGGCGGCCGTCAAAGTCCGTGCCGTTTTCCGGCTTGAGCGGGAAGCGCACCGGCATCCGGTCGCGGTTCGAGCGATAGATTGCCGTAAATAGCTCAACCGTCTTTCGCCCGTCCTCCAGTGTGATGAGCGGCCTGCGCCCTTCCAAAATTGCGCCAAGGAAGTCGTTGACCTGCTCCAAATGATAATGGTGCATAAAGTCCGGCAGACCGAGGAAGGCCTCGCTGTCCTGCCGCACCAGCTCCGGCAGAAGCTCCTGCTCACCCGGAACCGTCCACAGATCCAGCACCGGCGGCTCGGTGATTTGGCTCATGCCCGCGATAAACATACTGCCGCCGTCGGTCTGCACACCGACGGACGCACCGTTCGAGCCGTGGACATGAACGTTGCCGTAAAGCGCCGGATTCTGCGAATTGCTGACCACGATGGTGCCGAGTGCGCCGCTTTTGAAGCGAATCACCGCGACGGCGGTGTCCTCAACCTCCAGCTTCGGGTGGTTGAGCGTCGCCCACGCGCCGTAGACCTCCTCGACCTCGCCCATGTACCACAGCAGCAGGTCGATCTGGTGGGGGGCCTGATTGACCAGCACGCCGCCGCCCTCGCCTTCCCATGTGCCGCGCCACGGGTCAGCCGAGTAATAGTCCATCCCACGCCAGCCATACATGGAAACCGTACCCAAGATCGGTGCTCCGAGCTTGCCCGCGTCGATCGCAGCGCGGATGCGCTTCGACGGCTCGTAAAACCGGCGCTGGCAGACCGTGCTGCCGATCACACCGGCGGCATGGACCGCATCTAAAATCGCGTCGCAATCCTCCAGCGACGAGGCTACCGGCTTTTCGATCAGCAGATGCATCCCTCGCTGCGCCGCCTCGACGGCAACGCCCCGATGCTGCGGATGCGGCGTGCAGATAGAAACGGCCTCAACACCGTCGGCAGCCATTTCCTCGACGGAATGGTAGGCCTTTACGCCGTACTGCGCCGCAAAGGCCGCAGCCTTTTCATAATTCCGGCTGTAAACGCCCGCAAACTCGCTCAGCGGACTTTTTGCGTAGCAATCGGCATGGAAATGCCCGACCTTGCCGCAGCCGATCACGCCGGTACGTACCTTTCGTTGTGTCATATCACGCATTCTCCTTTCCTGTCCGTTCAGAATTTTTCCTTGTTAATCCAAAGGCCGAGGGCCGGGTTCGGAATATAATAAATTTCTTCGCCGCCCACCGTATTATATCCGTAATGCAGCTTTTCCGGGTCGTATTTCTTCGCCGTTTCGTCATAATCCGCCGCGCGGAAGCCGACGCTCTCGATCTCCGCCTGCGTGATGTCCTTTACGGCGTAGGTAATGGAGAAGCGGCCGTCGGACGAGCCGTGAATCAAATGGGCCGCAGCGCCCATATTGTCGCGCAGGTCCTGATTTTCCGGCTTGTTAAATTCTTCGAGTGTGTGCAGACGGCCATGGTAGCCGTATTTCCGAATCAGCTTGTCCACCTGCTCATCCTCGCCGAACTTGGAAACACCGGGTGCAAGGACGATCAGCTCGCCGCCGTCGGCAATGGCCATGCGGGTCCGGTAAACGGACTTGTTGCCGAGCCATGTGGACTTGAACTCCGTCGGGTCAAGATACACGACGCATTTCTGAATGCCGTGTTCCACGAAGTCGATATTTTTCTCCTGCGCCAGCTTTACGGCCTCGGTCAGGCAGCTCCGGCCCTCGCCGATGAACAGGCCGTGCATAACACTTTCGCCCTGCGGGGCCGTGCAGACCGTTAGGACAAAGAGAATGGGGCGAGCCTTGAGGAAATGCTCCATGCCGTAGTCAAAGATCTTGCGCACGGGCGTATCATCCTTCCCCATCATGCGTTCCATGCCGTAGACCGCTCCGACCATGTGGGACTTGTTAATCATATCGCTGCCGCCGACGCCGACAAAGAGATTTTTGGAGTGATTGGCCATGCCGATAACCTCGTGCGGCACGACCTGTCCCGGCGAAACGATGAGGTCGTAGCGCTCGTCCATGATGCGGCGGTTGATCTCGACGCTGACCGGCTCATGCCACAGGCCCTCCGTGATCTCCTCCAGATAGGCCGCCGGAACCTCGCCGATCTTGACCACATCGTGCCGCCAGTCGTGGACCAGCATAGCATCGTAGGGAATCCCGGCGAACATGACGTTCCACTGCGCCTCGGAAACCGGCTCATGCGTGCCGAGCGCGGGCAGAATGTCCACCTGTACGCCGCGCGCGGTCAATTCGCGGTAGTAAATTTGTGTGATGAGGCCCGCCTGCGAATGAAAGCGTGTAAAGTCCGGCGGAATGATCAGGACCTTGTGCAGCTCGCGGCCCTCCAGCGCCTTCAGCAGCGCCGCCTCGATCTCCGGCAGGGACAGGCCCTGTCCGTTTTGTTCTTTAACGAATAATTCCATAAGTTCCTCCAAGTACGCAAAATTGCGCCCCGCCTGAAAGGGGAAGGCGGCGGGGCGCATAAGAGAATTGTCAGACGCCGGAATACGCAGAGAAGCCGCCGTCTACAGGGAGTACCACGCCGGTAATGAACGACGCGGCTTCATTATTGAGCAGGAACAGCAGTGCGCCAACCAACTCCTCGGCCTCGCCAAAGCGGCCCATCGGAGTCGCGGCCAGAATCTTGCCGGTACGGGCCGTCGGAGTGCCGTCGGGGTTCCAGAGCAGGCTTGCATTCTGCTTTGTCGAGAAGAAGCCGGGGGCAAGCGCGTTGACGCGGATGCCGACCTTGGAGAAATGCACAGCGAGCCACTGGGTAAAGTTGGAAATCGCCGCCTTTGCGCCGGAGTACGCCGGGATCTTCGTCAGCGCACGATAGGCGTTCATGGACGAAATGTTCAGGATATTGCAGCCCTCGCGGCCGAGCATATCCTTGGCAAAGGTCTGTGTCGGGACGAGCGTGCCGATGAAGTTCAGATTGAACACGAACTCCACGCCCTTCTGCTCCAGATCGAAGAAGCTCTTGGTTCCCGCATCCAGATCGCCGGCCTCATAGTATTCCTTGTCGGTCGTCGCTCTGGGGTTGTTACCGCCCGCGCCGTTGAGCAGAATGTCACAAAGGCCGAGATCGTTCACAACCGCCTGATGGCAGGCTTCCATCGACTCCTTATCCAGCACGTTGCACTTGTAGGCCTTGGCGGCGCCGCCGCCGGCAGTGATCTCGTCGGCGACCTTCTGCGCCGCTTCTTCGTTGAGGTCCAGCAGGGCGACCTTTGCGCCCGCCTGCGCCAACACCCTGGCAAACATTCCGCAAAGAACGCCGCCCGCGCCGGTTACGACCGCGACTTTACCGTTCAAATCCGTATTCAGGGGAAGTTTCATTGTTCATCGACCTTTCTATGATTTCAATATCTCGTTGAGTACAAGCGCCACGCCGTCCTCGTCGCAGGAGGCGGTGACGCGGTTTGCAGCGGACAGCACAGCATCGCAGGCGTTCGCCATTGCCACGCCGAGGCCGCAGTCGCAGATCATACTCAAATCGTTGCTGCCGTCGCCGAAGGCCACCGTTTGCGCCATCGTCAGGCCCAGATGCTCGGCCAGCGCCCGGATCGCAGCCCCCTTGTTCGCCCCCGCCGCGTTGATCTCCACGTTGTTCGGAATTGACGAGGAGGCAACGATATCCGGAAAGCGCCGCTCCAGCTCCGCTATCAGCGCCGGACGCTGCGACGGGTCGGGAGTAAAGAGCTGAAGCTTCTGTACATCCATTTCGCGCTCGGTTAGATACTGCTTCAGCTCCTCGACCGGGGTCCGCAGGGCGCGGATCATCTTTCGATAGTGCGCGTCCGGCACAAAGTCGTCCGCCCGCTCCTGCATTGCGCGGGTCATCCAGCCCCAGTTCGCGGCGTAGCAGTCGTAAATGACCGGCAGCGTATCGAGATACGCCATGATCTCCACCGCCCGCCGCCACGGCAGCTCCGCGCGATAGAGAACCTCGCCGTTCTGAATGTCCTGCACCTGTGCACCGTTGATGGTAATGGCGTAGCGCAGATACGGAAGCGACCGAATGACCTCCGGCATTCCCTCAAAAAAGCGCCCGGTCGTCGGCACGATCTGTATCCCGCGCTCGGCAGCGGCGGCCAGCGCCGCCGCATTGGCCGGGCTGAGCCGTTTCTGCGAATCCAGCAGCGTCCCGTCGAGGTCCAGCGCGATCAGCCGGTAATCAAGCATTGTAGGTGCTGGCTGCGGTGTCGCCGCCGTGGCCGGTCCAGTTCGTGTGGAAGAACTGTCCGCGCGGGCTGTCGAGCCGCTCGTAGGTATGTGCGCCGAAGTAATCACGCTGCGCCTGCAAAAGGTTGGCCGGCAGGCGCTCGGTTGTATAGCCGTCGAAATAGGACAGCGCGGAGGCCATCGCCGGGGCGGAAACGCCGTACTGCACCGCAGCCGCCGCGACGGTCCGCCACGCGGGGACCAGCGCCTCGATCGTCGTCTTGAAATACGGGTCCAGCAGCAGATTGGAAAGCTCCGGGTTATTGTCATAGGCCTCCTTAATCTTGCCGAGGAACACGGAACGAATGATGCAGCCGCCGCGCCACATCAGCGCAATGCCGCCGTAATTGAGGTTCCAGCCGTAGGTCTTGGCCGCCGTGCGCATCAGCGTATAGCCCTGCGCATAGGAAATGATCTTGGAGGCATACAGTGCCTGCCGAATGGCCTCGACCATCGCAGCCTTGTCGCCGGTAAAAGCCGGGACGGTGCGGCCGTAGGCCTTTGCCGCCGCGACGCGTTCTTCCTTCATCGCCGACAGGCAGCGAGAGAACACCGCCTCGCCGATGAGCGTCAGCGGCACGCCCTCGTCCAGCGCGGCGATACCGGTCCACTTGCCGGTGCCCTTCTGTCCGGCGGTGTCGAGGATTTTCTCGACGATCGGGCTGCCGTCGGTGTCCTTATAGGCCAGAATATCGCGGGTGATCTCGATCAGATAGGAATCCAGCTCCGTCTTGTTCCACTGCGCGAACACCTCGTGCATCTCGTCGTCGCTCATACCGAGCAGGTCGCGCATGAGCTGATAGGCCTCGCAGATGAGCTGCATATCGCCGTATTCGATGCCGTTGTGTACCATTTTCACGAAATGGCCCGCGCCGTTCTCACCGACCCAGTCGCAGCACGGCGAGCCGTCCTCGACCTTGGCGCAGATCGCCTGAAAGATCGGCTTGACATAGGGCCACGCCTCCGGGCTGCCGCCGGGCATCATGCTGGGGCCCTTCAAAGCGCCCTCCTCGCCGCCGGACACGCCGGTGCCAACGTAGCGCTTGCCCTTCGATTCGACGTAGGCCGTTCTGCGGATGGTGTCGGGGAAATGCGAGTTGCCGCCGTCGATCAGAATGTCGCCGTCGTCCAGCAGCGGCAGCAGCCGGTCGATCATATCGTCCACGGCCTGTCCTGCCTTGACCATCATAAAGACCTTACGGGGCGAGGCGAGGTTCGCGACCAGCTCCTCCAAGCTGTGGCAGCCGATGACGTTCTTGCCCGCGGCTCTGCCGGAAACAAAGCGGTCCACCTTTTCCGTCGTCCGGTTGTAGACCGCCACGGTGAAGCCCTTGGACTCCATATTCATGGCCAGATTCTCGCCCATAACGGCAAGCCCGATCAGGCCGATGTCTGCTTTTTTCATGATGATTTCTCCTTATCGCTGTACGCGGGCATTGCCCTTGTAAATGTCCCAGATCTGCTTTTCGTCCGCCGGTTCGGCGTAATCGTTGAGGCTCGACGCGGCCAGCACGCCGGAGGCCCAGCCGAATTGCAGGCAGCGCTCCGGCTCCCAGCCGTTCAGTACGCCGTACAGCAGGCCGCCGGAGAAGCCGTCGCCGCCGCCGATGCGGTCCATGACCTGAATGGTGCGCGGCTCTTCGACATACCACTTGTCATCTGCCAGCAGGATGGCGCCCCAGAGATGCTCGTTGGCCGAAACGACCTGCCGCAGCGTCGTGGCAAACATCCGCGCGTTGGGATATTTTTCCTTCACCTGCGAAATCATGGCCTGGAAGGATTCGAGCTTCGAGGACAGCTCCTTGCCGCCCGCCTCCGGGCCTTGGAAGCCGAGGCAGAGCTGGAAATCCTCCTCGTTGCCGACGAGGATATCGGCCAGAGAGGCGATCTCTGCGAACGCCGCCGACAGCTCCTCCTCCCGTCCCGCCCAGAACGAAGCGCGGTAGTTCAGGTCGAAGGAAACGAGCGTGCCGTACCGCTTCGCCGCTCGCGCCAGCGCAAGGCAGCACTGCGTCGTTTCGTGGCTCATCGCCGCGATCAGACCGGACAGATGCAGGATACCGACGCCCTCTTGTCCGAAGATGCGATCCATGTCGAACTCCTCGGCGTTCAGCGTCCGGCCGACCTCCCCGGCGCGATCGTTCCATACGCGCGGCGCGCGCAGGCCGAAGCCGGAGTCGGCGATATTGAATTGATGGCGGTAGCCCCACGGGCCGCCCTGCTCCACCTCGACGCCCTCGAAGCGGATGTTGCGGGCGCGAAGCTGGCGCTTGATAAAGTCGGCAATCGGGCTGCCCTTGACGAATTTCGTCAGCACGAGGCATTCCCGGCCGAGACTCGATGCGATATTCAAAACATTGGATTCTGCGCTGGTGGACTGCAAAAGGAACTGATTGCTGTTCTGCACGGCCATCCGGTCGAGCGGCGTGATCCGCACGCCCATGCTGGTCGGGCTGGCAATGGCGTAGCGCTTGTTTTTCATGCTGTTCATAGGTCACCCTCCGCACATTATGTAAGTACTTACATACGTTACCACATTCTTGCGTCTTTGTCAATACATTCGTACCGAAATCGCGTCGATTTTTTCGGAAAAACTTAGTTTCTCCGGGCTTGCAATTCTCCCGCGGACCTGCTAAAATAAATAAAATATTCTTGCAAAGGAGGCGCCGAAATTGAATATTTACGACATTTCCAAGAAAACCGGCGTTTCCATCGCCACGGTATCGCGCGTCCTGAACGGCAGCAGCCATGTCAGCGAAAAGACCCGCGAACGGGTCCTGAGCGTTATAAAGGAGGAGGGCTACACGCCGAACGCCTTCGCCCGCGGCCTCGGGCTGAATACCATGTTCACGGTCGGCATTTTATATTCCGACGCATCCGACCTGTTTCTCGCCAACGCCATCTATAATCTGGAGCAGGGCTGCCGTGCGTTGGGCTACGATTCCCTGCTGTGCTGCTCCGGCTATTCGCTGGCCGATCATGAGCGCTACACCCGCTGGATGCTCGGCAAAAAGGTCGATGCCATCGTGCTGGCCGGGTCGCACTTCGTCAGCGAACGTCCGGAGGACAACGCCTACATCCTCGACGCCGCCCGTCAGGTCCCCGTCGCAGTCCTCGGTGCGCACATCGAGGGCGAAAATGTCTGCTGCGCCTACTGCGACGACCGCGCCGCCGCCTTTGAGCTGACGCAGGCACTCATCGCACGCGGAACAAAACGCCCGCTGTTTTTGTATAATATTTTATCCGTCAGTGCGCAGAAAAAGTTACTTGGCATTCAGCAGGCGTGCGCCGCCGCCGGGCTGCCGTTCACGCCGCAGGAGGCCATCCGCTCCCCCGGCACCGATCTGGAAAGCTGCGGCCGCACGCTTCAGGCGCTGCGCCGGTCGCGGCAGTTCGACACCATTCTCTGCATGGACGATATGCTCGCTGCCGGTGTGCTGAAAAGCGCACAGGCCGCCGGGATTGCCGTCCCGGACGAGCTGCGCATCGCGGGCTACAATAACTCCATCCTCGCGCACTACTGCACACCGGAGCTGACGACCGTGGAAAATTTCCCGCAGAGGCTCTGCGCCGCACTGGTCGAGATGCTCGCCCAATGCCTCCGCGGCAGCCCCGCCCCCGCACCCTTCGTCCTCAACGGCAAAATCATCCTCCGTCAAACCGGTTAAATCCAAAGCGATGCCCACCCGGGCATCGCCTTTTTTCGTCCCCATCCGCAGCGCCGTCCGCTCCGGAAGCAAAATTGATTACCATCCGTTTGTAGGGGTCGGCGTCCTCGACGACCCGCTGTAGGTACCCGCGATTTATGCAGTATCTATAACTTCCGACGTACTTTTTTGTTGATTCCGACGATTGACATTGCAGGACATTTCATGATACACTTGCCGTAGGGAGATATCCCGTAAAAATTTAACGAGGGGGAACAAATCATGAAGCGCAAACGCTTCACCCGTCTGATTGCCTGCGCCCTGCTGCTGTGTCTGATCCCCGGTATTTTGGCCTTTCCCGTTTCCGCGAAGTACTTTGAAGATGTCTATCCCGGTATGCTCGCCCGCGAATTCTTTGATGCCATCAACTATGTTTCCGACAACAACATCATGAACGGCACGGAGCCGACCCGTTTCAGCCCCTACGAAAACGTGACGCGCGGTATGTTCGTCACCATTCTATACCGCTATTCCGGCTCAACGCAAAGATACTCCTCCAGCTTCTCCGATGTCCCATCGAGCCAGTACTACTATTACGCCGTCGGCTGGGCCAGCCACCACGGTATCGTCAACGGCACGACCCCCACGACCTTTGAGCCGGAATCCCCGCTGACAAGAGAGCAAATGACGGTCATCCTTTACCGCTATGCAAAAAGCTACGAGGGAAGGACCTTCAACGCTTCTAGCTTTGCTTCCATCACAACACACCCCGACTATTCCAGCGTTTCCTCCTACGCCGTAGAATCCATTCGCTGGGCCAAAACGTATCATCTGATTCGCCTCACAACGGATACCAGCTATATCAACGCAACTTCAAATATCAATCGCGCATACGTAGCCTTGGCCATTGCAAATTATGCTAAAAATGTTGCCGGCTTTACTAAAAATGATCGTTTTAGTTTTACAAATAACGATTTTTCATCTACATATAGAATTAATAGTACCGCAAAGAATTACTTGTTTAATTGCATTGATCAGTACTATAATATCCAAGTAACTAAAACACAGGCTGCCCAAGCAATCATTAATATGATAATCGGCACAAAATACGAAGGTTCATGCCAAGGGTATTCTTTCTCACTCCTTTTTGATAAACTCGGGAAGATTGATTTCAATAAAAACTGTGGCAAAAGTGCTGACACCATGAATGCGGTTAGCGTACCCAAAAACAATAGTTCAAGCATCGAAAGTGTAATTAACTTCTATCAGTTTGCACAAGTTGCTCTAAACGAAGCAAACCCAAATCGTTTCTCTGCTACTGATACGTCTGGATTGCAAAAGTTGTATAATCAGTTCAAAAAGCAAGGTGCGCTACCCTTTTCATTTAGCTATAGCACAAAATTCGCATCATATGGCCACTGCATCATAATTACTGACATCAAAAAAGTATCTAATACCAACTACACCGTCAAAGTGATTGATCCTAATAGCTTAAACAACTATAATCCGCTGGAAGGCACATTGTGGATCAACAATAACAACGTATATTTTGGCCAAGTACAGTTGGACGGTTATTCGTTCTATGATAAAGACCATCTGAATTTGTACGATAAATTTGATTTCGATGGTGACTACAACAATCTCACAAATCGTCTTGGACAAAGCACTAACACTAATTCAATGACAGAAAGTACAACACAAAGTCGTTCTCAGTACAATCTGCAAGATTCTGACGTTAATGCTAATGATGCCACAATCGTTGTATCTGCTTCCCAGTTTGAAATCAAAAATGCCGCCGGAGAAGTCTTGACCTTCGATGGACAGAACTATGGCGGTTCGATGGATGTGCTAAGCGAATCCAGAATCTTTAACAGTCAGGATAGCCTGTGTACCTTAATAATCACGGTCAAAGCAAGCGAACTGTTTGAGTATTACAATTTAGCAGACTGTGATTCGCTGTTCGGTATTCTGTATAGTGGTAACTGCGGCCGTATATCTGGTCAGGGTATCCACTCCGTTCATTATGATTTGAGCGAAAACACGATATGCGCTCAAGGTGAGAATATGCTCTATTCTGCCCTTTTGAGTATCGACGCACCAGACTACGACTATTTTTATGTTCAGGGCGAATGCAGCCGTACCGTTACTATTAGCGAAAACGGAAGCCAAATCCACGCAGAGGGCTTAATCGGTGTTCAAGAGTGCGGATTCTCCACCATTCAAGATTATGTTGGGGAAACGATTTCGCTTGAATTCGGTGAGCTTAGCACTTTTGATTTGTCTAACATTCAAGAAGGAACCATCCAATTCAGCACAGATGGTTCCACAAGCAACAACAGCTCCATTCCAATTACAAGATTCTCGGAGGACAGCTGACAATGGCAAAAACACATTACTATTATAAGGTGCTGGTTCTCGTTATTACACTGTTCTTTCTGCTTTCGTTGTCTGCCTGCAATTCCTCTGCGTCTGAAAAAAGTCAGATAGAGGAACCGGCGGTCGTTGCGCCCATTGTGGGGGAGTGTATCATGGAGGAAGCGGCGGCGCCGGAAATTCCCGGTCTGAATTTTGGAAAGCGCGCAGAAGGATTCGCACAGCTTCCGGACAGTCACCAAGCCAATCCGTTACTGGACAAACTGAATCCGGAATTAGAATATATCGTCTATTCCTATGAAGTATCGCCAGACGACACTTCACAGGATACTTACTTCTCCAACCTAACCGGAACGAAAGTCTGGGAAGAATGGCCCGCCTATTCTGCTTTCGGCTGGCGCATCCTCACGAGCGCCGCTGAGCTTGCAGAATACGACGCGATCCTCGAAGCCGAAAAAAGCGACGCATCGCCGGTCACTGAGCAGGAAGGAACGGCGGGGCTTTCCTTCGACGAAGCATTCTTCGCCGAACACCGGCTGCTTCTGGTGGACCTGTGTATGGACAGCGCCTCCGAGGTTCTCGCCTATCCGGCAACGCTGGAAGCTGACGGCAATATTGTAACCATGCAATTTCGTTTTGATGCCAGTCGCGCGATTGGACATAATGCCGGGCAAATCTTCCTGATCGTAATTCCTGCCGATTGTAACGATGCCGTCGTGAATATCATCCCCAGCGTCGGATTTGCCACATAATATTAAGTCAAAGGGCGGCTGCAAGAGCAGTCGCCCAATTTCTCACGACTCTGCGGAACTTTCATGGTTCACCCCCTGGTCCCGTCAAGATTTATGCGCAAATTTGTTCGCAGACTCCGGCAGACATGAAGTCAGCCGGCAATAGAGGCGTCGTCCAGAGCCGCCTCCAAGTGCTTCATGTTCATGTATTTCTTGCAGCCCCACTGGGTGCCCGCCACATGGCGGA
>CABSFY010000048.1 GCA_902477055.1 uncultured Eubacteriales bacterium
ACATCGGCCCGTTGCAGGCACCATCGAAAACCGTTCGTAGGGCGGGCTGCCCTCAGCCCGCCGGTGCTGGCACGATCGACAGGCGTTTGTAGGGGGCGGCGTCCTTGATGCCCCGTGTGCAGGCAGTGTCGTTTTAGTGAATAGTGAATAATATAATAGGAGTGCCTGACGGACGAAAACTACCCTTTAGCCAAGGCGCTGCGGCAGATATTTTTCCGAAAAACGTAGAAATTTTGCTTGACAAACTTGCGCCGCGCCGGTAAAATAGAATGGCCTGCGAATGCGGGCAATCCTTGCCGCCGACGCGATCGGCGGCCAAAAGTCCAAAAGGAGGTGCAAACAACAATGGCTAAGATTTCCGGCAAGTATGAGATCGTCTATATCATCGATCCCGCGAAGGGGGAAGAGGGTATCGCCGCTCTCGTGGAAAAGTTCAAGGCGATGGTTGAGGCAGAAGGTACCCTTACCGGTATCGAGGAATGGGGCAAGCGCCGGCTGGCGTATCCCATCAACGATCTGCCCGAAGGCTACTATGTCCTCATGAACTGCGAATGCAAGCCCGAGCTCCCCGCCGAGCTGGATCGTGTGTTCAAGATCACTGACGGCATCCTTCGTTCTATCATCGTCGCTGTCGAAGCGTAAGGAGGCCCTTTCATGCTGAACCATATCGTTCTCATGGGTCGCCTTACCCGTGACCCCGAGCTGCGCCGGACGGGATCCGGTACCGCCGTGGCCACGTTCACCCTCGCCGTTGACCGCGATTTCAGCAGTCAGTCCGGCGAGCGGGAAACGGATTTCATTGACATCGTCGCTTGGCGCAGCACCGCTGAATTCGTCAGCAAGTACTTCACCAAGGGCCGCATGGCAGTGGTGTCCGGCCGGCTCCAGATCAGACCCTGGACCGACAAAGAGGGAAATAAGCGCCGCTCCGCAGAGGTTGTTGCCGATAACGTGTATTTCGGCGATTCCAAGCGCGACAGCGACAACGGCAGCTATGCCGCTCCGGCCTATGGCAATGCTCCCGCGTATGGCAATGCGCCTGCGTACGGCAACGCCGCGCCCGCCGGCGGCTACGGTGCAGCGTCCGCTGCTCCGGCTCCGGCCTCCGACTTCTCGATGATCGAGGACGACGACAGCCAGCTCCCGTTCTGATTCCCGGCAATTGAGCTTTTTCACTAGAGTATTGAAGAAGGAGGATTTCATCAATGGCTATGAACGATAAGGCTCGTCCGCGCAAGCGCAAGAAGGTTTGTAACTTCTGCGTCGATAAGGCGACGAGCATTGACTTCAAGGATTCTGCGAAGCTCCGCCGTTATACGTCCGAGCGCGGCAAGATCCTGCCCCGCCGCACGACCGGTACCTGCGCTGCGCATCAGCGCCAGCTGACCATCGCCATCAAGCGTGCCCGTCAGATCGCCCTGCTGCCCTACGTCGCAGACTGATCCAAAGGAAAAACCGTTCGCCCTGTGAGAAACACTCACAGGGCGCTTTTTCATTCCGACCTACAACGAAACGTTTCCGAGTTTGTCATTGCGAGGCCGCTTGCGGCCGTGGCAATCCCGTGCAGGAGTATTGATTTTATTCGTAGGGCGGGCTGCCCCCAGCCCGCCGGTGCAGGCAGTGCCGATTTAGTGAATGGTGAACAGTGAATAGCGGGCTTCGCCCACTGTGTAGGGGGCGGCGTCCCCGACGCCCCGCTGCTGGCAGGGGGATATCGAGAAATTGTACGTTATATGGTACTTGCGTCCCGCCCGGAACTGCGCTCTGCGGCGCGATGTGGGCATCGCGCCCTACGCATAAAATGTCGAACTTTGCGTAGGGGCCGATGCCCACATCGGCCCGTTGTTGGCACTTCAATTTTGGTGCAAACCATCCTGCAACCAGCGCCTGCGGGCGCGGGGACTCCTTCAGTCAAGGCCTTCGGCCATGACAGCTCCCTCAAAGAGGGAGCCAAGGCGCTGCGGCGCGGGGAAGCTTTGGCCAACAAAAAAGCAGGACAGCGGCTGTCCTGCTTTGTGCTTATTCGATGTGGTATTTCTTCGCGTATTCCTGATAGACGGCGGCGAAGTCGTGGCTGCCGGTCGCCTTGACGGTGTTGAGGTACTGGTGCGTGCCGAAGCTGCCGGCGCTGGTTTCGATCAGCGCAACGGCGATGTTCGAGCAGTGGTCGGAAACGCGCTCATAGTTCGTCAGCAGATCCGACCAGACAAAGCCGGTCTGGATGGTGCAGGTGCCGGCCTGCAGGCGCTCGATGTGCGAGTTCTTCGCCACGGAGATCATGGCGTCGATGACCTGCTCCAGCGGCTCGACGCGCTGGGCCAGCGTCAGGTCGTTTTCCGCAAACGAGCGGATGGTCAGCTCCAGAATTTCGCTCAGTGCCTCGGTCAGCTCCCGCAGCTCGCGGGCGGCCTGATCGGAGAACACGATCTTTTTTTCGCGAATTTCCTGCGCTGAGCGGAGCAGATTGACCGCGTGGTCGCCCAGCCGCTCGAAATCGCCGATGGTATGCAGCAGCTTCGCAACCTGCCGAGAATCGTTATCGGACATGGAGTGGCTGGAGAGCTTGACGAGGAACGTACCGAGCTTGTCCTCATACATATCCAGCTCGTCCTCGTAGGTGAGGACCGTCTGCGCCTTCCTTTCGTCGTAATTCGCCACAAGCTGTAACGACGTCAGAATGGTATCGCGGGCCACGACGGCCATCTTGCCGGTCATGACGTTCGCCTCATTGACGGCAATGGAAGGGGTATTGATCAGGCGCTCGTCGAGGAAGGCGAACTCCTGCTGCTTCTTGCCGGGGCGGACGATAAAGTTTGCGATGGCAATCAGCTGCTTGTGGAACGGGGCGAGGATGACGGTGTTGACCACATTAAATATGGTATGCACCAGCGCAACGCCCAGAAGGCCGATCGGCTGATCGAGGAAGTCGAAATCGAACAGCGCCGCCGCGCCGTAAAACAGCGAAAGGCAGACAACCGTGCCGATAATCTTGATCGTGATATGCACGACGGAAACTTTCTTTGCGTCCTTCGTGACACCGATGGAGGAGATGAGCGCGGTCATGCACGTGCCGATGTTCGCGCCGAGGACCAGGGGAATGGCCATGGTGTAGGTGATCTGGCCGGTCGTGGCGAGGGTCTGGACGATACCGATCGTCGCGGCGGAGCTTTGGATGATGCCGGTAAAGACCGCCGAAACGACTACGCAGAGGACGGGACTTTCAAAGGCGACGAGCATTTCCGAGAAGCGCGCGGAGTTTTTCAGACCGGAAACGGAGTTGCCCATCAGCACCATGCCGTACATCAGCACGGAGAAGCCGACGAGGATCTTGCCGAGGTCCTGCCGCTTTGTTTTTTTGGACATCATAATCATGGCGACGCCGATGATGGCCACGATGGGGGAGAAGTTCGCCGGCTGTAGCAGCGCAATCGGGCCGTTGGCATCGAGGCCGGACAGCGAGGTGATCCAGTTGGTCACGGTCGTGCCGATGTTCGAGCCCATGATGAAATTGATGGTCTGCTCGAAGTGCATGATGCCGGAATTGACCAGGCCGACGAGCATGACCGTCATGGCCGACGAGGACTGAATGGCGATGGTGATGCCCGCGCCAAGGCCCATTGCGGTGATGGGGTTGGAGGTCATGCGCTGAAGGGAGTTTTCCAGTTTACCGCCGGCGACCTTGCCCAGACCGCCCGACATGACGTTCATGCCATAGAGGAAGAAGGCCAGACCGCCGACCAGCTCCAGCACTTTAATCAGTACGTCCATTTCCCGAAGCCTCATTTCGTATTGATACGGAGTCACAAAAAAATCCACATATACTATACGAGGAAAAGCGGATTTTGTCAAGTCCGCGCTCGAGCTTACCCTTCCCAAAATCCTGCGGAAAGATACGCTTGACGAACGGAGGGTTTTCTTGTAGAATAGGTTTCCGACAGTTCGTGACCATCCTGTCGTAAAATAAAACTATGGAGATGTTGAAAATTGAAAACTACCCGCGACCTGACCACCGCAGCGATCCTGGCGGCATTGTATACCGTCCTGACCCTGCTGCAAAACGTTCTGTTCCCCGGCTCGACCTCAATGGCGATCCAATTCCGCGTGTCGGAGGCGCTGTGCGTGCTGGCGCTGTTTACGCCCGCTGCGATCTACGGCCTGAGCCTCGGCTGTCTGCTGAGCAATCTGCTGTCTTCGGCGGCGCTGCCGCTGGATTTTCTGATCGGCACGCTGGCGACGCTGCTGGCGACGGCGGCGATGTACGGCCTGCGCAATGTGCGGCTGCTTCGGCTGCCGGTGCCGTCGCTGCTGATGCCGGCGCTGTTTAATGCGCTGATCGTTGGTGCGGAGCTGACGTATTATTTCGGCGAGCTGTCGTTCTGGCTCAATGCGCTGTACGTTGCGGCCGGCGAGCTGGTCGTGCTGTTTGTGCTGGGCCTGCCGCTCTGGGCGCTGCTGGAGAAGGGCCGGCTGGCGGAAGTTCTGAGGAGGTGAGCGCCTTGCACGTGCGAAGATTGACGGCCTGCGCGATTTTGTCCGCCGTGGCGCTGACGATCTTCGTGCTGGAGGCGCAAATCCCGGTGCCGCTGCCGGTGCCTGGGCTGAAGCTGGGCCTGAGCAACGTGGTCACGGTGTTTGCTCTGGCCGTCCTCGGTTGGCGGGAAGCGCTGGCCATCGTGCTGGTGCGTATCCTGCTCGGGAACCTCGTGACGGGGCAGGCTTCCGCGATTTTATACGCCTTGGCCGGGGGGCTGCTCAGCTTTGCGGCGATGGTGCTGCTGCGGCGCGTGCTGAAGCCGGGGCAGCTTTGGCTGTGCGGCGTTTTCGGCGGAATTATGCACAATATCGGGCAGATGGCGGTCGCCGTCGCGATCACGCGGACGGCGGGGCTGCTGCTGTACTTACCGGTGCTGCTCCTATGCGGTGTGGCGACCGGGGCGCTGACCGGCGTTTGCGGCCAGCTTTTGGCAAAACGTGTCCCTTCGGACCGGGGGGACGCGAATCTTTAGGAGGCAACATGACAAAACCACTGCAACGAGCAATGTCCCTGCTGGAGCGGGGCTATACCTGCGTGATCTGCGATCACGATCGGGTTTTGACTAGTAAAAAGACCGGAATCGCGCCACTTCTCGAACGTTGGGAGAGCCGAGAGGCGCTGCACGACGTTTCCGTGGCCGACCGCATCGTCGGCAAGGCGGCGGCCATGCTGCTGCTGCTGATGGGCGCGGCGGAGGTCTACGGCAGTGTGATGTCGGAGCCTGCGCGGCAGCTTCTGACGGAGGCAGGCGTTTCCGTGAGCTACGGCGAGCTGGTGCCGGTCATCGTCAATCGGAAGGGTGATGGTCCCTGTCCGATGGAGCAGACGGTCGCCGGCTTGACCGACCCCGCCGACGCTCCCGCCGCCCTGCGGCAGAAGCTCGATGCCCTGGGCAAGGGAATCCAATAAAAAAGCAAGGCCGCAGACGGCGAGAGGCTTCCGAAGCCCTTCCCGCCCTGCGGCCTTGAAATGACAAATTTGGAGCTTTTGGCAGCTGGAAAATAAAAAAGAAAGACACGCATGACGTGTCTTTCCTGGTGCGAGTGATGCGACTTGAACGCACACGACGGTTGTCACACGCACCTCAAACGTGCCTGTCTACCTATTCCAGCACACTCGCATTTGCAATTCGCTCTGCTATTATACGAAGGATTTTCCGCTTTGTCAACACCTTTTTTCGGACTTGCGGTTTTTTTCTCGGTCTGGTACAATAGAAGGACAAAAAAGAACGATTGAGGTGGGCGTATGCCGCGATTTTTTGTTTCTCCGCGCGAGATCAATGCGCAGTTTATGGTCCTGACGGGTGAAAACGCCGCACACGCGAGGGTGCTGCGGCTGAAAAACGGCGACGAGGTTACGGTCTGCGACGGCAGCGGGACGGATTACCGCTGCACCGTTTCTGACGTCGCCGCCGGGCAGATCAGTCTGGTGGTCCATGAGGCCGCCCCGGCGCAGAGCGAGGCGGGGGTCGAATGCGCGATTTACATGGCCTTTGCCAAGGCGGATAAATTTGAACACGTCATTCAAAAGGCGACGGAGCTGGGCGCGGCGGAGCTGGTGTGCTTTCCGTCGAGCCGCTGCGTGTCCCGCCCGGACGAGCGCTCGCTGGAGAAAAAGCTCGACCGCTGGCAGAAGATCGCTGCCTCCGCCGCCGAGCAGTCCCGACGGGGCCGTATTCCGCGGGTCGTCGCCGTGCCGTCCTATGCGGCGGCGCTCGAACGCGCGGCCAAGGCGGAGCTTGCCGTCTGCTTTTATGAAAACGAAAGGAGCCGCACCTTCCGCGCCGCCATCGAGACCGCGCCTTTCCGGACGGCGGCGCTTCTGACCGGGCCGGAGGGCGGCTTTTCGACCGAGGAGATCGAGCGGGCCGCTGCGGCGGGGCTTCAGATCTGCACGCTCGGCTCACGCATCCTGCGCTGCGAAACCGCACCGCTGTGTGCGCTGTCCGCGCTGATGTACGCGGTGGGAGAGTTTTAGGATGCGGGTGCTGATCGATGCCGATGCCTGCCCGGTCACGCGGCAGGCGGCTGCGATCTGCCGAGAGCTGGACATTGCCTGCCTGCTGTTTTGCGACACGGCGCATCAGCTCGACCTCGACGGAGCGCAGACGGTTCTGTGCGACAAGGGCGCGGACAGCGTGGATTTCGTGCTGGTCAACCGCGTCCTGCCGGGCGACCTCGTTGTGACGCAGGACTACGGCCTTGCGTCGATGTGTCTGGCGCGGGGCGCGGCCGTGCTGAATCAGGACGGCCGGGAATACACGGCCGGGAACATCGATGCACTGCTGACCGTGCGCCATGCGGCGGCCAAGCTGCGCCGCGCCGGCGGCAGAACGCGCGGTCCGGCGAAGCGCACCGAGCGGCAGAATTCTGCCTTTTGCGCAAAATTCCGCGCCCACCTCTTGACGAACGGCAGAAAATGAGCGATAATAATCAGTACGACCATCGTTCATGAGAAAGAAAAGCCTTTGTGCTTTGCGACGGAGAAGAATATGATTGGAATTTATGATTACACGGTCATCCTGACCTATATGAGCCTGCTGTCGGCCGTGAGCGGTGTGGCGCTGACGATGAACGGCCACCCGATCATCGCGACGCTGTGCCTGCTGTTCTGCGGCTTTTGTGATATGTTTGACGGCAAGGTCGCCCGCACGAAGAAAAACCGCACGGACGAGGAGAAAAGCTACGGCATCCAGATCGACTCGCTGAGCGATATCGTGGCCTTTGGCGTGCTGCCGGCGGCGATCTCCATTTCGCTGTGCCGGGCGCGGTGGTATGTGATCGTGTTCGCGGCGTTTTTCGTGCTGGCGGGCCTGATTCGCCTCGCATATTTTAACGTTACCGAGGAGCAGCGCCAGCAGGAAACGGACGAGTGCCGCAAGAGCTATACCGGCCTGCCGATCACGGCTTCGGCGTTGATTTTCCCGCTGTTTTTCTGCATCATCAGCGGCGTTTGCCTGTACTTCGGCGATATCACGCGCTTTTCGCCCCTGTTTGACCGCTGGGGCTTCCAGGTTGCGCTCTGCGGCCTTCTGGGCGTGACGGGCCTGCTGTACATTCTGCCCTTCCGGCTGCGCAAGCCGCAGTCGCGGGAAATGTGGCTGATGCTGGGCGTCGGCGTGCTGATCGCGCTGTTCCTGCTGGCCGTGCTGCTGCGAAAGGCGTTGGCCTGAGAAGATGAAGAAGCTGCTGATTCTGATGAACCCCTGTTCGGGGAAAAAGCGAGCCAACCGGGCGCTCGCGGATATTATCAACGTGTTCAATCGCGGCGGCTATGACGTAACGACCTATATGACTGCCGCGCGGGGCGATGCGACGACGGTCGCGGCGCAGCGGGCGGGCGAGTTTGACGTAGTTGTCTGCGTCGGCGGCGACGGAACGTTCAACGAGGTCATCTCCGGCGTTTACGCCTCCGGCGCGGATGTGCCGATCGGCTACATTCCCGCCGGAAGCACCAATGATTTTGCCAGCAGCATGAAGCTGCCGAAGAATCTGACCGATGCCGCGCGGCTGATCGTTACCGGAACGCCGCGCAAGCTCGACATCGGCCGTTTTAACGACCGCTATTTTTCCTATATTGCCTCCTTCGGTGCGTTCACAAGAGCGTCTTATGCGACCCCGCAGAGCATGAAAAATGTGATGGGCCATCTGGCCTATCTGATGGCTGGGGTCAAGGAGGTCGCCGCCATCCGCAGCACCCATCTGCGCTTTACCACGGCGGAGGGCGCGGTGTATGAGGACGACTATATCTTCGGCGCGGTCAGCAATTCGACATCCGTTGCAGGCGTGCTGACGCTGGACGCGAAGCTGGTGGATATGAACGACGGCGTGTTTGAGCTGCTGCTCATCCGTAAGCCGAAAAGCGCCATCGAGCTGAGCAACTGCGTCGTTTCCCTTCTGGCGCAGAAGTACGATACGCCTATGCTGACCTTGACCGCGACGGCGCGCGTGACCGTGGAGGGTGCGCCCGAGATGGACTGGACGCTCGACGGCGAGCACGCACTTGGTGCGCCGGTCTGCACGATCGAAAATCTGCACGATGCCGTGCGGGTCATCGTCGGCAACGGCGCAGATCTGCCGGTCGGCGAGGAAACGCAGGATGAAAACAATCTGTAAGCGCCTGCATCGCGGGGACGATCTGCTGCAAAGCATCTGTGCCTTGGCCGAAGAACGGGCAATCGAGGCGGGCGTTGTTCTGTCCGGCGTCGGCTGCGTAACGCGGGCCGTTGTGCGCGATGCAAGCGGCGTGACGCTGCGCGAGATCAACGAGCCTTGCGAGATCGTCAGTCTGAATGGCACCGTCAGCCGCACCCGCTGCCATCTGCACATTGCGCTGTCGAAGGAGGACCTGTCCACTGTCGGCGGCCATCTGGTCGAGGGCTGCATCGTCAACACCACCTGTGAGCTGGTGCTCGGCGTGCTCGACGGCTGGCGCTTCGGCGTGGAGCAGGACGCGGAAACGGGCTACGACGAGCTGATTTTTGAGGAAGTCCAATGAAAAATACCACCCTGTGCTATATCGAAAAGGACGGCTGCTACCTGCTGCTGCACCGCGTCAAGAAGAAAAACGACCTGAATCAGGACAAATGGGTCGGCATCGGCGGGAAGTTCGAGGAGAACGAAAGTCCGGAGGAGTGCCTGCTCCGCGAGGTGCGCGAGGAAACCGGTCTGACGCTGACGGACTACCGCTATTGCGGCATCGTCACCTTTGTTTCCGACCGCTGGGAAGGGGAGTATATGCACCTGTTCCACGCGACGGGCTTCACGGGCGAGCTGATCGACTGCGATGAGGGGGTGCTGGAATGGATTCCGAAGGAGCGCTTTGCCGCGCTGCCGCAATGGGAGGGCGACCTGCTGTTCCTCGACCGCATGGAGCGCTGCACACCGTTTTTCTCCATGAAGCTCCGCTACGAGGGCGACAAGCTGGCCGAAAAGGCCTTGAATGGCAAAGCATTTTAATTGCAACAAAACCGGCACGGAACAAAACCGTGCCGGTTTTTCGATTGCCGGGAAAACGATTGATTTTGTCATGCAGCAGCCCTGCCGCACAAAAAAACCAGTACGGAACGAAGCGCTCGTTCCGTACTGGTTTTATCTTTGGCTCTGCCGTCCGGTTTTGGAGCGGCGGAGTTATTTTTTACGGCAGGAAGCTCCAGATGTCGTCCCACGGGCTTTGCTGCTGTTCGGTCGCGGACTGGTCGTCCTGCGAGGGCTGGGGCTGCGTGGTGTCGGTCGTCTGCTTTGCGTCAAAGACGATGCTCAGCTCCAGCGTCTGGCCGGAACGGTAGACGGTCAGGGTTGTTTCGTCGCCGCCGCGGAACTTCTTCAGCTCCCGGCTCAGGTCCTCCATGGAGCTGATGGTCACGCCGTTGATGCCGGTGATGATGTCGCGCTGCTGAAGACCGGCCTTGGCCGCGCTGCTGCCGTCCTGTACGCCGCTGACGAGGACTCCGAGGGGCAGACCGTAGCTATCCGCGTCGGTGGAGCTGACACTCTCGCCGTAGATGCCCATGTAAGCGCGGTTCTGCACGGCGCCATACTGGCGCAGGTCGTCCAGAATGGAGGTCACGTCGTCGATCGGGATGGCAAAGCCGATGCCCTCGATCGAGGTACCGCTGCTGGTGGAGCCGGAGTACTTCGCGGAGATGATGCCCACAACGTTGCCGCAGATGTCAAACAGCGGGCCGCCGGAGTTACCGGAGTTGATGGTCGCGTCGAGCTGCATCATGTTGATGGGGGTGCCGTCGGTGTTGACGGCACGCTCCTTGGCGCTGACATAGCCGACGGTCAGAGAATAGGTCAGCTCGCCGAGGGGGTTGCCGATGGCGACGACCTCATCGCCGACGGCCAGAGAGGACGAATCGCCGAGCGTAACGGTGGGTAGGCCGCTTGCCTCGATCTTGATGAGCGCGACGTCGCTCTCGGCCTCATAGCCCACCACGGTGGCAGGATACTGCTTGCCGTCATGAAGCGTTACGGTCAGGGTCTGCGCATTGGCGACAACGTGGTAGTTTGTCAGAATCTCGCCGTCGGAGGAAATGATGAAGCCCGTGCCGCTGCTGGCGATGGTCGAGCGCTGGCCAAAGACGTTGTAGCCGTTGGAGATCGACTCGTTATAGATGCCGACGATGGCGGGGACGTTCTTTTCGTAGATTTGCGACGGGGTCAGCGCCTCGGTGTTGGCCGAAACGGGACGGACGCTTTGGTTTTCAAAGACAGTGGGGGTGGTTGCCTGCACGTTGGGGGCCGTGGTCGTGTTATTGCGGAGAATCAGGCCGACGGCCACGCCGCCGCACACGCTACCGACCAGTGCGCAGCACAGGGCCAGCGCGGTCACGCGCAGGCCAAGGCGCGACTTCTTCGGCTTTCTCGGCTTCGGCGCGTTGCAGCTCGGTGTTGTATATTGATATTGCGGCGAACCGTAGGGCGCTGCATTATACTGCGGCGCGGCCTGCTCCTGCACAGGCTCGGCGGTCGGTTCCTCCGGGGCTGCGGAATTCATGGGTTCGGATGCCTCGTTGGCTGCATCCTGCGGGTCGGGGTTGAAGCCCTTTTCGTCGCCCGTTCCATAGAGATCAAAAGGTTCGTTCATTACAGTCACTCCTTATCAGCAGGAAGCGGTCAGTCCGGCGGCTTCCTTATGTTTTCTGGCTTCAGTATACTGCCGGATTGTTACCGATTTATGACGTGAAAAAAAAGAAACTTTTAATTCAAACGCAGTCCCCGCGCTGCATGATGTTCAAAATGGTACTGTCGGTCTGGCGCATTCCCTGCTGGGCCAGCAGGCCGACGTTTGCGATCGTGTCATCGACAGAGCCTGCAACGATGCCCTCACCGCGGTGGAATTCCCGCTTGTGCCGGTACATATGATAGCCGAGAATGCCTGCGTCGACGGCAGCGGCGATTTTGGCCGCGCAGGAGGGCTTTGCACCGTCGCAGACTGTGCCGGAAAGGATGGCGACGGCGTTGACGACGGTATGCGCCACGGCGGAAAAATCGCCACCGAGCAGATAGCAGATGCCCGCACCCGCGCCGACACCCGCCGAAATCGCGCCGCAGTAGGCCGAAAGCCGCCCAATGCCGCTCTTTTGATGGATGGTGATGAGGTCAGAAACGAGCAGCGCACGGCAGAGCTGCTCCTCCGTCGCGCCGATATGCCGCGCGTAGACCACGACGGGCATACACGCGGTGATGCCCTGATTGCCGGAGCCGGAGAGAATGACCACCGGCATTTCACAGCCGCTCATCCGCGCATCGGAGCCGGCGGCGGCGTAGGCCTTGGCCCGCTGCTTTACGTCGTCGCCGTAGTCGTCGAGCAAAATGCGCCCGATCTGTGCGCCCCAGACGTTCGTCAGCCCCTCCTCCGCGATCGCGGAGTTGCACGCGATCTGCCGCAGCAGCAGCGGCTTGACCTCGGCCAGGTCCACGGACCCGGCGTATTCCAGAATGTCCGCAACGTTCAGACAGCTCTTGTCCGTCGCCTGCTCAAACGACTCGTCCGCGACCGGCTCGTCCCGCAAAACCTCGCCGTCGCGGGAGAGAAACACGATGTTCGTATGCTGATCGACGATGCGCACGCGGGCGGTATGCGTCCCGGCGTGGGCGGTCAGGTCAATGTCCAGCTTGTGCGCTGACGCGCCGCAGGTGACATCGATCTCGACCGTTTCCAGATAGCGGTCTATCTCCGCCAGCGCCCCGTCGGAGAGGTGCGCGATGACCTGAAGCTCCTGCTCCGGGTCCCCGGCGACGATGCCCGCGGCAATGGCCGGACGGATGCCCTTGCGACCGCCGGTGTTCGGCACGACGACGCTTTTGACATTTTTCAGAATATTTCCGCTCAGCACGGCCTCGACGCGCGTGGGCAGTTCGCCCAGCAGCTTCCGGCAGACGGCGGCGCAGTAGGCGATGGCAATCGGCTCGGTGCAGCCCGTAGCGAGAATCAGCTCCTCGCGGAGAATAGCAGTATAGGCGCGGCTGATCTTTTGTTCCATGATAATCTTTCTCCTATTATAAATTAAAAACATAAAACCCGGGAATTGCGATTGTGAGGCTTGCATAGCAAGCCATGGCAATCTCAAGGGAGCAGCAACGAAAGGGGCAAAGGATGGGACTTATGGGCTGCCGCGTCGGGCTGCGCCCTCCTTGCAATGACACAACGGAATCAAACGGCCGGTTTTTTCAGATGCAGCAGGACGAACAGCAGCGTCAGCAGCACCTGTACGACGGCGCAGATAATCAGCAGCAGCGGAACGGACTCCACCTGGAACGACAGGACCAGACTCAGGCCCGTCCCCCAGATGATGAGAGAACAGGAGAGATTGACCCACAGCCGGTTCCACCACAGACCGCTGAACACGACCGAAACGATGCCCGTGACCGGGATGCCGTAGATGAACACCATCCACGCGTAGTCGGGCAGAACGTGGAAAATCTTCGAAATGCAGAACAGCACCGTCATGACCAGCCACACAAGTCCGACGGAGAGCAGATGAATCAAAATATGACGGCTGCGGGACTTCGGGACCTTTTTCTCGCGCAGGAGATCCTGCACGGTGATGTCATACAAATCGGCAATTTTGGCAAGAATAAACACATCGGGCGTACCGTCGCCGCGCTCCCATTTGGAGATGGACTTGTCGGAATAGTTGAGCTTTTCGGCAAGGTCGGCCTGCGTGTCGCCGCTCTGCTTGCGGTAGTAGGCGATATTTTCCGCAATGAGCTGGCGCAGGCGTTCTTCGTTTTCTGGCATGGCGAAACTCCTTTCAAAGGACTGGAAAGTGTTGAAAATCAAGGACTCTACTCTCGGTAGAGCGGCGTTCTCGAATCGATAGAGGGCAGGTCGAACGCACGTAGACCGCCCGGAAGCGGCAGTGGCGTGACTTTTTCGCCGCGTTGGTGTATGCTCGGGGCGTACCGGGAGAGCAACAAACCAATCCCGGAAAATCTGGCGACAGGGGGGCTTCCCAATGAAAGAAAAACTTGCAAAAGTCATTCGCGTTCTCACGACCCCGCCCATCTTTGCGGCGCTGCTGTGTACGCTGCTATATCTGCTGCTGCCGGACAGCTTTGCCTCCGGCACACATTATATTTTGGCGCTGTGCTTCCTGACGGCGCTGCCGCTGCTGGCCTATCCCGTCGCGGCGCTCGTGCCGCCGCTGAAGCGGAAGGGGCGCGACGGTCAGCGGAATCTGGCGTTGGTCTTTTCCGTGCTGGGCTATATCGGCGGCTTTGTGATGGCCGTTGGCTTCGGCGGAGCAGCAGTGGAAAAGGTGATGTTCGGCACCTATCTGTTCTCCGGCGTTTCGTTGGCGATCTGCACGGCGCTGCATCTCAAGGCCAGCGGCCACACCTGCGGCTGCTCCGGTCCGATTGCGCTGCTGGCGCTGTTCGTCAGCCCGTGGTTTCTGCTGGGCTATCCGCTTTTGACACCGATTGTTTGGGCCAGCAAAAAGCTCGGCCGCCATTCGACGGCGCAGCTCGTTGCCGGCGCGGTCATCCCGGTGCTGATGCTGCTGCTTTGCTGCGCGGAATTTATCCCCGGATAATTATTATAACAGAATTTTTGCCCTTTGCAAGCCTCTGCCTGTCAATTCCGGCCTTGAAATGCCGCACCGGAATTGACAGGCTTCCCTTTTTCGTGTTATAATACCGGTAAATGTCCGGCCATGCGCGGCTGTCCCGGCGCATGGCCCAAAAAACGAACAAAAAACTGTTTTGAGGTAATGACTATGGACACAAAGACATTGGCAGAACTGTTATTCCCCGACGTGACCGCAACGCCGGAGGAGCTGGAGGCGCGGTATCCGCAGCGGGCGCTTCCGGAGGGAGCAGTCGTGACGCGTATGGCGCCTTCCCCGACCGGCTTTGTCCATCTGGGCAATCTGGTGCAGGGCTTGGTCGCCGAGCGGATGGCGCATCAGTCCGGCGGCGTGCTGTTTTTGCGCGTGGAGGACACCGACGCAAAGCGCGAGGTCCCCGGCGCGGTCGAGGTGCTGATCAACACCCTGCGGCATTACGGAATTTCCTTCGACGAGGGCGCGACCATCGACGGCGATGCGGGCGATTACGGCCCGTACCGTCAGCGCCAGCGTGCGGCGATCTATCACGTCTACGCCAAGCAGCTCGTTGAGCAGGGCGACGCATACCCCTGCTTCTGCACCGAGGAGGAGCTGACGGCGATGCGCGCCGAGCAGGAGCAGAGAAAGGTCAATTTCGGCTACTACGGCAGCTACGCCGTCTGGCGCGACCGGCCCATCGAGGACATTCAGGCGGCGATCGCGGCGGGCAAGCCGTGGGTGCTGCGCTTCCGCTCCACCGGTTCTATCGAGAACAAGTTCAAATACACCGACCTTGTCAAGGGTGCGCTGACGATCACGGAGAACGACATCGATCAGGTCCTGCTCAAGTCCGACGGTATCCCGACCTATCACTTCGCCCATGCCGTGGACGACCATCTGATGCGCACGACGCACGTCGTCCGCGGCGACGAGTGGCTCCCGAGCCTGCCGTTCCACATTCAGCTCTTTAAGGCGCTGGGCTTCCGGCTGCCGAAATATGTCCACATCGGCCCGCTGATGAAAATGGACGGCACATCCAAGCGCAAGCTCTCCAAGCGCAAGGATCCGGAGCTGGCGCTGACGTATTATAAGGCCGAGGGCTTCCCGGTTCGCGCGGTGTATGAGTATGTTATGACGCTGCTGAACTCCAACTATGAGGACTGGCGCAAGGCAAATCCCGACGCGCCGTCCGACGACTTCAAATTCTCCTACAAAAAGCTCAATCCGGCGGGCGCATTGTTTGACTATGCCAAGCTCTGCGACGTGTCCAAGAACGAGATCGCGCGGATGGACGCGGAAACGGTCTATACGCTGGTGCTGGAATATGCCCGCGAGTTTGACCCGGACTTTGCGGCGGTGCTGGCCGACGACCCGGACTACGCCAAGGCCATTCTGACCATCGGACGCGGCGGGAAAAAGCCCCGCAAGGACCTGGCTACATGGAAGGATGCCAAGCCGTACATGGGCTTCTTCTACGACGCGTATTTCACCCCTGGACCCTTCCCGGACTTTGCGCCGGAGGTCATCCGCAGTGCACTGGAAAAATTCCTCACGGTCTATTCGCCGGAGGACGACGCGCAGGTCTGGTTCGAGAAGGTCAAGGCGGTCACGGCGGAGCTGGGCTTCGCGGCCGACATGAAGCAGTATAAGGCGGATCCGACGGCCTTCCCCGGCTCGGTGGCGGACGTTTCGACGTTTTTGCGTGTGGCCGTGACGGGAAAGACGAACTCGCCCGATCTGTATACGGTCATGCAGCTTCTCGGCGCGGAGCGGTCGAAGCAGCGCATCCGCGCGGCGATGGAGCGGCTGTGATGTATCGCTTCCTCGACCTGTCGAACGACCCGCGCCGGGCGCAGTTCGACTATTTCCGCACGATGGCGAGCCCCTATGTTTCCGTGACGGTGCCGTGCGATATCACGCTTCTGCGGACGGCGGTCAAATCGCGCGGCCTGCCGTTTTTCCTCACGCTGCTGCACACGGCGATCAACGCCGCCAACGACGTGCCGGAGCTGCGGCGGCGCATCAAGGGCGACCGCGTGGCCGAGTATGACCGCTGCCTCAGCTCGCACACCGTCGCGCTGGAAAACGGCGCGTACTGCTACTGCACGCTCGACTGCGCCATGCCGCTCGACGAGTTCCTGCCCTACGCGCAGGCGCAGGTGGCACAGGCTGTCGCCGCGCCTGAAATGGATGACGGCGAGGACCCGGACGAGCTGTATTTCGTTTCGTCGCTGCCGTGGCTGAGCTTTACGTCGCTGTCCCTGCCCGTCCCGAATCCGCCGGACAGCAACGTCCGCATCACATTCGGAAGGTTCTATGCGCAGGACGGAAAAACTCTCCTGCCCCTAAATCTGACGGCGCATCACGCGCTGGCCGACGGCATCCACCTGGCCCGCTTCTACGAAGCCTTTGCCCGCCGTGTCAACGAATTTGCATAAAAAAGCAAGGGACCGCAATCGCGGTCCCTTTGGCTTTTCAGCTTGTCAAAATTGCAAAATAGGAATAAGGAAGATTATTTTGCAATTTTGCCCGCTGCG
>CABSFY010000049.1 GCA_902477055.1 uncultured Eubacteriales bacterium
GCAAGCGCGAGGACATCGAAGCCGTCATCAAGGGACCGAACGAACCCGGCGGCCGCCATATCTACACACTGGCCTACTAATCCCTAAGGCAGTTAATAAAAAAATATCAGAAAGGAAGAACTGCTTTGGAAGAAAAAGAAGTAGTGTTGCGAGCAGATAAAATCTGCAAGTCGTTTCCGGGCGTTAAGGTTCTGGATAATGTAGAGTTCGACCTTCGGAAAGGTGAGGTCCACGTTCTCCTTGGCGAGAACGGTGCCGGCAAGTCCACGCTGATGAAGATCTTTTCTGGCTTGTACAGCATTGACAGCGGCGACGTTTACGTGAACGGCGAAAAAGCAAAGATCCGAAATACCAGCGATTCTCAGGCACTCGGCATCTCCATTATCTATCAGGAATTCAATCTGATTCCGGAGCTGACCGTTGCGCAGAACATCTTCCTGCATCGTGAGCCGAAAACCAAGCTTGGCAACATCGATACACGGACGATGCGAAA
The DNA here is from genome assembly GCA_902477055.1 of uncultured Eubacteriales bacterium. Taxonomy (GTDB): domain Bacteria; phylum Bacillota; class Clostridia; order Oscillospirales; family Oscillospiraceae; genus JAZOXB01. Next base: position 494 of record CABSFY010000049.1, read on the forward strand.
GAAATCTCAGGAGCTGCTCACCTTCTTGAAATCCACGGCATCTCCCGATGATAAGGTCAAAAGCCTCGGTGTCGCGCAGCAGCAGCTCGTGGAGGTCGCAAAGGCGCTTTCCACCGACGCAAAGATCCTGATTCTTGACGAGCCGACGGCGGCCCTCAGTGAGCAGGAGATCGCCAAGCTGTTTGAAACCATCCGCAACCTGAAGGCAAACGGCGTTTCCATGATCTACATCTCCCACAGAATGCAGGAGCTGAAGCAGATCGGCGACCGCATCACCGTCCTGCGTGACGGCCACACGATTGGCACGCGCGACGCGAAGAATGCCGACATGGACGAGCTCATCAGCATGATGGTCGGCCGCGAGGTTTCGCAGCAGCGCGTTCGCTCGACGAACCGCTCGACCGACGAGGTCGTTCTCGAAACCGTCAAGCTCAACCGCGGCAAGCAGGTCAAGGATGTCAATCTCAAGGTCCATAAGGGCGAGATTGTTGCCGTTTCCGGTCTGGTCGGCGCGGGCCGTACCGAGCTGATGCACGCTATCTTCGGCATTGACAAGATTGACTCCGGCGAGCTGATCGTCAAGGGCCAGAGGATGAAGCGCGTCAATTCCAAAATTTCGGTCAAGAACAAGGTCGGCCTCCTGCCGGAGAGCCGGAAGGAAAACGGCCTTGCCCTGATCCTGCCCATTTATCAGAACATCACCGAGGCCGGTCTGAGCAAGCTCGGCGGCAAGCTCGGTATCATCAACGCGAAGAAGGAAGCCAAGATCGGCGATTCCTACATTGAGCGCCTGCGTATCGTTTGCCCCGGCGGCTGGCAGAAGGTCGGCAATCTTTCCGGCGGCAACCAGCAGAAGGTCGTTCTCGCGAAGTGGCTGTATCCGGAATCGGACATCCTGATCTTCGACGAGCCGACCCGCGGCATCGACGTCGGCGCCCGTCAGGAAATCTATCATGTGATGGATGAGCTGACGGAGAAGGGGACCTCCATCCTGATGGTTTCCTCGGACCTTCCCGAAATCATGACGATCGCGGACCGCGTTTACGTCATGCGTGAGGGCCGCTTTGTCGCGGAGCTGGACTGCGACAAGACCACGCAGGAAGAAGTCATCGCATACGCAACGGGAGGCAAGGAAGCACATGAAATCTAAAAGTCTGATTGTGAAGAAGCTCCCCAAAAACGCTGCGTTCTACGCCATCATCGTGTTTGTCGCGTTCTTCGCCATCAAGGCGAACAACTACTTCACGCTGAGCAATATGATTAACCTCCTGCGGCAGGCCTCCGTGTTTGCGATCATCACCGCCTGCCTGTTCCTCGCGGTTCTGACGCACCAGACGGACCTCTCCGTCGGCGCGACGGCGAGCTTAAGCTCAGTGTTTATGGCCATGGCCCTCAACGCCGGAGCAAGCCCCTTCGTTGCGATTCTTGTCGCGCTTGTCACCGGCCTTGCGATGGGTGCCTTCAACGGCATCCTCATCAGCCGCACGACGATCGCTCCCTTTATCATCACCATGAGTACGATGTACATCGGCGAGAGCATCGGCCTGATCGCGACCAAGGGCATTACCGTCCCCGTAACGAGCAGCACGATTCTTGCAGTTTCGAAGTATGAAGTATTCGGTGTTGTTCCGATCTGCGTCATCCTCATGGCAGCCATCTTCTTCGGCCTGTGGTATCTGATGCGAAAGCGTTCCTTCGGCACCGCGCTGTATGCCATTGGCGGCAACCCCGAAGCAGCACTGGCGACCGGCATCAACGTCAAAAAGTGCAAGTTCATCATCTTTGTGATGAATGGTGTGATTGCCTCCATCGGCGGCATCATCCTCGCAGCCCGTATCGGCACGGCGAACCCCTCGCAGGGCATCGGCCTTGAGTTTGAAGGCATCTGCGGCGCGGTTCTCGGCGGCACGGCACTGTCCGGCGGCCGCGGCTCTGTCGGCGGCGCGTTCCTCGGTGCTCTGGCGATTGCGGTCATGAAGAACGGCCTGAATATGCTCGGCCTCAAGACCGGCTATCAGATGGTCGTCCTTGGCTCCATCGTTCTGGTCATCCTCGCGCTTGACTCGCTGACGAACTCTGTGAAGGGAGGCCGTCAAAATTGATTAAACGGAAAAATCTTGTTGAAAACCTGATGCGCCCGCTCTTGGTTCTTCTGATCTGCGTCATTATTGCGATTCTCGAACCGAAGTTCCTGAAGATCACGAACCTGATGAACGTCCTTCGCCAGAGCGCACTGCTGCTGATCATGTCGCTGGGTATGCTGTTCGTCATGCTCCTCGGCAGAGGCATGGACCTCTCGATCGGCGCAACCCTTTCGATGACCTCCTGCTTCGCGGCGGCGATTATGATCACGAACACCAAGAGTGTTCCCGTGATGCTGCTCGGTATGCTGGTCGGCCTTGTCATCGGCGTGGCCATCGGCTTCCTCAACGGCTATCTGGTTGCATATCTGCACCTGCCCGCCATTCTGGTTACTTACGGCACCCGGCAGATTATCCGCGGTATCGCGTATCTGCTGATGAGTGAAACCATTATCCGCAAGATGCCGAAGTTCATCACGTTCATCGGCACCGGCAACTTCCTCGGCATCAGCCTGCCGATCTGGATCTCTCTGGTCTTTACCATCGTCGTTGCGTTGATGCTGACCAAGACCCGCTTCGGCCGCCGCTTCTTCTACGTTGGTGCAAACGACTCCGCTGCGGACTTCTCCGGCATCAACTCGAAGAGAACCGTCGTTGCGGCCTTCGTTCTCAACGCCCTGTTCGCTACGCTTGCCGGCTTTGTCTACATCGGCCGTCTGAGCGCTGCGGAGGCACAGATCGGCGAGGACTTCCACTTCAACGCAATCGCGGCCTGCGCGATCGGCGGCGTTTCCTTCCTCGGCGGCGTCGGCAATCCTTGGGGCGTCGTCTGCGGCGCACTCATCCTGCAGCTGCTGCAAAACGGCATGAACCTGATGGGCGTTGACCCGAACTGGAACAAGCTGGTTCAGGGCGCAGCGATTATCGTCGCCGTCCTGATCGATTACCTTTCCTACCGCAAAAACAATTCCCGTTAACCCGTTGGTCTTAACGGCGTATGCCGTGAAAGATAAAAAAACAAATTTGGAGGACAAAAAATGAAAAGACTCGTAGCCCTGCTTCTGGCTCTGATTCTCGTGCTCGGCCTGTGCGCTTGCGCTTCCGACACTACCGACGATCAGAAGACCGAGGCCCCCACGGACGCTGTAACCGAAGCCCCCAAGTCCGAAGACAACACCGACAACACCGACAACACCAACACCAACGAAAAGAACTACACCATCGGCTTCTTTGTCAAGGACAACACCAACCCGTTCTGGCGCTACATTGTTAACGGCGCTATGAAGGCTGGCGAAGATCTCGGCGTTACCGTTATTGAGTACACCCCGGCCGAAGCTCAGAACGTTGAGCAGCAGGTTTCCCTCGTTCAGGACGCAATCCAGGCCGGCGTTGACGGCATGTGCGTCGTCGCGATCGACTCCGACTCCCTCCTCGACAGCTGCCAGCAGGCAATCGACGCGGGTATCGTCGTTGTTCCCTTCAACTCCAGAATGGACTCCCTGAACCTCCCGACCTTCGTCGGCATCGACAATGCGGCTGCCGCTGCAACGCTGATGGAAGAAGTTTGCAAGCGCCTTGACTACAAGGGCAAGATCGTCCTGCTCGAAGGCCACCTCGGTGGCTATGTTAACAACGAGCGTATGAAGGGCTGGATGTCCGTTCTCGAAAAGTATCCCGACATCGAAGTCGTTGCCGACCAGTCCGGCGATGGCCAGCGTGAGCTGAGCATGACCGTCATGGAGAACATCCTGCAGTCCTGCGACGAGATCGACGCTGTTGTCTGCCACAACGACAACATGGCGATGGGCGCCTTCCAGGCTATCCTGGCTGCGGGCCGTCAGGACGAAATGTTCGTCACCGGCTTCGACGCACAGGTTGAAGCTCTCGAATCCATGATCGAAGACGATCCCCCCAGAATTGCCATCACCATCGACCAGACTCCGTTCAACCAGGGCTACTATGCCGTTAAGGCTTGCGTCGACCTGCTCAACGGCCTGCCCGTCGAAAAGGAAATCCCCACCGGCGGCACCCTCGTTACCCCGGAGAACGCACAGCAGGTTCTTGATGACTTCTACTCCTAATCTGCGCTGTGGCGTGTGGCTGAATCTGTAATATCTGATTAACTCACACACTTGTGCATTTGGCCCCGTTGCATTTCATTTTGACTTGCAGCGGGGCCGCTTTCTTCTGTGAGGTTTTTATGACACTGCTATTTGTAGCTCTACTGGCCTTCGTGGGCAGTTTTTGCCAGGCAATTACGGGCTTCGGCGGCACGATCCTGATGATGACGCTCATGCCGATGCTCTATGAGTTCAACGCGGCTGCCGGCATCACCTCGGCGGTTTGCTGCCCGATTGCGCTACTGCTGATGCTGCGTTACCGCAAAGCGATTCGATTGAGGACTCTGGCTGTGCCGCTGATCTGCTACCTGATTACAAGTACCGTCGCAGTGCAGCTGGCAGCCGGGATGGATTTGTCCGTACTCAAGGTGATTTTCGGCGTATTTTTGATCGTGCTGGCGGCGTATTCCTACTTTGCGCCGAGCTTCCGCGTGAAGAATTCAATTCCTGTGGCCATCCTCTGCGGAACATTCGCCGGAATCAGCGGCGGCTTCTTTTCCATCGGCGGACCGCTGCTGGTGCTGTACTTTCTCGCTGCAACGCAGAGCCGCGAGGAGTATGTGGCGAACATCAACGTGGTTTTCTTCGTTACGAACCTCTGGCAGTCCGGCGTTCGCGCGGTGAATGGCATTTTGCAGCCGTCCATGCTGCTGCCGATCGCGCTCGGTATCTGCGGTGTGCTGATCGGCACACTGACCGGCGACAAGGCAGCCTCCAAAATCAATGCCGAGCTGATGAAAAAGCTCATTTATCTGTTTTTGGCGCTGTCCGGTGTAATTTCAATTTTGGAAACACTTCTGCGGTGATTTGTGGTATCGTTTTTGCGTCCGAAAAACAGCAAAATGTTTCGATTTTGAGAACATTTTACTTGCGTTTTCTATGGAAAGAATATATAATATATTGCGTGATTAAATGAGAATATGGATGGTGGATACGAAGTGACAACGACGCAAAAACCGATGAAAAAGCCGATTGACCTGAATGAATGGTCGTATATCATGATCAAGGATATGATCCTGAGAAATAAAATTGCCGCCGGGGAGCAGATTCGCATTGAGAATCTTATCAATATGCTCCAGGTCAGCCGCACGCCGATTCGCGAAGCGCTGATCCGGCTGCATAACGACGGCCTTGTGGACGTTTTCCCGCACGTGGGCTACTATGTTCGCGGCTTCAGCCGCGACGAGTACCACGATGTTTTCGAGCTGCGCCTGCTCATCGAGTGCCACACGGCGGAGATCGCTGCGGCGACCATGACGGACGAGCAGATTCGCAAGCTGAAGATCGTAAACGAGCGCGGTGAAATCGCGATCGAGGATAATGATGAAGAAGCCATGAACAAGTATGAGATCGAGTTCCACAATACGCTGATTGCGCATTCCGGGAACCAGCAGATCATCAAGGTGATGGCGAACATTTCGGACTATATCTCCCGCGGAAGAATGATCGCTCTGAGATCCAGGGAGAACATCATGCTTTCTTTTCAGGAGCATTTGAAGGTTATCCACGCCATCGAGCAGCACAGCCCGGAAAAAGCGAAGCGCGCCATGGCCGAGCATATCCGCCGGGTGGAGGACCGTCTGAGTACGCTCATCGAATTTGTCGATGAGAAGAAAGCATAGCAATCGTCTTTCTGCCTTCCGCAGGGCTTGGCTCTAAAAGGAGAAATTAATGCAAGATTACAGACTTACTGCTGCCGCGCTCCTGAAGAATTGGAAGGGTGAGCGTTACCACTTCGGAAACGATGTGCTCGATGCGCTCCCCGCCGCCGTGGCGGCCTATGGTAAGCGGGTGCTTGCTGTTGCCTCGCTGCACCATGGGACGGAGCGAATCGAGCGCCAGCTTCGCGCTTTGCAGGCACTGGGCATCACAATCGTGGAAGGAAAACCGATCCCCGGCGCGAAGCCCAACAGCCCGCGCGAGGATATTTTCCGCATTGAAACACATATCCTGCACCAAAAACCGGACTGTGTGCTGGCCATCGGCGGCGGCTCCACGATCGATGCCTGCAAGGCGGCGATCGTTCTGGCGGCCTACGGCGCGACATATTCTGCTGACCCGGAGGCCTACTTCGGCGGCGGCCTGGTTACGAAAGCGGCCGAAACGACCGGCGGAGAAATGCTCCCGCTGATCGCCGTGGAAACGGCGGCCTCGAGCGGCGCTCACCTGACCAAATACGCCAACGTGACCGATGTCGCCACGGGGCAGAAGAAGGTCATCGTTGATCCGGCAATCACGCCGGCCTGCGCGTTTTTCGACTACCGGATGTCGCATTCCATGCCGCAGCAGGCGACGCTTGCCGGTATTTTGGACGGCATTGCGCACGTGTTTGAGTCGTTTTGCAGCGCAAAGCCGGAGCAGTACGACCTGCTGGAACAGATCGCGCTGACTGCGCTGCACCTGATTTTCCGCTACGCTCCGCGCGTTATTGACGATCCGAGCGATGCCGAGGCCAGAGAGGCCATCGGTCTGGCGACGGATCTGGGCGGCTATGCGATCATGGTCGGCGCGACGAGCGGCGCACACCTGACCAGCTTTTCGCTGGTCAATCTGACGGCGCACGGCATTGCCTGCGGCCTGATGAGCCCGTATTTCACCGTGCTTTATTCGCCGGTCATCCAACGCCAGCTCCGGGCGGTAGCGCCCGTGCTTGCTGCGTATGGTTACTTAAATGCCGCGCCGGACACGCTGGACGGACGCGCACTTGCCGAGGCGGTCGCCGAAGGCTTCCTGTACTTTAACCGTGCGATTCACGCACCGGAGCGCCTGACACAGCTGCCGGGCTTCTCGGAGCGGTATGTCACGCAGATCATGGCGGCGGCAAAGGACCCGTCGCTCTCTGTAAAACTGAAAAGTATGCCGGTACCGCTCACGGCGGAGGAGGCGGACACCTATATGCTTCCGGTCGTCCGCGCCGCAATGGACGGAAATCTGGCGCAAATTCTTACCAAGCACTAACAAACGGAGGTAAACCTATGGAACACACTTTGACTTTGAACGACGTTCTGCTGAAATATGCAGAGAACCAGCAGCGTGCGCGGAAGGTTCTCAGCCCCTCGTGCCATGTCTGCAAGATCTGCAACGGCGTGGCCTGCGCCGGCAGATTCACCAACTCCCTGGAATTCGGCTCCAAGGGCAACAACGGCGGCTTCATCGCGGCGGTCAACGCTCTGCGTGATATCCGCATCGAGCTTGACCCGATTCATGAGGACTACAATCCGGATACCAGCTGCTCCTTCTTCGGAAGAAAGTTTGACCTGCCTGTGTTTGCTTCCCCAATCGCGAAAATTCTGACGGACTATAAGTTTGACAGCCCGTTTTTCAACAACAACGGCAAGTATGCCGACGCGCTCATCAAGGGCTGCTACGAGGCCGGCGGTATGGCGTGGCTGGGCGACAACAAGGAGCCGGGCTACTTCGAGGCACAGGTTGCACCGCTGAAGGAGGTTGACGGCTGCGGCGTTCCCACCATCAAGCCTTGGGCGGAACGCAGCGAGTTCTGGCGCCGCGTGGAGCTGTGTAAGGAGGCCGGCGCTATGGCCATCGCAACGGACCTCGACGCCATCGGCCTTGGCTATCAGTACTCCGGCACGAAGAACGAGGGCGTTTGCTCCCGTACTGTGGACGAGCTGAAGGAAATCGTCGAGCGCATTGACCGTCCTGTCGTCATCAAGGGTATCATGTCGGTCAAGGCCGCCGTCAAGTGCAAGGAGGCGGGTGCCTACGGCATCCTGATCTCCAACCATGGCGGCAACGTCGTGGAAAGCTCGCTGGCCCCCTGCGACGTGATTGCCGAGATCCGCAAGGCAGTCGGCCCCGAAATGAAGGTCTTTGCCGACGGCGGCGTTCGCTCCGGCGAGGACGTATTCAAAATGCTGGCCCTCGGCGCGGATGCCGTCGGCATCGGCCGTCCGTACGTCGTTTCCGTTTATGGCGGCGAGCAGGAGGGCGCGAACATCTACACGCAGAAGATCTATCACGAGCTGATGAACATCATGCGCCTTGCCAATTGCCGCGACCTGAGCGAGATCACGGCAGACAAGCTGATTCTGCTCAATAAGCGCTGAGCATCCGGAAGGGAGAAGATCGAACATGGCAAAAAATTATCGCTCCGAACTGGTCGGCACCTTTGGCAACCCCATCGACGAAAATCCGACCGGCGTTGTGATGGAGGCCGGCTTTGCCGCGCGGGGACTGGATTATCGTTACATTACGATGAAGGTCGAGCCGGGCGACCTCAAGGCCGCCATGGACGGCATGAAGGCAGTGCAGATGCGCGGCGTGAACCTAACGATCCCGTTTAAGGTCGAAGGCACGAAGCTCATGGACCGGCTTTCCCCCGCCGCCGAGATTATCGGCGCGATCAATGTCGTCGTGAATGAAAACGGCGAGCTGCTCGGCGAGAACACCGACGGCAAGGGCCTGATGCAGTCGTTCCATGACAATGGCGTCAGTGTCGAGGGCAAGAACATCTTCATCCTCGGCGCAGGCGGCGCAGCACGGGCCATCAGCGTCGAGTGCGCTCTGGCTGGTGCGAAGAAGATCACCATTGCAAACATCGTCCGCGAACAGGGCGAGGAGCTGGTTGAGCTGCTCAACACCCGCACCCCGGCGAAGGCCGAGTTCGTCTACTGGGATCATGCGCTGGAGATTCCCGCCGATACCGATATCCTCTCGAACGCGACCTCCATCGGCCTGTACCCGCACGTCGATCAGAAGCCGAACATCAATTATGATACCGTCCGCGCCGATATGGTTGTCAGCGATGTGATCTTCAATGATCCGCGTTCGCTCTTCCTCGGCGAAGCGACTGCTCGCGGCGCAAAGACGATTAACGGTCTTGGTATGCTGGTTAATCAGGCTGCACTGAACTTCAAGATCTGGACCGGCGTGGACGCGCCGATCGACGTGATGAAGCGGACGCTCGAAAAGGAATTCGATCTGTAATATAGAAAACGGAAAGCAGGACCCGGCAGGGGAGGACAGGCGGCAAACGGCGAACCAGCCACGCCTCCTCTCTCCCTGCCAGGTCCCGTCTGCCTATTTGGAAAGGAGAACCCATGTTTCAATATTCCGTATGCGCCTCCGAGGGCGCAGCACTGCATGAGCCGGTGCTGTTTCGCGGCTCTTATCCCGACGCCTTCGCCTATGCGAAATCGTTCGGTTTCACCGGCATTGAAATCCATCTGCGCGACGCTACTTGCATAGACCACGACGCGCTTCGCCGCAGCAGTGAGGAAACCGGCGTTCGCATTGCTGCGATCGCAACGGGCCTTGCCAAGCGCATCGACGGCCTGTCCCTTATCTCTGACGACCCGGAAATGCGCAAGACCGCCGTGGAACGCATCAAGGGCCACCTCGACCTCGCGGCGGAGTATGGCTGCCCCGTCGTTATCGGCAGTATGCGCGACAATATCCCCAGCCCCGCACTGCGCGAACAGTCCCTGACGCGGCTGGAGGAGGCGATGCGGGCCTGCCTGGATTACATTTCCGGCAAGTCCTGCTCCATCGTGTTCGAGGCGATCAACCGCTATGAGAACAACTACTTCAATACTGCGGCGGAAACGCTGGATTTCGTGGACCGCATCGGTTCGCCACAGCTCAAGGTCCTGCTCGACACCTTCCATATGAACATCGAGGAGCAGAATATGGCCGATGCCATCCGTCTGCTCGGCGACAAGCTCGGCCACATCCACTTTGCCGACAATACCCGCCACTATCCCGGTCACGGCACGATCGATTACGCGTCGGTCCTGCGTGCGCTCCGGCAGATCAATTATCGGGGCTGGGTCAGCATGGAATACCTGCCGCTCCCCGATGAGGCGACAGCCACCCGCGTGGGCTTCGACTACATCCGTGCGCTGGAGCAGGCTGTTGCGATGGAGTAAGGCAAAACATCCTCAAAATTTTACCAAAATGAATCAACAAGGAGTGTACCGTTATGGTCATCAACGATCCTTCTCTTTGCAATATTCCCTTCCTCGACTTCCCACAGCAGGTGCAGCAGCTCTATGACGCGGGCGTTCGTTTCTTCCATCTGGACATCGCCGACGGGCATTACGCGGACAATCTGATCTTTGCCCCGAAAATTGTCGGCGAGCTGCGTTCACGCTACCCGGATTCCGTCCTCGACGTGCATCTGATGGTGGACGATCCGGCGAAATATGTCCCCGTGCTGGCGGATATGGGCGCGGATTATATTGCGTTTCACACGGACAGTACCCGCTTCGTGGTCCGCACGCTGGACCTCATCCGCAAGCACGGCGTTAAGGCTGGTGTCTGCATCAACCCGTCGCAGACCATCGAGCATTTGGAGCCGTTTGCCAGTGAGATCGACCATTTGGTGTTCATGTCGGTGGAGCCGGGCTTCCCCGGACAGAAGTTCCTGCCCGGTGCTATGCCGCGGTTCCAAGCACTCAGCGAGTGGAAAAAGGCGCACGGCTACGATTTCATGGTAATCGCCGATGGCGGCATCACTTATGACAACCTTCCCGAGCTGGTGCAGTACGGCGCGGACGCGGTCGTGACGAATATCTACACGATTTTTAACCAGCCGGACGGCATCGTCTCGGCCTGCCGGCGATTTGACCGTTTTGTTGCGGAACTCGAACAGAAAAACGCATAAACAGCAAAATGTTTCGCTTTTGCCGAACTGATCTTACTCGAAACTATTGCATTTTACTCAAAAGTTGGTTACAATATACCTATATCGAGGAATAGAACGCAATTGTTTGGAGGATCGACGGTATGAAAATCAACCGGCTTGCTTTGATCGAGGACTATGTTGTGAAGCAGGGCAGCGCGTCGCTGCCGGAGCTTTCGGAAAAATTCGACGTTTCGCTGAACACCATTCGCAGGGATGTCGCGGAGCTGCTCAAGCGCGGCAGAATCAAAAAGGTTTACGGAGGCGTGACGGCGAACGTGTCGCCCGTTACCCCTGTGGCGGTCCGCGAGGCGACGAACGGCCAGGAAAAGGAGCGCATCGGCAAGCTGGCGGCGAAGCTGGTCTGCGACGGAGATACGATCTTCCTTGATTCCGGCTCGACGACCCCGTATCTTCTCCGCTGGCTGGAGGGAAAGCGCGATTTGACCGTGATATCGCATAATTTGAAGGTCATCGAGGAGGCGGCGCGGCTCGACGGCGTGCATCTGATCGCCCTTGGCGGCGAGTATAACCCACGGACGAATGATTTTTCCGGCCTGGCCAGCTCCGCTGAGTCCCTGAGCCGCTATCACATCAGCCGCGCATTCCTCGCGGCCACGGCGGTTTCCGTCCATTTCGGCCTTGCCAACACCTCGTTTTTGGAGGCAGAAATGAAGCGCCGGATTGCCGCCATCAGCGATTATATCGTACTTATGGCCGACCACAGCAAGTTCTCCAAAAACGGTGCGATCACGTTCTGCGAGCTGGGAACGCTTGACGCGATCGTTACGGATCGCTGCCCTGACGAGGCGTTCATCGCCGCGTGTCAGGCCGAGAAGATTAGCCTGTATTATTAACAAAAAAATGCCCCGCTTTTTCTGAAAAAATGTGAGGCAGTCCATTGACAATTTCAGTAGTATATGATATATTTTGGTTATGTCTTGGGTAACTTTGAAATCTGCCCCAAATACACGCGAAGGAGATAGAATTATGAGCAAAATCAGAGTAGGCGTTGCCGGTTACGGCACGATCGGTCAAAGACTTGCAGACGGCGTTGCGATGCAGGAGGACATGGAGCTTGTCGGCATCGCCGATCTGGCCCCTACGCTTTCCATCCAGGCGCTGCATGAGCGCGATATGATCGGCGCGAACGGCGTGAAGTACAACCTCTACCTCGTTGACGGCGCGGATAAGGCGGCCTTCGACGCGAAGGGCATTCCCGTTGCCGGTACGTTTGAAGAGCTGTGCAAGAACGTTGATATCATCCTCGACTCCGCTCCCGGCGGCGTCGGCGCAAAGAACAAGGAAAACTACTACGATAAGTACGGCGTAAAGGCCATCTTCCAGGGCGGCGAGAAGAACTCCGTCGCGGACGTGTTCTTCCATGGCTACGCCAACTATGAAAAGGGTGTCGGACAGAGCTATCTGAAGCTGACCTCCTGCAACACCACCGGCCTCATCCGCACGGTGGACTGCCTCGACCGCGCCTACGGCATTGAGAAGGTCGCCATCACCATCATCCGCCGCGTTGCCGACCCCGGCGATTATCATCGCGGCCTGACCAATGCGCTCCAGATGGAAAAGGCACCGACCCATCAGGCCGTTGACCTGATGACCATCATGCCGCACGTCAACGCGACCGGCATCCTTGTCCATACCCCCGTGACCCACGGCCATATCATCACTGTGCTGGCCACTGCGAAGGACGGCAAGAAGATCACCAAGGAAATGGCGCTTGAAGCCTTTGAGAAGCACCCCAGAATCCGCGTCGTTACGATGGACGAGGGCTTCAAGGGCAACGCCTCCTTCTTTAAGTATGCCCGCGACCTCGGCAACCGCCGCGGCGATATGTATGAGATCGGCCTCTGGGCGGACTCCATCGTCGAGTCCGGCAACGACATTATGTACGCCATCAATATTCCGCAGGAATCCGTAACCATTCCGGAAACGATGGACGCCATCCGCGCCGCAACGAAGATGCAGCTCACGCGTGAGGAAGGTACGGCCATGACCAACAAGTACCTCGGCATCGGCAAGTTTAAGAACCATCAGTAAATATCAGGCTTAATCGACCGATTCGGACGCGGCAATCGCCGCGTCCCGTCGGTCCGTTTTTGGAGGAAGAAACCATGCGATTCGGCATCCGTACCCTGGATGAATTCGACGTCAAGGGAAAAACCGTTCTGTGCCGCGTTGATATGAATCAGCCGGTCGATCGACAGAACGATACGCTCAAAAGCACGGCGCGGATCGAGGCCTGCGCGCCGACCATTCGCGAGCTTTCGGACAGAGGTGCAAAGCTCGTGCTGCTGGCGCATCAGGGCAGCGATATTGAATATAAGAATTTCTACTGCACCCGTCCCCATGCAAAGGTGCTGGAGCGGTTGCTCGGCCGTCCGGTCCGCTGGATCGACGACGTGTGCGGCCCCTATGCCCGCGACCAGATCCGGGCGCTGAAGGAGGGCGAAATTCTGCTGTTGGATAACGTCCGCTACGTTTCCGAGGAGCAGACGCTCTTTGAGATGAAATTGCAGCTCACCCATGAGCAGCAGGCAAAGACTCTGCTCGTCGAAAAGCTCGCGCCGCTGGCCGACCTTTATGTCTGCGACGCGTTCGCCGCAGCACATCGCGACCAGCCCAGCCTCTGCGGCTTTGAGCAGGTGCTGCCCTCGGCGATGGGCCGCCTGTTTGAAACGGAATACTGCGTCATTTCCGAGCTGATGGCCTCGCCGAAGAAGCCCTGCGTTTTCGTGCTGGGCGGCTCGAAGATCTCCGACGCCTTTATGATGATGGAAACGGTCCTCGGCAGCGGCGTTGCCGACACGATCCTGACCGGCGGCCTCGTCGGCAACATTCTGCTTGCCGCAGCGGGGGAGAAGATCGGACAGGGAAGTCTGGACTTTATTTATCGCAGCAACTACGGCGAGTTTATTGAACGCGCCAAGGGAATTTATGCAAAATATGCCGACAAGATCGTCCTCCCGGTCGATCTGGCCTATGTGGAGAACGGCGAACGCAAGGAATGCGCCGTCGGCGCGGTGCCGGACGAGATCTGCGCTGTGGATATCGGCTCGGAAACGGCCAAGCGCTACCGGGCTACGATTTTGGAGGCAAAAACGGCCTTCGTCAACGGCCCGATGGGCATTTTTGAGAAGCCGGAAACGGAGCTTGGCACCAAAACTGTGTTTGAAGCGCTGGCGGCCTGCCGCGGCTTTACGGTCGTCGGCGGCGGCGACAGTGTGACAGCGGCGGCGAAGTATCATGTGAAGGACGAGCTTGGCTACGTCTGCACGGGCGGCGGCGCACTCATCCGTTTCCTGACGGGCGAGGAGCTTCCGGTCGTCAAGGCGCTGCGCCACGCAGCCGCCACGTTCTGAGGTACGCCATGCGGCTGGAATTTGGATACGGGACGAGCGGCCAGACCGTTACAGTTCCCGATAAAAACGTGATCGGCATTTTGACCGCCAACGCGATGGAGCATGAGCATACCGGCGAGGCTGCCGTGCGCCATGCGCTGGAGCATCCGATCGGTGCGCCGCGCCTTCGCGATTTGGCTAAGTCCGGTCAGAAAATCGCAATCGTCGTCAGTGACATTTCCCGCCCGGTGCCGAGCTACCAGATGCTCCCGGCAATGCTGGAGGAGCTGCACGCCGCCGGGTGCAAAAACGAGGACATCACCGTCGTCTTTGCCCTCGGCTCGCACCGCAACCATACCGAGGAGGAAAAAAAGCACCTTGTCGGCGAGGAGGTCTATGCCGCCGTTCGCTGCGTCGATTCCGCCCCGGACGATTGCGTTCGGCTGGGCGTGACGGCGCACGGAACGCCGGTCGATGTGACCCGCTCTGTTGCCGAGGCGGACTTCCACATCTGCACCGGAAATATTGAATTTCACTATTTTGCCGGCTACTCCGGCGGTGTAAAGGCCATCATGCCCGGCGTTTCGACCCCGGCGGCGATTCAGGCCAACCACAGCCTGATGGTCGACCCGCGCTCCTGCGCCGGAAACCTCGATGATAATCCCCTTCGCCGGGATATCGAGGAGGCCGGGCGCATCTGCGGCGTGGACTATATCGTGAACGTCGTTCTCGACGAGCATAAGCACATCGTGTTCGCCGTCGCGGGCGATGCGGTGCAGGCTCACCGTGTGGGCTGCGCGTATCTGGACAAAATGTACCGCAAGCCGATCGCGGAAAAGGCAGACATCGTGATCGTTTCGCAGGGAGGCGCACCGAAGGATGCGAACCTCTACCAGACGCAAAAGGCGCTGGACAACGCGAAGCACGCGGTCAAAAAGGGCGGCACGATCATCCTCATCGGCGCGTGTCCCGAGGGCCTCGGGAGCAAGAAATTTGAACAATGGCTGACCGAAGCGCCGACGGCGCACTCCCTGATTGAGCGTGTTCACCAAAAATTTGAGCTTGGCGGACACAAGGCGGCCGCCATTGCGATGGTGCTGGAAAATGCGAAGATCGACCTTGTGAGCGAGCTTCCGGACGACTTTGTCCGCAGTATTTTCCTCAACCCGCAGCCCAGCGCTCAGGCGGCGCTGGAGGAAGCAATGCAACAATACGGACCCGACGCGACGGTGCTGGCGATGCCCTTTGGCGGAGCAACGCTGCCGATTGCGGCGGAGAAAGGAACGCAGGTATAAATTTATGGACTATGCAAAGGAATCCCTTCGCCTGCACGGCGAATGGAAGGGTAAGATCGAGATCAAGGCACGCGCCGCCGTGGATACCAAGGAAGCGCTGAGCCTTGCCTATACACCGGGCGTGGCGCAGCCGTGCCTCGAAATTCAGAAGGATATCAACAAGAGCTATGAGCTGACCCGCCGCCATAACCTCTGCGCCGTTATCACCGACGGCAGCGCGGTCCTCGGCCTCGGCGACATCGGCCCAGAGGCCGGTATGCCGGTCATGGAGGGCAAGTGCGTCCTGTTCAAGGCGTTCGGCGACGTGGACGCTTTCCCGCTTTGCGTCAAGACGAAGGACGTTGACGAGTTCGTCAACGCCGTGGCGCTGATCTCCGGCTCCTTCGGCGGCATCAATCTGGAGGACATCTCCGCGCCGCGCTGCTTCGAGATCGAACGCAAGCTCAAGGAAAAGTGCGATATCCCCATTTTCCACGATGACCAGCACGGCACGGCGGTCATCACGCTGGCGGGCCTGACCAACGCGCTCAAGGTCGTCGGCAAGAAGAAGGAGGACGTGAAGATCGTCACCTCCGGCGCGGGCGCGGCGGCCGTC
>CABSFY010000050.1 GCA_902477055.1 uncultured Eubacteriales bacterium
GCGTCAAGTGCCCGCGCTGCTGGATGCACTCGACCAAGGCCAACGCCGAGGGCCTTTGCCCCCGCTGCGCCGCCGTCATCGCCGCCCTCCCGACGGTAGAATAAGCCCCAACCTCCCACGGCAGCCCCTGCCGTGGGAGCTTTTTACGCTGCAACGCCCTTGACAGCCCGACAAAAACCGGGTATACTGGTGATAGATACGTTACGATATAATGGACGAAATAGAAATTGGAGGGAGAAACCATGGGCGCGTGGGGACCGCAACTGTATCAGGATGACGTGGCGCAGGAGGTGCGTGACTATTATAAGGACCAACTGCACCGGGGGAAAACGGGACCGGAGATCACGCAGGAGCTGATGGAGCAGTACGCAGACTTTTTGTCCGACCCAGATGATGCGCCGCCGTTCTGGTTTGCCTTAGCGGACACGCAGTGGAATCTCGGCCGGCTGGAGGAACCTGTCCGGGACGAGGCCCTGCGGCACATCCGCGACGGATATGACCTGAACCGCTGGGAGGAGGCAGCGCCCTCGCTGGGACGGAAACGGGCCAAGGTGCTGGAAACGCTGGAAGAAAAGCTGCTCTCCCCGCAGCCGCCGGAGAAGAAGATCTCGCAGTACCGGCTGTACCGCTGCGAATGGAACGTCGGCGACGTTTTTGCCTATCAGCTCAACAGCGAGGATGCCCGCGCCGCCGGGGTGTTCGGGAAATACCTGTACTTTGTGAAAGCAGGCGAGGATACGTGGTGGCCGGGCCACATCGTGCCGAATGTGTATTTTTACAAGATCATTTCGGACGACCTGCTACCGCTGGAAGCGCTTCGCGACGTGGAATATATCCCGCAGGCTTATTATCCGAGCGTGTATATCCGGAAGCCGGAAATGCCGGTTCTGTATCTTTTAACACTGCTCAATACTTCGCGCCGAGTGATCCCAAAGGCGCACCTACATTTCCTCGGCAATTTCCCGGACCTGCCCCGCCCGGATCGCGAGGACCCCAATGCCTTTCCCAGAAGCTGGAAGGACCTTGAACCGTACATCATAGAGAATTTCAGAAGATGGGAAGTCCTGCCGTAATGGAAGAATTGAAAGAGGGAGGCAAACCAATGAAGAAATTATCCGCCGGGAAGGTTATTTATCTTATCCTGCTCACGATCGTGTCCCTTGTGATGGTTTTCCAGCTTGGACTATCTTTTTTCGAGAAACAATTTGTCACAGTAAGCTGCGTTTCCTCCGAGGCGGACGGAAATCTTACGGTCAGAACAATGTCTGGCTATGCGCTATATATCAAGGACGGCTCCGTCGCTGCCCGGACGAACTATCCCGGCAGCGCGGAAATGGACATCATGGTAAAGGACGACGCGTGGTATTTCTTTTCCGAGGATGAGGTCACGACGCTCCCGCTGAAGAACAAGGACTCCCATCCCGTCACGCCGACGGAGGAAATTTCCTTTGACAGCGGTAATGCTGAAGCTTATAAAATTGTTACAGCGGAATTCACCAGTGAAATTATCAATACAAAAACGAATGAAACCGTCTGCCGCTTCTACCGCGAAACGCTGTACAAGAAAATTTTCGCATACACCACCGGGATATTCATTTGCAGCGGCCTCGCACTTGTCACAGTCGCCTTCTGCCGTGCCAATCCCGACAAGCCCAAAAAAGAAGAACCAGACGCGCCCAACAACGACGCAGCATAAAATTACGTAATCACGGCACAAAATCCAGATAAAGGGTATCGCATTCCACGAAAACGAGGAGAAAGTGGGAAGCGTTTGTGATAAAGAGCTGCGGTACACGGTCATGCGCTTTCGGAGCTTCCGGAGCGGATTTTTCGGGGGTATGTACGGGAGCCGTGGGGATTTCTGCTTGCGTTTCTGGTGATCGACCTGTTTTGCATCGGCGCTCCGGTTTCATAGGCGTTTTTCTGCCATATCATGCGCCACGCGCCCAAGCGTCCGCGCCTGTGCCGCCTGCTGGTCAAGGAAAACTGGCGAACCGTCTGACTGCCATTGCATAAATATACATACCTTAAGCAAGCAAAACAATTGCAAAATGGCATCTGACGGCTTGCAGGGTGCGGCGCGGAGAACGGCATATTACCTCGCACAAGACCAAAATCCAATCTGCAAAATCGGAAGAATCACGGCAGCTCATAGAATACCATGAACGCCTCACCAGAACAGTCCGCACCCCGTCCAAGCGAGGCACTCCGAAAAAGGAACGCCAAAACCCGGCAAAAAACGACGGACCAAAATTAAAAATCTCAAAAAATACAGCGCAGGCGGTTCCAAAATCGGAACAGCCTGCGCTTTCTTGTATAAAATTCGGCAGAATTCAATGGGCCGCAACCATCTTATCCTAGCATAAGTGGGCCGCAATGTCAATAGGCCAATGCAAATCATGAATATAATAAGAATATTTTGTGAATAACGTTGCTGGTTTACTGCGTTAAATTACAAAATTATGGAAATATTCCGGGATTGACAGTTGGCAGGACGGAGAGTAAACTTTGTGCATATTTATTCTTCACACGCGGAAGACCTCGTCGGGAGAATAGAAAATCAAGGAGGAAAGAAAATGAAAACGTTGGCGAAAAAGCTGATGGCGTTTGCCCTTTGTCTGGCAATGGTGCTCGGCCTGCTCGTGACCTCTGTCGGTGCTACGCAGAGCGCTCCGAAGGCGGACGAGTCGGCCGACAAGGTCATTTACGCCACAGACAGCAAGACCACCTACGTCCCGGCGGGATATACTTACGTATATCAATCTACCGATGGACGGACCTACACGCGCAAGGCGACGCAGGATACCTACATTTCCGGCCGCACCCTCAGCGCGACGGAAGCCAAGGCGCTGGTTTCCCTGTCCTATGGTGCCGAAAGCACCATCACGACGGACGACGGCAAGACGCTGGTCTGCCGCGAATATGACGCTGCGGAAGCCGCCGCCTATTCCGATGCCGTAAAGGCGATCCTGAGCGGCGAGGATTACGACGCGGGCGACAAGATCACCATCGTGAGCGACAGCCACGAAAAGGCGGATAAGGTCAAGGTCATCATCCTGCTCGACGAACCGTCCGTCAGTGAAATGGACGGCATGACCGTTGCGCTGGGCAAGGGCCTCGGTCAGGCCGAACAGGCCGCCGTGCGGAAGGTGAAGGACGGCCAGACCTCCGTCATCTCCGCCGCCAAGCGGAAGCTCGGCGGCAGCATGGAGGTCACGGGCCAGTTCTCCCTTGTGACCAACGCCATTGCCGCGACCGTTTCCTACGGCGACATGGAAACGCTCAGCAGCCTGCCGGGCGTTAAGAAGGTATTCCTTTCCCCGTGCTACTCCGTGCCGGAGATCAATGCCGTGGAAAAGGAAGCCTCCCAGATCACCACGAATATGAAGTTCGCCGCTTCCGGTATGGGCGCGAACGCCGCGTGGGATGCGGGCTTTGACGGCACCGGCATGAGCGTCGCCGTGATCGACACCGGCCTGTGCTATGAAAACCCGACCTTCGACAAGGAACCGACCGACTCCGATGCCGTCGCCTACAGCAAGGACGACATCGCCGCCATCCTCGCCGCCAAGACGCTGCACGCCGAGGAGCTGGATGAGAACACAGCTACCGACACCGTGTATTACAGCAGCAAGGTCCCGTTCGGCTTTAACTACGGCGACGGTGAGGCCAACTTCGGCTCCGACGATGACACCTGGATGGGCCACGGCACGCACGTTGCCGGCATCATCGCGGGCAACCTGACCGAGGCAGATCAGGAGCAGTTCGACATGACCTACCTCGGCATCGCGCCGGAGGCACAGCTCATCGTCATGAAGGTTTTCGACCAACAGGGCAACTGCTACTTCGACTACCTGATTGCCGCAATTGAGGACGCGATCGCGCTCGGCGTGGACTGCGCGAACCTGTCCCTCGGTATCTCCAGCGGCCCGTATTACTACGAGGGCGTGACTGAGGTCTATGACGCCGCCACCGCAGCGGGCATCAGTGTCTGCGTCTCCGCCGGTAACGACGGCTTCACCGGCACCGAGAGCCTCTGGGGCGATGAGCAGATCAAGTCCACGAGCGTCTCCAGCGGCACGCTCGGTATGCCCGGCACGTTCGATTCCGTCCTGACGGTTGCCAGCGCCGAAAACGAAGGCGTGAAGTGGCTCAACGATGTTGGCACACTCGGCTGGTTCAACAAGACCATGGACATGGATCAGCTGATGAGCATCAGCGAGCTGGACGGCGTTCCCGAAGGCAAGGGCTTCTATGAGAACCTGCGCGCGACGGAGCAGCTCGTCGGCGGCACGTATGCTTACACCGAATCCATCGACGATTCCGAAGGCAAGATCGTGTTCGTCCCGTTCGAGGGCGGAAACGGCGACGCTGTGATCGCCGCAGCGAAGGCGGCCGGTGCAGCCGGTGTCGTGTTCTACGACCCGACACCCACCGAGGAGGAAAAGTGGGCCTATGTGGAGGTCGAGGTGACCAGCTACGATGTCCCCGCAGCCCGTGCGAATCTGAACGAGTTCTCGTGGATGAAGGACAACAACGACACTGGTGTCGTCTCCGTGATGGCCGACTGGAACCGCAATAACCTCGCCGGCGAGATGTCCTCGTTCTCCTCCTGGGGCCCGACCGAGGGCCTGAGCCTGAAGCCGGAGATCACCGGCATCGGCGGCAACGTGTTCTCTGCTTACTACGGCAACAATTTTGCCGTTGCATCCGGCACCTCGATGTCCTCTCCGGCGGTCGCCGCGTCCATGGCGCTGCTGCGGCAGTACCTGAAAAAGACCTCCATCCCGGAAGCCGACTATGCCACGGTCGCCAACTGCCTGCTCATGAGCACGGCCACGCCGATCGTCGATGAAGCGAACGGCACCTATTACTTTGTCCGCCGTCAGGGCGCGGGCCTTGCCAACGTCGGTAACGCCGTGAAGTCCGGCGCGTACATCACCGTCGAGGGCGCCGACAAGGCCAAGCTCGAGCTGGGCGACGACAAGGAAAAGACCGGCACCTATGAAATGACCTTCAGCGTCGTCAACTTCTCGGACGTTGACAAGACCTATGCGCTCACCGTGCAGGCCCTCGGTCAGGCGGCGGAGGGCGGCCTCGTCAAGGGCGGTAAGGTCACCTACCTCACGCAGAATTACGCAAAGAAGCTCGACGCGACCTACACCACCAGCCTCACCGACAACAAGCTGACCGTCCCCGCCGGCGCAACGGCAAAGGTCACCGTGACCCTGCAGCTGACCGACGCACAGAAGGCGTACTACGACGAGCGCTTTGAAAACGGTGCATATGTCGAGGGCTTCGTCCAGCTCACGAGCACCGATTCCGTCACGCTGTCCGTCCCGTTCCTCGCGTTCTACGGCGACTTCGGCGCGGCTCCCGTTGCCGAGACCGGCAGCTACGCGACCACCATGGGCGGCGACCGCGCGTATAACACGGCCGATCAGGTCGTCACCGGCATCTACAGCTACCGCTCCACCAGCGATGATCCCATGCTGAACTGGATGACCGAAAAGGCTTGGCTGGGCGGCACGAGAGCTCCCGGCTACTCCATCGTCCCGATGGACGATTTCAAATTCTCCACGATGAGCAGCGCGTACAAGGGCTTCCTGCCGCAGACGGCCGGTATCTCCCCGAACAGCGACTTCTCGCTGGATGAATTCTGCCTGCAGATCGGCCTGCTGCGCAACGTCGATAACATCCACTACACCGTTACGAATCTGACCACCGGCGAGATCCTCTCCGAGCAGGACACCGAGTTCATGCAAAAGAGCTTTGCAGGCAACGTTTATGCCGGCGGCGAGGAGGACTTTGACATGGACTGGTTCTATGCCAAGGGAGTAGACGAGGACGGCGAGGAATACATTGACTATTCCAAGTGCGCCCTGCCGGAGAACACGCGTGTTTCCGTCAAGGCCGAGATCACCCCGGAATGCAAGACCGCACAGACCCAGACGGTCGAGTTTACGTTCTATGTCGATACCACCGGCCCGATGAGCAAAAAGCCGACCTTCGGCTATAAGACCGAGGACTTCGGCTGGGGCCCGGAGTCGATGTACTCGGTTACCGCGGAAATGGATGAGTTCTGGTGGATGGATTACGACACGACCATCTCCATCGATGTCGATGCCGAGACCGGCGAGGTCTTCGCCTCTGCCTTCACCACGACCTACTTCCCGAACCCCGATCCGAACGGCGAGGGCGTCCATAGCATCAACGAGCACGGCAGCATGATGTTTGAGGGCACGCATACCGAGATCATTATCAGCTACGACTATGCGGGCAACTGCTCGGCCTACACCATTTCCGGCTCGCTGATCGAAGAAAACATGAGCCTCGCCAGCGAAACGGATTCGATCTACATTGGCGACGAGCTGACCATCCGGAACACCGACACGGAGGATTACACGGCGCTCCTGAATTGGGAGGTCTCCGATCCCGAGATCGCCGAGATCGTCACCAGCGACGACAGCAGCGTGACCGTCAAGGGCCTCAAGCGCGGCGATGTGGTCGTGACCGCCTCCATCGGCGAGTTCAAGAAGTCCATCACGATTCATGTCCTCGACAAGGATTATGAGAACCAGAAATACATCAGCCTCACCAGCGAAACGGATACGATCTACATCGGCGACGAGCTGATGGTCAAAAATGCCGCGGCCGACGAGCATCCGACGCACATGACCTGGACCGTTTCCGACCCCGCCATCGCCGAGATCGTCGCCAGCGACGACAGCAGCGTGACCATCAAGGGCCTGAAATACGGCGACGTGACCGTGACTGGCGGCACTGTGGACGAGTTCAAGAAGTCCATTACCATCCACGTCCGCGACAAGAGCTACGAGGACCTCGCCAATGGCTTCCAGGATATCTCCGGCCACTGGGCGGAAAAGACCATTGTTGAAGCGGTCAGCAGCGGCCTGTTCAACGGCGCGAGCGCCACGGAGTTTGACCCGGACAGCGCAATCACCCGCGCCATGTTCGTCACCGTACTCTACCGCATGGACGGCGAGCCCGCCGTCGAGGAGAAAGCAGCCTTCACGGACGTGGCCGATGGCAGCTATTATGCGGCCGCCGTGGCTTGGGCCGCGAAGAACGGCATCGTCAACGGCGTTTCCGAAACGTCCTTCGACCCGGATGCCTCCATCACTCGTGAGCAGATGGCTGCGATCCTGTATCGCTACGCTTCTTACTGCAAGGTTGACGTGAGCGCGGCGGCCGACCTCAGCGGCTACGCGGATGCCTCTGCCGTCAGCGACTACGCCAAGACTGCCATGCAGTGGGTCGTGGCCGGCGGCGTGATGAACGGCACCTCCGCCACCACGCTCGACCCCTCCGGCACCGCCACCCGCGCCCAGGCAGCCACCGTCCTGGTCCGCTTCCAAACCGGCATCAAAAACTAACACAGCAAAAGCGCTCCCCTCCCGCCTGCGGCGAGAGGGGAGGATAAGAACCTACGCCTCAAAAACCAGCCCCGCCCCGGCGAGGCTGGTTTTGACTATGTATTTGTCAGCGCAGCACCGGTTACGAAGAGGCTTGCGCAGTTCGCGAAAATGCCCCCGGCGCTTCCGGACAGAGCAGCATCACGGAGGCCACGAATTCTCCGCGCTGCACCGAAAAGCCCGTCATTCCCTGATACAGCTCCGCAATTTTCTTGATTGCCGGAATGCCGTAACCGTGCTCCTGCACCTCCTGCTTTGTGGTGTGCAGCGCCGGATTCTCGCGCAGAACGTCAGAATTGACGCGGTTTGTTACGCAGCAATAGAAATAACGCTCCTTCATCCGCAGGATCACTCGGATTTTCGGATGCTCTACGCCGGCGCTTCCGTCGATCGCGTTGCTTAAGAGATTCCCCAGCAGGCTGCACAGATGGTATCCTGCGATAGGAAGCGTCTCCGGCACGGCCGCGCGAAGCTCCAGCGGGATGCCCTTCCGCTTTGCCTCCTCGCCCTTGCTCCATAGAATCGCATTGATCAGGCGATTGCCGCAGTCGGGCATTTCCAACGCCGGGGTCAGCTCCTCGTCGGCCTTTCGGAAAAACGCCTCCAGTGCGTCATAGCGTCCGTCGCGCAGCAGCTGCTCCATATAGAGCATCTGGTTTCTGGTTTCGTGTCTGGCCTCACGCAGCTTGCGGTACAGCAGATTGATCTGATCGTAATGCTGAAGCTGAACCTGATACTGCTGCTTGAGCTCGATCTGCTCGATTTTCTCATTCCGCTCCGAAACGAACTGCATAAACGAAAAATAGTAGAGCTGAATGCTCAGATAGAGGAAGACAAAGGCGCACACGACCAGGATATTGCCCATATTTTCCTCGGTCAGGGCGTAGTTGAGCAGGCACTGCGCTGCGAATAAAAGCCAAAAGAAGCTATGCGCCCAGCGCGCCTCCTTGGAGGACATCGTACGCCGCTCCGGAAGCTTCGCCAGAGAAACGGCCGCCGCCGCGGCGCCGAGCAGCCAGATCAGCAGCGTAGACAGCACACGCTCCCAAGCGCCGAAGGCCCGCAGCTGCTTTGCAAATACGGGGATTGCATAAATGATACAGGTGACAAAGTTTTGGCAGAATTGGAACAGGATCACCGAATAGGAGATCCAGACGCCTGCGAATTCCTTTTCGCGGCGCAGCTCCAGCCGCTGGAGAAGAAACAGCACGAGGGCGTTCCAGAGAACATAGAGGATCGAAAAGTAGTTCGTGCCCAGCAGGGAATAGAGCCCCTCCTGCAGGATCCCGAAGATCGGAAAGCAATAGAACCTTTTCTCGACCGCCCGCAAGGCAGAAAGGGCATTGCCCTCGACGGCATAGAACAGCAGGCCGTATAGCGCCGCCGTTTCCAGCATGAATTTTACGCTCAGGAAAACAAAATCGCTCATAGTCCCTCCTCGTTTCTGATCTCATTGCTCGTTAGCCGCAGAAACGCATCCTGAATCGCCGGGAAGCGCCGCCGGCTGACCGGGATACGCGTCCCGTCCGTCAGGCGCAGCTCCTCGCGCTGAATGGAATGAATATAATTATAATTGACCAGATAGCTCTTATGAACCCGCAGAAAGCCATACGGCAGCAGCAGCTGTTCTGCGCTTTCCATCTTATAGCGCAGAACAATTTGGCCGTTGACCGTGAAGACCGACAGCGTCTGATCCATGATTTCCAAATATTTCACGTCGCTGACCGCGAGGCGATAGCTCTGCGTTCCTGCGCTGAGCAGCACAGTTTCCCGCTTGCGCACCGCCTCCCGAAGCACTCGCTGCACGACCTTTTGCAGCTCGTTGCGAAAGAAGCGCTTGCGCAGAAAAAAGACCGTGGGGAATTCAAAGGTTTCAAAGACCCGCTCCTCCATATTTGAGAAAAACACCACCGGAATCGAATAGCCCTGCGCCTGCAGGCTGCGGCACAGCTCGATGCCGCTCATTTCAGGCATATCAATATCGACAAACAACAGATCACAGGAATTCCCGTTCCGGATATGCTCGATCAGGCGGGCAGGGCTGCGGAATGCCGTGATGGTGACATGCTCAAGATAAGCCTTGAAGGCCGCCTTGATCTTCGGAAGAAAGATCGCCGACGCCTCTGCGTCGTCGTCACAGAAAAAGATCTGATAGGCCATGCTGCTGTCCCTCCTCTGCCTTTGCCCATATTATAGCACATTGCCCGCAAGATGGAAAGAGACGACAGCACATTGGCTGCCGTCTCCGTCTCCGTCTCATTCTTTGGATTTAGTTGCCGAACATTTCCGCTGCGGAAGGCTCAACGAAATACTGCGCAAAGAAGCCTGCGAAGGCGGTGGCTACGGTGTCCATCGTGGTGAAGCCCTCTGCGTTGTCGTCGTAGAAGCCATAGCCGTGGTTCGCGCCAAAGAGCGTCAGCTCATTTGCGCCAACCGTCTCAACGTACGGATGGACAACGATGCCGTCTTCCGTGCCATGGACAACCAGCGTGGGCATCAGGGTCTTTTCGTACTCCGCCATATTCTCTGCAGAGCGGATCCAGCTCTCGTAATATTCCTTGCTGACCTGAATCGTTCTTCCGTACCATTCGATTTCGCGATAGCCGGCCTCGCCGCATTCCTCCAGGTTGGCCTGAACGCTCGAGGTATCGGTGCCGACAGAAGGCGCCAGCAGGGCGCGCACCTGATAGCGGCTGTCCATAGCGGAGGCCATCACGGCGATGCGGCCGCCGTTGGAGTAGCCGAGGATGCCGAGACGAGTCTCGTCAATGTTTGCATTTGCCAGAGCATAGTCTACGCAATCGGTAGCGTCAGCGACTGCGCCGTCAAGGGTGTACTCTTTGAACGAACGGGTGTCGTCGCCCGTACCGGCGAAGTCCATGCGGATCGAGGCGATGCCGTGCTTTGCCAGCACGCGGGCGATGTAGATAAAGCCGTTGCCTTCGTCCTTGTTGCCTGCAAAGCCGTGCAGCATAGCAACCAGCGGGACCTTTTCGTCGGTGTTCGGGGTCGTGAGAACAGCGGCAATCTGATAGTCGCCGGTAGAGCTGGGAACGGACACTGCCGTTTCAACATAGGCCGGTGCGTCATCATCGACGGCGGGCTCAGTCGGCGCCTCGGTGGGTGCCTCGGTGGGCGCAGCCTCGGTCTCCGTGGGGGCCGGAGCGGCCGTTGTGGGTGCGTCCTGGTTGGTGCTCGCGCAAGCGAAGAGTCCGAGCATCAGGGCGCAGATCATAAGGATGGATAAGATCTTTTTCATGTTTACTACCTCCGTTTTTCTTCCGGGTACTCCCCGGTTGGCAGCTTCAGCATACCATATTCCGCAGGGCACCGCAATGACTCTGTCGCAAACGGCCGTTTTCCCACGCAAATGGTATGCTACCCGAAAAATTCCGGGAAGCATCCATGATGAGAAACGAATGATTCCGTTCCAATCATCGTGTCCGGGAAACCGGCTGCATATCACCTTGCGGCGGCGTTTTTTATCATACGGGGCAGGCGGATTCGTAGAGGGGCGCGGCGGGGTCGTAGCCTTGGGGGAGGTAGCGGACGGAGGAAATGCGCGGGCCGGACACGCCGTATTTTGGGCTGTAGCCGAACAGGTTGATGTATCGCTCCAGATCGTCGCGCTCGGCCTCCATCGCCCGCAGGACCTCCACCGTCGCACGCACATCGTCGATGGCGCGGTGAGAATTCTGCACGCTGTCCTGCAACCCGTAGGCCTCGATGGCATTGCACAGGCGGTGCGGATAGGAACGGCGGTCGCGGTAGACCGTCAGCAGATCGAGCTTCGACTTGTCCTTGAGCAGCCGCGCGTCGCCGTAGCGGTTCAGCAGATGATAGAGAAACAACAGGTCAAATTGCGCGTTATACGCCGCGATCATCGTCCCCGGCGTGAAAAGCTGCGCCAAAATCGAGCAAATCGCCTGCTTGGAGATGCCTTCCTCGCGCAGCATTTCGTCCGTGATGCCGGTCAGCTCCGTGATCTTCGGGGGGAGCTTGCGGTCGTTCGCCGTGCGGATAAATTCGTCCACCTCCGCGACGCTTACCCATGCGCCGTCCTGCCAGACGAGCTTCGACGCGGCAAATTCGATAATTTCATCCCCGGAAAAGCACAGTCCGCTGGTTTCGGTGTCCAACACGAGAAGCGACGTGCAATGTGTTTCCAGTCCCATGGTTTCGCCTCCTTTTCCCGCCCATTGTAACACAAAAATCAACGGTTGACAAATGCTTTTCCACGGAGTATACTATCGACAACCGCATATTGAAAACCTTCTTCGGGGGGTCGGATGCTTCCGGCTGAGATTGGGCGAACAGACGCCCTGACCCGCGAACCTGACACGGCTCATACCGTCGTAGGAAAAGAACAATTCCGCACTGCTTTCCGGGAAGGGTTTGCAAGGCGGAATTTCTGTTTTTTGGGAGGGCATCTTTGATGCAAAACAAAAATCTGCGCGCGCTGTGCGAGTGCGCCATCTTTACCGCCGCTGCACTGGCATTGAGCTATGTGAAGGTGGACGTTGCCGCCCTCGGCGGCTCGATCAGTCTGGTTATGATCCCGCTGGTGCTGTGCGCCATCCGCTGGGGCGTGGGCTACGGCCTCGCTGCCGGTCTGGTGTTCGGCACGCTGAAGTTCTTCATCGGCGGCGGCACGGCCATCAACTGGCAGTCGATGCTGCTGGATTACAGCGTCGCGTATATGTTCGTCGGCTTTGCCGGACTGCTGAAGGGCAAGTCCAAGACCGCATGGCTTGCGGCGGTCATCGGCGGCCTCGGCCGCTTCCTTGTCCACTATGTCAGTGGCGTTACAATTTACGCCATTGTGGAAAACACGACCATTTTCGGCGTGACTACAGCAAATCCCTGGCTGTATTCCCTGCTGTACAACGGTGCTTACATGGTGCCGAACATCGTTCTCACCGCTGTTGCAGTCGGTCTGCTTGCCATTCCCCTGGGCAAGTATCTTCGCCGCGAGGACCTGCGCTAAGTAATTTTTGGCCATTATTGTCTGCGGTCTGCTTGCCATTCCCCTGGGCAAGTATCTTCGCCGCGAAGATTTGCGCTAATTTTCTTTACAGCAGACGATTTTTGTAGTAAAATAATGGCGGGAAGCTCCGGAAGGCCCCTTCCGGAGCTTTTCCCATATAAAACCGAAACGGAGGGTGCCGTATGAATTGTCTGCGCTGCGGCAGGACGATCGCCGACGATGCGACGTTCTGCGACGAGTGTCTGAAAACGGTGCGGCTGCCGCTGCAAACGTCGGAATTCCTGAGCGACCGGATCATTCTCCCCGTCCGCACTGAGACGGAACGGCCCGAGCCGGCCCGCGCCTCGGAAAAGAAAAAGACGAAAAAAACCGAAAAAGCCGAAAAACAGCCCCAAAAGCGTCCCAAGGGCCTCATTCGCGCCGTCGTACTGCTGAGCCTGCTGTGTGCGCTGCTGCTCGGCGCGGGCGGATACGCCGCCTCGCAGTACAGCGATTGGCTGGCGGAGAAAAACCGCGTCCGGGTGCAGCAGGAGGAATTTGACCGCCTCAGCGCCCGCCTCGCCGAGGCGCAGAGTGCGCTGACGGACGAGCAGGAGCGCAGCCGCAGCCTCTGGCAGGAGGTGCAGACGCGCGAGGACGAGATCGACGGTCTGAAACAGGATATCAACACCTACCGCGCCCAGAGCGCCGAGACCGACGCGGCCGTACAGACACTGCAAGACGAGAATTTGCAGCTCAATCAGCAGCTTCGGGACTATATCGCCGATGTGCGGTCGTTGGAGGGGACGATCAGCTATCTGCGCCGGAGTCTGCAATCCGCGAACGACAGCAATGCCGTCTTGCAGGAAAAGTCCGATTTTATCGACGCACACGTCGTCTTTATCGAGGACGACGGGACGAAATATTATCACACATACGATTGCAGCCGCTTCGCCAAAAAAGGCTACTGGGTCTACGGCCGCAACACCGCCGAAGCCAAGGGCTATGCGCCCTGCCCCTATTGCCACGACGACGATTAACCCCGCCCTACGCAGAAAATGAGCGTCCCCGCGGCGGGGAACGCCGGTTTTACAAAATATCCACACCTTAACCAAGAGAGAAACGGAGAGAGCTATGAGAAAAAAATTGACCCTTCGTGAGTATGTCTGCGTCGCCAGTATGCTGTTCGGTATGTTCTTCGGCGCGGGCAATCTGATCTTCCCGGCGGCCCTCGGCCAGCAGGCGGGCAGCCGCGTCTGGATTGCCGTTGCCGGTATGCTGATTACGGGCGTCGGTCTGCCGCTTCTGGGCGTTGCGGCGCTGGGCAGCAGCCGGTCGGACGGGCTGTTTGAGCTGTCGAGCCGCGCGGGACGGCCGTTCGGCTTCTTCTTTACCTGCGCCCTGTATCTGTCCATCGGGCCGCTGTTCGCCATCCCCCGCTGCGCCACGACGTCGTTCACCGTCGGACTGGAGCAGCTGCTGCCGGAAAACGACCTGCTCTGGCTGTATCTTCTGGGCTTTTCTGTCCTGTTTTTCGGCGCGGCGCTGTTTTTTGCACTGCGTCCCGGAAAAATTCTGACATGGATCGGCAAGCTCCTCAACCCCTGCTTCCTTGTATTTTTGGGCATTCTGCTTGTCGTCGCGATTGCTGCCCCGGCGGCGCAGATCTCTGCGGTCGAGCCCGTGGGCGCCTATGCAGAACAGCCGTTCTTCACCGGCTTTCTGGAGGGCTATAACACGATGGACGCGCTGGCGAGTCTTGCCTTCGGCATTATCGTCGTGCAGGTCATCCGCGAGCTTGGTGTGACCGAGCCGGGCAAGGTCGCCGGCAGCACCGTCCGCGCGGGCGTTTTCAGTTGTCTGTTCATGGGCCTGATCTACCTCGCCATCGCCGTCGTCGGCGCGCAGAGCCGCGGCCTCGGCGAACCGTCCGAAAACGGCGGCGTCGCGCTGGCGCAGATCGCGCGGCACTATCTCGGTACGGGCGGGCTGCTCGTTCTGGCCGCGACGGTGACGCTTGCCTGCCTGAAAACGGCGGTCGGCCTGATCACAAGCTGTGCCGAAACGTTCTGCGATATGTTCCCGCGCGGGCCGAAATACCGCACGTGGGCGATCGTGTTCAGCGCCGTATCGTTTCTGATCGCGAACCTCGGCCTCAACGCCATCATCGGCTACTCCATCCCGATGCTGATGTTCCTGTATCCTCTGGCGATCGTGCTGATCGTGCTGTCGCTCTGCGGCCGGCTGTTCGGCCACGACCGCGCGGTCTACGGCTGGACGCTGGGCCTGACGCTGACGGCCGCGCTGTACGACCTGCTCCGGTCGCTGCCGGAGAGCGTCCGGACGCTGCTGCATCTCGACGCGCCACTCAAGACCATGGAAGGCGTGCTGCCGCTGGCCGAGCTGGGCCTTGGCTGGGTCTGTCCGGCCGCTTTGGGGCTGGTAATCGGTCTGATCTTCCATTTTCTGCGGAAAAAGCGGCCCACTGCCGCATGAAGCTCTTGCATTTTAACGCCGCAGCGGCTATAATATGGGCTACCAATCGTTGCCGGAGGTGAAGCATGAAGCGTTCCGATGTACTGCTGCGAATATTGACCTGTCTGGCCCTCGGCGGCATGGTCATGGCGCTGTGGCTGTGCGTCCTGATCGGCTTTGGCATCCACACGACCGTCGGCAAGGAAGCGCTTTATCTTTGCCTGCTGCTGCAAGTCCCGCAGCTAACCGTTGCGGCGCTGCGCCTGCGGCGGGAAAAAGCGGCGCTCGGTAAGGCGCTGCGGCAGCTTCTGTGCTTGTTTGGCTGCCTGTGGTGCGGCGGCGCTGCTCTGCTGCTGTTTTCGCTCGGCATGGCGCTGGCAGGACGTTCCTACGGCAGCGTCTGGGTCAGCCTGCCGTGTCTGATCGGTATGATCTGTGCCGCTCTCGGCTGGGTCGGGCAGCTCGTCTGCCTTTGGCGTTTGTTTCGTGTGAAAGGAGCTTAAATTATGAAACGATATTGTGTTATCGCGCTTCTTCTCGCGCTGGTCACCGCTCTGATGCTGACCGGCTGCGGCGGCGATGCGCAGCCCGAAACTGAGGCCCCGACCGAAGGTAATGCACACGAGGGGGAAAACATCTGCCTGTTTGAAAACGACGCCTGCTCCTATACGCTCCTGGGCAGCAGCGAAAATGCGCTCGGCGACTATATCTGGAACGTCCAGCTGGTCAACAAGACCGCCCAGACGCTGGTGTTCAGCATGGATCACGTGTATCTCAACGACTGCAAGCTCGATCCGTATTGGGCCACGGAGGTCGCGGCCGGGCAGACCGTGCAGTCGGCCGTAACGTGGTCCTGCTCGGCGATGGTCGCCTGCGAGCTGACCGACCGGGTGCGGGTCGATTTCGTCCTGACCGCCTACCCGCCGGAGAGCTACGGCAATAACCTCGCCGAGGCGCAGATTACCGCCTATCCGAAGGGCGAGGCCGCGTACTTCGCCGAGGTCCGCCCCGCGCATCCCACGGACATCACGCTGATGGACACGGACGAGTACACCGTCATCGCCACCGGACTGGACCCGGAGAGCGACTGGGGCTGCACGCTGTCGCTGTATCTGGTCAACAAGACCGGGCAGGACGTGCTGTTCCGGCTGGACAACGCCCGCGTCAACGGGCAGTATTTCGATCCCGGCTGGCTGTCCTCCCTCGCCGGCGGCAAACGCAGCTTTGAGAGCATCTCATGGCTGCAAAGTGATCTTGCCGCAAAGGAGATCACGCAGGTCACGGAGCTTTCCTTCGACGTGGCCGTCTGCACCGCCGACGGCTCCCGCGTCCTCCAGCAGGAGCACGCCGCGCTGAAGCCGTAGCATGAAAATAGCAAGGCCCCCTGTTTTTGCGCAGCAAAGACAGGGGGCCTTGTTTTGTTTTATAGCGATGGATAGTGGACAGTGATTCGTGGGCAGTGGTTAGGGAAGGTGTGCCTGTCGGAACAAATTTAAATTTCGCGCCGTTGGCGCGAAAACAACCCCTCAGTCACGCTCCGCGTGACAGCTCTCCTTACACAGGGGAGCCCTTGGCTGGTGCGCACCTCAAAGGCTCCCTTGTGTAAAGGGAGCTGGGCAGGTTATAATTCGAAGTGCAACACCCGCGAGGAGGGAAAAAAGGGAGACAAT
>CABSFY010000051.1 GCA_902477055.1 uncultured Eubacteriales bacterium
GGGTGATGGAACGTGAAAGGGAACCCTGACGGTTCCCTTTCACACTTTTCCTCCCTCCGAAACCTTTCGTTGGGCAGTTCTTTGACAGTCTGAAGCCCCTGCCGCAAGTGGCTTGCGGCAGGGGCTTTTTCTTAGAATTCGGGTTCAGAACGGCTCGTCGTCGCTCTCGTCGTCCTCGTCAAAGTCGAACTCAAGCAGCTCGTTGCACTTCGGGCAGTGGATGGAGTCCTTCAGGATGGTTTCCTCGTCGAGGTGCAGCTCCTCGCCGCAATTCGGGCAGGTCACATCGTAGATGACATCCTCATCATAGTCAAAATCCTCGCCGTCGTCGTCGGCAAAATCGTAATCATCGTCCTCGTAGTCGTCATCCTCGTCCTCGTCCATGAGGTATTCCTCGATGGCGTCAAGATCGTCCTCGATCTCGTCCAGCTCGTCGGATACTGCGATCGCGTTTTCTTCCAGATCGGAAACGGTACCGGCCATATCGTGCAGCAGGTCAACGATCCCGGCGATCATTTTGCCCTCGGCGGTTTCCTGATTGAGCTTCAAGCCCTCCATCAGGCCCTTGAGGTAGGCGGATTTTTCAGAAAGAGTCATGTCGTTCTCCTTTCCTTTGCGCCCGGTTTAGCCCTTAGCTCTGCTAAGATATTCGCCGGTACGCGTGTCGATGGAAATGCGGTCACCTTCGTTAATGAAAAGCGGGACCCGGATCTGGGCACCGGTTTCAACGGTAGCGGGCTTGAGCGTGTTGGTCGCGGTGTTGCCGGCAAGGCCCGGCTCGGTCTCGGTGACGACCAGCTCAACAAAGTTGGGCGCTTCCACACCGAACACGTTGCCCTTATAGGACAGCAGCGTGCATTCCTCGTTTTCCTTCACGAAGCGGAAGGCATCGGGCAGAACGTCCTTGCCGAGAGGAACCATATCATAGGTTTCCTTGTCCATGAAATAGTACAGATCGCCGTCGGAGTAGCTGTACTCCATCTTCTTGCGCTCGACGAAGGCTTCTTCAAACTTCGCCGTCGGGTTGAACGAGGTCTCGGTCACGCCGCCGGTGATGATGTTACGCATCTTCGTGCGAACGAAGGCCGCGCCCTTGCCAGGCTTGACGTGCTGGAACTCGACGACCTGATAAATCTTGCCGTCCATTTCAAAGGTCTTACCGTTTCTGAAATCACTTGCGGTAATGGTTGCCATATATGTTTCCTCCAATGTGAAATTTTATACATTCAGCAGAATGGCGCCTTGCGGCTTTTAACTATATCAGTATACAACAGTGCTGTGTGTTTTTCAAGTATTTCTTATAAAATAATCAGGTTTTTCGGGCTTTTCGTCAAAACGCGGCAGCCGTTCTCCTCAAATACGGCCACATCCTCAATACGGACGCCGAATTTTCCGGGGATATAGATGCCCGGCTCGGCGGAGACAACGGCATGCAGCGGCATCGGCTCTTCGTTGCGGGTGTTGCAGTTCGGGTTTTCGTGGATCTCAAGACCGAGGCTGTGGCCGTAGCTGTGGGAGAAATACGGGCCGTAGCCGGCATCGGTAATAACCTGACGGGCCGCGCCGTCCACGGATTTGCCGGAAACGCCGGCCCTTGATGCGGCGATACCGGCAAGCTGCGCCTCCAGCACCGTCTGGTAGACCCTCTTCATCTCATCGGTCGCGTAGCCGAGGGCAACGGTGCGCGTCATATCCGAGCAGTAGCCCTGATACAGTACGCCGAAGTCCATCGTGATGAAATCGCCCTGTTGGAGCTTGCGGTCGCCGGGGACGCCATGCGGCATACTGGTGTTCGGGCCGGAAACAACGATCGGGTCAAACGACAGGCCCTCACCGCCGTTCTTATACAGGCAATAAATCAGCTCCGCCGCCAGCTCCTTTTCCGTCATGCCCTCATGGATGCGGGTGCAGACCTCAGTGAAGGCGCGGTCGGTGATCTCCTGCGCCTTTTCCATGCGCTCGATCTCCCACGGCTCCTTGGAATAGCGGAAGGGGTTGATGCGGTCCTGCATCGGGACGAACTTCGCCTCGAACAGCTTCTCAAAGGTGCTCAGCTCGCCGACGGTCAGATAGTTTTCCTCAAAGCCGAGGGTATCGATCGCGAAGTCTTTGACGGCCTCGTTCACCGCCGCACGCAGCGGGTGAGCCGTGCCGATCTCGACGACCTCAAAGCCCTTGATGTTGTTCGTTGCCGACTCGATATAGCGGCTGTCGGTAAAGTAGCGGGCGCCCTGCTTTGACACGATGGCATAGCCCTCGGCAATGTCAAACTCGGCCGCGTACATCCGGCTGTAGCGCGAGGTCAGAAGCAGCGCTTCCCCGTCGCTTTGCAGGACGGAACGGTATTTTTCGAGATTCTTCATACGTTAACTCTCCTTCTTTTCGCCATCCAGAGGCAGGGCAGCTCCAGAACATGGCGCAGCTTGAGCCAGATGGTATGATTATGTATGGAGCGCACCTGAAGCGAGGTAATGCCCGCAAGATTTGCGCCCAAAACATCGGTATAGGTCTGGTCGCCGACCAGCGCCGTTTCCGCTTTCTTTGCGGAAAATTGCCGCATCGCCGCCCGAATGCCGCGCGTTCTCGGCTTCACGGCCCGCAGGACGCATGGAACGCCGTACTGCGCGGAGAAATTCGGAACGCGCTGCCGGTGGCTGTTGGAAACGATACACAGCCGTATCCCCGCCACGCGCATCCGGTCCAGCCACGCCAGCAGCTCCGCCGTCGGCACGTCAGTCGTGTACGGCAGCATGGTATTATCAAAATCCAGCAGCAGCAGCGTAATGCCGCGCTCCTGCAAAAATTCCGGCGGAATGTCCGTCAGTTTCGGAAACCAGTACTTTGGCAAAAATGAAAGCATATTTCACCTGAAAGAAAAATAGGATAATTTTGGAACCGTTGGTCGCTATATTATATCACCGAAACGGAGGTTTGTCTATTGGCAATCCCTTTGTATTTTGCGGCAAATTGGAAAGAATTTGTATCCGGCACACAAAAGCGTTGGGCGCAGATCGGCTTCGGCTTTATCCCGAACGGAACGCTCCGGATGCCGCAGCAGCGCATTCCGGAAGCCCTGTGCATAATCGACGACCGGGACGTTCCCGCCGCCGTACCGGACGAGCTGCTGCAAATGCTTGCCGCGCAGTGCGAAAACGGGTGCTTTCTGGATTTTGAGCGGCCGCCGCTCCCCTTTCATGCCGCGCTGCTTGCCGCGTTGGGGCAGGTCAGGCCGCTGTTGGTGCCGGAGCAGTTTTTGTCCTATGTGCCGCAGGGGCTTGCCGTCGTTTCGTGTCCGTGGCCATGCAATTGCTGGGAGCGTTTTTGCGCCGAGAGCGCGAAAAATCATCCGAACGGCTGGGCAATGGAGCTGATCCCGTGGCGGCATCGCATCGATGTTCCGTTCGGCTGCGCAGAGGCGGTTCGCTTCATCGAGGGGGCGCTCTGTCACTGTCAGAGCAGTTCGGAGGGGACACTTTATTACGACGACCGGCAGACACTGCTGCAAAAGCTGTCGATGGCCGAGCGCCACGGATGTCGCCTCGCCATCGGGCTGGCAGAGGAGCTGGCAGAGGCCGGACTTACCTGAGCCTTTGCAGGCGGTCGGTATCGGCAATGACGATAAGCGCCTGATCCTTACGCAGCAGAGCTTTCGGGTCAACGCGCGTGGAAACCCCCTGTGCATCGCGCAGGGCGACGACGTTCATGGAATAGCGGCTGCGCAGATTCAGCTCGACAAGGGACTTTCCTGCCCACTCGTCGCGAACCTCCAGCTCGACCAGCGCTATCTTACTGGACAGCTCCATCATGTCGATGAAGCCCGCGCTCAAAAGGTTCCGCGCGAGGCGAACACCGGAGTCACTCTCCGGGAACACCACGCGGTCCGCGCCGACCTTCAGGAGAATTTGTCGGTGCATTTCGTTGGAGCATTTGGCGATGACCTTCGGCACGCCGACCTCTTTACAGAGCATCGTCGCCATCACGCTGGCCTCCAGATTGCTCGCCATCGCGATAATCACCGTGTCAACATTCGCAATGCCAAGCTGATCGATGACCTTACGGTCTGTGATGTCCGCGCATTTGCAGACTGTCACCAGCGGCGCGGCATCCTCCACAGTCGCCGGGTCGCTGTCGATGGCGATCACTTCGGCACCGCGCGATTCCAGCTCGGACGCAACGGCCCGGCCATAGCGGCCCAAGCCAAAAACGGCATAGATTTTCTTCATATGAAACGCTCCTTTATCCGACGCTGAGGTCCTCCGTCGGATTTTTTATCATATTGGTATTCTTCCCGCGTCCGTTCAGGGCGAAGGCAAGCGAGATCGGACCGATGCGCCCGAAGAACATCGCCGCGGTGATGATGAGCTTTCCCGCAACACCGAGCAACGGAGTCAGATCGCGGCTCAGGCCGACCGTCGCCGTGGCGCTGATGGTTTCAAATAAAACGTCGATGGCAGGCGCGTCAATTACCGCCGCAAGCGCTGCCGTGGAGAAAAACGCGATGGCAAACGACGTGGTCGAAACGGCGACGGCCTTACGGATCGCCTGCTCCGAAATGCGGCGGTGAAAGAGGTTCACACTGTCGCGGCCTTTAATGACCGACAGCGCCGTCGCTGAAAGGATCAAAAACGTCACGGTCTTGATGCCGCCCGCCGTACCGGCCGGAGAGCCGCCGATGAACATCAGCAGCAGCGACGCGACCGCCGCGCCGTTGGTCAGCGACTGCTGCGGTATCGTGGCAAAGCCCGCCGTTCTGGTCGTTACCGACTGGAAGATCGCCGCCTGAATTTTTTCCGGCAGCGTCATGCTGCCGAGGGTCAGCGGGTTGTTGTATTCAAACGCCAAAATCAACGCAGCGCCACCAAAAATCAGCACCAGCGTCATGAAAATCGCCATCTTACTTTGCAGCGTCAGGTGCTTCCAGAAGTGCAGCGGCGTGCGGCGCTGCTTCTGTCCGAGGACACGAATCACATCCCACCAGACGATATAGCCGATACCGCCGAGGACGATCAAGCAGCACGTTACGATATTGACGACAGGCTGCGTTGCATAGTTCATCAGGCTGTTTTCCGCAATGATATCGATGCCCGCGTTGCAGAACGCGGAAACGGAATTGAAAATCGAAATCCAGATGCCTCTTGCGCCGAACTCCGGGATAAACACGGTCATATAGACCAAGGCACCGAGGCCCTCGACAAGGAATGTGCCAAACAGGACCTTCCGGACGAAGCGGACCAGGCCGGAGAGCGTATTTAGATTGAATGCGTCCTGAATCAGCAGGCGCGTGGAAATGCCGATCCTCCGGCGCAGGAGCATCATCATCGACGAAATGATGGTCACGACGCCAAGGCCGCCGATCTGGATGAGCAGAAGAATGACAACATGGCCGAACGCGCTCCAAGTGCTGACCGTTGGAACAGTCACAAGGCCGGTCACGCACGTTGCCGTCGTGGCCGTAAACAGTGCGTCGATGTACGGCACCGGCTGCCCGTCCGCCGCGCTGATCGGCAGAGCCAGCAGTCCGCTTCCGACCAGAACGACAATAAGAAAGCCCAGCAAAATGAGCTGTGCGGTTGTCAAATGAATCGCCGACGATTTTTTCATAGCATCGCCTCCTGCGGCAAGTGCCATCAGTATAGCACAACCCAGCCGCAGGTGCAAGTGGCACAGCACAAAAACCGCCCGCAGAGCAGCTCTGCGGGCGG
Source organism: uncultured Eubacteriales bacterium (assembly GCA_902477055.1). Taxonomy (GTDB): domain Bacteria; phylum Bacillota; class Clostridia; order Oscillospirales; family Oscillospiraceae; genus JAZOXB01. Next base: position 5,703 of record CABSFY010000051.1, read on the forward strand.
TAAAATGAAAGGTAATCTACGCTCTGGGGTGGAATTTATTGTAGACCGTTTTCAGGTTCTGCTTGACGACCTGCGTATAAATCTGCGTGGAGGAAATGTCGCTGTGGCCGAGCATCTCTTGCAGGGAATGCAGGTCCGCGCCGTTTTCCAGCAGGTGGGCCGCAAAGCTGTGGCGCAGGGTGTGCGGCGTGATGTCCTTGCTGATCTGCGCCGTTTCCTGGTAGTGCTTGATGATCTTCCAGAAGCCCTGACGCGTCATGCGTTCGCCGCTGACGTTGACGAACAGCGCCGTTTCCTCCGGCGAGGCTGCCATCTTCGGTCGGATATCGGTCAGGTAGACGGAAAGCGCCTTGACCGCCGCCGGGTACAGCGGAATAATGCGGAATTTTCCGTTGCCCTCGCATTTAATAAACGCACCGGCAAGGCTCACGTCGGCAACGTTCAGCGCGATCATCTCGCTGACGCGCATACCGGTAGCATAGAGCGTTTCCAGCATCGCCTTATCGCGGAAGCCCTTCAGATCGACGCATTTCGGCTGCTCCAGCAGCAGCTCGACCTCGCGGCCGGTCAAAATCTGCGGCAGCTTCTTCTCGGCCTTCTGCGTGGGGATCTCGTGGACGGGGTTTTCCGTCACGATGCCCTCGGTCTGGCAATAGCTGTAGAAGCTCTTGAGCGAGGCGACGCAGCGGGCCACCGTCGCGGCAGATTTACCGCTGTTGGTCAGGTGCTGCGTATAGCGGCAAATGCAGTCACGGTCACACTGTGCGACGCTCAGCTCCTCATGCTGTTGGATATAGCCACTGAACTGCCGGAGGTCGCGCATATACGACGAAACGGTGTTCGTGGAAGCGTGCTTGATATTCAATAAGTAGTTTTCATAGGCGGAAACGGGATCCATCACGCTTTCACCACCCTTTCGTTTGTTTTGCGATCACTGCGTCAGCAGCGGCAGGAGCAACACCGGACCGAGAAAATACTGCGCGGCGAGCAGAAGCGCCGTCAGCAGCAGATAGAGGGCAACGCGGCAGCGGCGGCATAGGTCGAACGCAATCCAGCACAGCAGGCAGCAGCGCGGCAAAAAGCAGAAGCAGCAGGCCGCCGCAGCCGCCCCGCCGAACCGCTCGGCAAGCAGTGAAACGCAGCCGGCATACGACAGGCCGTACAGAAACAGCATCGCGCAGAAGCCGGTCCGTGTCAGCGCCGCGACCAGAATTCCCGCCGCAAGCACCAGCCCCGACAGGACCACAGCGCGGAGAGAAAGAAGTGACTGTCCAGAAGCGGCGGAATTCGGAAAATCAACGAGCATCGTCGAAAATGTACAGCCAAGCAGCAGACACAGGCAGGCAATAATGAAGTAACCGTAATTACGGAAAGCGGACCCTGCAAATTTCACCGGCTTCGTCACGGAAAAACCTCCGCGCCGGGAAAATCAATATCTTGTGTCCGGCAATGATGTAAACCACAAATTGTGTGATTTTTTTCAAAATTTCCAACATTTTTTCGTCTGTGATACATACTATACCTCAAAAATCCTTTAATTTCAACACTTTTTAACGATTTTGTAAAAATTTGTTGATTATGCACATATATTATGTAAACTGCGTTATGTCAACTGCGTAACCGGCTTTGAGATTCTTGTAACGGTTTTGATACGAGTTTACTATATCTGCGCATTTTACAGCCGTATAACACCAAATATGGTGGTTCTTGCGTTTTGCAAGTTTTCCTGCAATTGTCCATTTTCGATTCAGGCATATCTTCGGCGTTTTGCCGCCGCTGTCAAACTGCCCAAAAATCCCCCGGCCATGCAGCAGCCGACAATCGGCAAAACCGCGCCGTAGCCCTCGCCGAAAAACAGAAGATTCCCCAACAGCAGTGCACAGGCGTACCCCAACGCCGCCAGCATCCCCCAAAGGAGCTTCTTCTGCGGTGCTCTCCGCGCGGCAAAGAATCCGCACAGCAGCGCGACGACTCCCGTGATCCCGCACGCCGCTGCCGTGATCGCTTCCTGCTTCAGCATCCCGCTCAGGATGAGCTTCGCGCACAATAGCGCCAGCACTCCTGTAAGAAGCGGAGCAATCACCGCGAGCATGATGACTGTCGTTTTCGTTTTGTTCGATTTTTTTACCTTCACCTTTTTCCCCATAAGGCACTCCCCTTTCTTTCTCATCCTATGCGCCTGTCCACGGCATATGCAAAAACCGCCGCAGGATTTTCTCCCGCGGCGGTTCGTAGCATAATATGTTTTTCTTGCATAACGGCACAAAAGGACCGTAGGGACGGTTGTCGAACTGCCTGCAATCGGCGGGCTGAGGGCAGCCCGCCCTACGAACGGTGTTCGATAGTGCATCCAGCGGCTCCTGTCTGTACATCATCTCTCAATTCCCGCAAAAGCGCCTGATAATACGGCCATAGGCCGCGTTTTTCGGGGGTGTGGGGCGCAAATTGGCACATCACGCCGGGGTCGGCGTTTCCTTCGACCAGCTCGGCACCGTCCGGCGTGATCGCAATATCCCATCCAATATGCCGAACCTCCGGAGCCAGTGCGGCACAGCGCACCGCAAGCAAAAGCGCTTCGGCAAAATGCGGAATCTTCAACCCGAAAAAGGCTTGATGCGTTTCCGGGTGCTCGGAAAAAACATTTCGAAAATCGTCCGTTGCGTCCGAAATGACAATACCCCTGCTTGCATCCACGCGGCAGAACATGCCACCGCAGCCGGTGTTATCGCAGGGCGCTCCGCCGCGTCCGATTTTCAAAAGCACATAGGAAATGTGAACCTCTGCCCCGACCCAGTCTGTCACAACGCGCAGCGTGTTGACCGAGGCGCTGTGCAGCGCCGCCAGCGCCGGGTGCTGGTCGATTGGTTCTTCCAAAATCGTTTCTCCGTCCCGCAGCAGCTCCGTCAGCCTTGCCATGCCCTTTCCGGCATCAGCGCAGCACAACCGGTGAACACCCTGCCCGCCGCAGCCTCTGCCCCGCTTTGCAAAGAATATCGGATGCCGTTGGAAAAAGCTCCGGACTGCTTCCGGCGACGCCTCTGTCAAATCCAACGTCTCCCGGCGCATCAGCGGCGCATAACGCGCATGAAAGAGGTGCTTGTTGTTGAAATCCTCATAATGCCGCCGCTGATTCAGCGCGTCGAGAATGCGCTTGTTGCGGAACCGGGTAACATAGGTCGCCCGCTGGCGTTCCGTCAGCCGCCAGAAGCCGAAATTCGCATAATCGCAATACCCTGCACCATGCCGCAGCGCGCACCATACCATGTCCAGATAAATGGTCAGCATTTTCCGCCCACACTGTGCTTGAACCCACCTTGCAGTACTCCGCAGGCGGGAAGCACTGGCATTTTTCAGAACTTTTATGAGAAATAGCATACAACTCCCTCCTTGCATTCAGCATAGGAGGGAGTTGTATCGGTCTGTGATCGAAATTGTATCGAACTTGTTATTTTTTCGTAATTTCCTTCAAAAGCTCTTGATAATATGGCCATAGACCACATTTTTCCGGTGTGTGCGGTGCGAGCTGGCAGAGGTCGGTGCCGGGATATTCGTTGCCCTCGATGATGGCAGGGCCGTCGGGCGTGATGGCAACGTCCCAGCCGACGTGGCGCATCTGCGGAATCTCGAGCGCAGCCTTTTTCGCCAGCGCGACGGCCTCGGGCAGCATGGGGATAGGATAGCCCTTAAATTCGATTCCGGTATCGGGGTGCTTTTCAAACACATTAAAATAGTCGTCCGTCGCAACGGAGCAGATCGTTTCCGTTTCCGGGTCCACGCGGCAGAGCATCCCCCCCTGCCCCGTGTTATCGCAGCAGCCGCCGCCACGGCCGATCTTTACAACGATATAGGCAATATGAATCGTATCGCCGACGAGGTCGGTCACGATGCGCATCGTGTTGACCGACTGCGGATGCAGCCGCGCCATATCGGGGTGCTGCGGCAGGACGTGTTCCAGAACAACGAGCTGCTTCGACCGGATATACTCCAGCATCGCAGCCGGTTCGGCAAAGTCCGCGACCTTGAGCTTCTCCACGCCGTTGCCGCAGGAGCCGTGATTCGGCTTGGCGAAAATCGCCTCCTGCCCCTGCAAAAAGGCGATAAATTCCTCCAACGAGGCCGTGCTGCCGTCGAGCCACGCGCGGTGCAGATACGATGAAAACCGCGCGTCGAAGCGCAGCTTGTCGTCGAACTCGTCGGCGTAGCGATAGTCGTTCATGATCTCAAAGACCTTTTTGTTCCGGACGCGGGTCAGATATGTGTCGCGCTGCCGGCCGTTCATATCGTAAAAGCCGAACATCACATAGTCATAATACCCCGCACCGTAGCGCAGACCGCACCAGAGCATACTGCAAAATGTACGTGCCTTGCTCTGGCCGCTTTTTTCCTTTACGATCGACAGCATCTGCTTCATTCTGTCGATTTTCATTCCGCGCACGATCCGCGCAATGTATTTGATTCCCGGCATAGGCGCCTCCTGTTACAGTGCGACGGCAATCGCCTCGCGAATGTTCCGTGCGCGGAGCAGCTCCAAACCGTCCGGCGCTTTGATTTCTCTCGTGCCGCTGCGCGGGATGACGCAACGGTCAAAGCCCAGCCGCCGCACCTCGGCAAGCCGCTGAGAAAGCTGGCTGACCGCGCGAATCTCGCCCGTCAGGCCAACCTCACCGATGGCCGCGAGCGTATCCGGCACGGGCTTGTCCTGCGCCGCAGATGCAGCGGCAATGACGATCGCCAGATCGGCCGCAGGCTCGTCCAACCGCAGGCCGCCGATGACGTTCATATAAACGTCGGCATTCGACACCCGCACTCCGCCGCGCTTTTCCAGCACGGCCAGGAGCATGGCGGCGCGGTTATAATCCAGACCGTTGCTCGTCCTTCTCGGCGCAGCCAGCGCGGAGGGCGAAACGAGCGACTGAATCTCCGCCAGCACCGGACGCGTTCCCTCCATTGCGCAGGCGACACACGTCCCCGGTGTTCCCATCGGTCGGCCGGAGAGCAGCATCTCCGAGGGATTCGGTACCTCGGTCAGGCCCCGCTCGTCCATCTCGAACACGCCGATCTCGTTCGTCGAGCCGAAGCGGTTCTTCGCCGCGCGGAGCAGGCGGTACGAGGTCTGGCTCTCGCCCTCGAAGTACAGCACGCAGTCCACCATGTGTTCGAGTACCTTCGGACCGGCGATCGCGCCCTCTTTGTTGATATGGCCGACAACGAAAACCGTTGTCCCGCCGCCCTTGCAGTACTGCATCAGGCGCAGTGTGCAGTCCTTCACCTGCGTGACCGAACCTGCCCCGGCAGGCTTTTCCTCGGTATAGAGCGTCTGGATGGAGTCCACGATCAAAAGGTCCGGCTGGACCTCGTCGCAGGCGGACAAGATTGCTTCCAGATTCGTTTCGCACAGGAACAGCAGCGACGGGCCGCTGACCCCCAGCCGTTCGGCGCGGAGCTTGAGCTGGCTCTCGCTTTCCTCGCCGGATACATATAGTATCGTCTGTTTTTTTCCGATCTGGCTGCAAATTTGCAGCAGCAGCGTCGATTTGCCGATGCCCGGTGCGCCGCTGAACAGCACCAGCGAGCCGCGCACCGCGCCGCCGCCAAGAACCCGGTCCAGCTCGCCGAGACCGGTAGAAAAGCGCAGCGCCTCGTCCGAACGAATCTCGTCCAGCCGCTTCGGACGCACTGTCGCCATCCGCGCCGCGGGGCGGGCGTTTGTCTTGCCCGTTGTCGGCGGCGTGTATTCCTCCAGCGTGTTCCACTGGCGGCAGACGGGACACTGCCCCGACCAGCGTGGGCTTTCGTTGCCGCAGTTTGTGCATAAAAACACGGTTTTAGATTTCATCGGCTTCCTCCAGATAGGAAAAAATCGTGCAGGCGACGGCCGCCGCCAGCTTCTTTTGATAGGCCGCATCCCGCAGCAGCGCCTCCTCGGCGGAATTCGACAGAAAGCCGCACTCCACCAGCACCGCCGTGCAGGAAATATGCTCCATGAGATAAATATCCTTTGCCTGCTTGCAGGCGCGGTGATTGTTCGGGTCGATCTGCGCGGCAAGTTGGGCTTGTAACTGCTCTGCCAGCGCCTGACTGCCGTCTGTTCGCGCATAGAACACCTGTGCGCCGCGGTACTTTGCCTCCGAAAACTGGTTTTGATGGATGCTGACCAGCAGTGCATTCGGCGTTTGCTCCACCATCGCAACGCGATGCCGGATATCGGAAACCTTCTTTTGCGCGACGGTATCGCCCTCGGTATAGACGCTGACATCCTCGGTACGGATCATCACCGTCCGAACGCCGAGCAGACGCAGCAGGTCGTTCAGCCGCAGCGCAATTTCCAGATTGAGCCTGCTCTCATGCACGCCGGTCACGGAAATCGCGCCGCCGTCCTCTCCGCCGTGCCCCGCGTCGATCACAACGGTCACAGGCGGCTCATAGGTCAGCGCAGTATACACCGCCGACCCGGCCTTCGACAGGCCGAGCGCAGAAACGATCGCCGCCGCGCACAGCAGCAGGCAGATCAGCCCATAGACTCTCCATTTGGACATGACAACACCCCCGCAGGAGCGTATGCGTCCCGCCGGAGATTTATCCCCGAAATCGGTGCTATTGTATCATATTCTAATTGCAAACGCAAGGCTCAAACCGGCTTTGTGATGCCCGTGCGGCGTTCCTTGGACAGGCCGCCGGCCAGAACGATGTCCTCGCCGACGAAGCGGGCGCGGCGGACGATGCCCTCGCCGTATTTTTCGCGCAGATCGTCTACGGCATTATCCAGCTTGGCGCGGCGCTCGTAGCCGTTGCCGTCGGCGACGGAAAACAGGTCATACTGCCGTGCGCCGCGCTCTTCCAGCCGCGAGACCTGCACGCCGAGCTGGCGCAGCGGCGTTTTACCGTCCCACGCCGCGTCGAACACGCGACAGGCAATGCGAAACAGCTCCTCCGTGCTGTCCGTGATGTTTTGCAGCGTCGTTTGATGCGAAAAATTGACAAAATCCGCCGTCCGCAGATGTACTGCGACGCATCGGGCCGACACGCCGTCGCGCCGCATCCGCATGGACACCGTTTCGCACAGCGAGAGCAGCACCCGGTACGCATGCGCCGCATCGGTCACGTCCTGCGCCAGCGTCGTGGCGTTGCTGTAGCCCTTGTTCGCCTCCGGTTCGGGCTGTAAAACATCATTATAGCGCCCGTTGGCCGAGTGCCAGAGCAGCAGACCGGGCTTATAGAGCTTCTTGACCAGCATATCGGGGTCGGCGTGAGCAAGCTGTCCGATCGTGTCAATGCCCATCAGATGCAGCTTCCGCTCCGTCGCCGCGCCGACCATAAACAGCTCACGCACCGGCAGCGGCCAGAGCTTTCTTTCCATCTCCCATGGAAACAGCGTATGGACCTTGTTCGGCTTCTCAAAATCCCCCGCCATTTTTGCCAGCAGCTTATTGGAGGAAATGCCAATGTTCACCGTGAAGCCCAGCTCGTCGAAAATCCTCTGCCGCAGCATCTCCGCCGCCGCGACCGGTGAGCCGTACAGACCCTCCGTGCCGGTCATATCCGCCCACGCCTCATCGATGGAATACTGCTCGACGACCGGCGCAACCTTTCGCAGAAGATCGGTAAAGTGCCGCGACGCTTCGACATAGACACCGTAATCCGGCGGGACGAGCTTCAGGTCCGGGCATTTTTGCAGCGCACGATAGATCGGCTCCCCGGTCTGCACGCCGAATTTCTTTGCGGGTAGGCTTTTGGCAAGGATGACACCCTGCCGCGCTTCCTTATCCCCGGCCACGGCGGACGGAATTTCCCGCAGGTCGAGCGTTTCGCCCAGCACCTGCATCCGGTAGGCGGCGGACCAGGACAGAAAGGCGCTGTTCACGTCCACATGAAAAATCACCCGTCCCATCAGTACACCACCCGAAACAGCGACCAGCGGTGCGTGCGAACGGTATAGCGCAGCTCCAGCAGCCGCTCCCGCCCCTCCATCGTCACCTTGCAAAGATATTGAATCGCGTCCACGCCCGCGTATTGAATCGTTTTACAGGATTCCGTTCTCAAAATCGGGACGGTTTGCAGACAATGCGCCTCGTCCTCCAACCGAAAGCGCAGCGGCGTCAACGTGCCGTCCGTCGCGCAGACAGAGATCATTTCAATTTGCTGCGTCACCGCGCTCACCTCCTGTGGCTTCATTATATCAAACATTCGTTCGATTATCAAGAGGAAAATTTCGACTGCGACTTGCAATGCGCGGAAATTTCTGTTATGATGTCCGCAAGCAAACGCATGGAGGTACCTATGAAATATCGCTGCCTTGTTCTGGATCATGACGATACCGTCGTGCGCAGTGCGCAGACGGTCAACTATCCCGCGCTCATCGAGCGCCTGCATCAGAACCACCCCGAGCGCGATATTTCGTTCAAGGACTTCACGCGGCAGTGCTTTTTGCACAATTTCACGGGAATGTGCAGCATGGCGCTGGGGCTGACCGACACGGAAATTCAGGACCAGTTCGAGTACTGGAAGATCTACGTCCGGACGCACATTCCCCCGGCCTATGAGGGCTTTGACCGGCTGCTGCGGCGGTTTCGCGAGGCGGGCGGTCTGGTCTGCGTTTCGTCGCACTCCGGCGTGGAGAATATCACGCGCGACTACCGCTCCAACTTCGGCTTTGTCCCCGATCAGATCTATTCCTTCGAGCTGCCGCCGGAGCAGCGCAAGCCCGCTCCCTTCGCCCTGCTGGATATCATGGAGCGCTATGGGCTTCGCCCGGGCGAGCTTCTGATGGTGGACGATATGAAAAACGGAAACGACATGGCACACGCCGCCGGGGTCGATTTTGCCTGTGCAGGCTGGTCGCACACCGACCCGATGATCGTCGAATACATGAAGCAGAACAGCGAAGAATATTTTTCCTCCGTTTCCGCGCTGGAGGCGTGGCTTTTCGACGAAGAACTCGCTTGACAGAGATGTTATAATAAGAGTAAAGGTGGTGAGCGGCATGGACGGCATAAAGATCATGGCAAAAAATCAAAAGGCGTTTCACGAATATTTCGTCGAGGAGCGCTTTGAAGCGGGCATCGAGCTGTCCGGCACCGAGGTCAAGTCCATCCGACTCGGCACACTGAATTTGAAGGACGCATGGTGTCAGGTCAAGGACGGCGAGCTTTGGATCCGCCAGCTCCACATCAGTCCGTATGAACAGGGCAATATTTTCAACAAGGACCCGGTCCGGCCGCGCCGCCTGCTGATGCACAAGCGGGAGATCATGCGCCTGTTTTCCAAGGTCAAGCTGGACGGCTACGCGATCATTCCTCTTTCCGTGTATTTCAAAAACGCGCGGGTCAAGGTCGAGGTCGCACTGTGCAAGGGCAAAAAGCTGTACGATAAGCGGCAGGACGCCGCCAACAAAGACGCGCGCCGTCAGATGGACCGCGCGATGAAAGAGAGGAACCATTGATGGAAAATCCCATTGTTACGATCGAAATGGAAAACGGCGGTGTCATCACCGCAGAGCTGTACCCGGATGTCGCGCCGCAGAGCGTTTATAACTTCATCGCGCTGGCCACCGCCGGCTTCTACGACGGGCTGATCTTCCACCGCGTTATTCCCGGCTTCATGATTCAGGGCGGCTGCCCGGACGGCACCGGCATGGGCGGCCCCGGCTACTGCATCAAGGGCGAATTTCTGTTCAACGGCGTGGACAATAAGCTCAAGCATAAGCGCGGTGTCCTGTCCATGGCCCGTGCGCAGTCGCCGAACTCTGCCGGCTCACAGTTTTTCATCATGCATCAGGACGCACCGCATCTGGATAAGCAGTACGCTGCCTTCGGCAAGGTGCTCAGCGGCATGGAAGTCGTCGATGCCATCTGCAAGGTCAAGACCGACCGCAGCGACCGTCCGGAAACCGAGCAGAAGATGAAGTCCGTCCGCGTCGATACAAAGGGCGAGACCTATCCGGAGCCGAAGAAGCTCAAGGACCCGTACGGTCGCTTCTGATTTCCTTTTTTAACCCACGGGCAGCGGTTTTCCCTGCCCGCCCTATATGGGGGTGTACCGGTTTCGACGGGGATTGTGAGGCCGGAATAGCGAGCCGTGGCGCCTGGCCACGATAAAACGGGCAACTTTTAAAAATTAACTGACAACAATCAGTACGCTCTCGCTGCTTAATTAGCAGCCGTCCGCCCCGGAAGGTCCACGAGCCGGGCTCGGGTGTGATTTGAGTGGAGAACGTGCGCACGGTAAGCTTTGCCCGTGCCATGCATCAATGAAGCTACTAAGCGCCGCAGGGTGTTTGTTCCCGTCGGCGTAAGGGAATGGAAATAACAAACTGCGCTCGGAGAAGTTCCTGTCAAGCGATTTTCGGACGGGGGTTCAACTCCCCCCACCTCCACCATCACCATCTTGGTGTAATCACTGTAAAATAAGTGTTTACATACTGTCATTGAA
>CABSFY010000052.1 GCA_902477055.1 uncultured Eubacteriales bacterium
CTTCCCCGCCGAAGTGGTCGAAAGCATCCGGGACTCGGTGGACTGTAACCTCTTCTTTTTCGGCAAGCCGGTCGGCATTCCGGCCATGTACGCCATCCTCGGCAGTGCGGTCGTGCTGCTTGTCGCGCTGTATATTCTTTTGAACGTCATCCGTAAAAAGGAGCGCTGACCGCGCTCCGGTCAGAAAGGAGAACACTATGCTGAAAATTGAACATCTGACAAAGACCTATGGTGAAAAGTGCGCGGTCGACGATCTGTCGCTGCATATCGCACCGGGCGAGATCTACGGCTTCATTGGCCACAACGGCGCGGGCAAGACGACAACGCTCAAGTCCGTCGTCGGCATTCTGCAATTCGATGCGGGCGAAATTTTCATCAACGGCCGCTCGATCAAGGCCGATCCCCTCGCCTGCAAGCGGGAGCTGGCCTACATCCCCGATAATCCCGATCTGTATGACTTCATGAGCGGCATCAAGTATCTGAACTTCATCGCCGACATTTTCGGTGTCAGCGCGGCCGATCGCAAGGCGCGTATCGCCAAATACGCCGGTCTGTTTGAGCTGACGGACGACCTCGGTCAGCCCATCGCGTCGTATTCGCACGGCATGAAGCAGAAGCTCGCCATCATCGCCGCGTGGCTCCACAAACCGAAGCTCATTTTGATGGACGAGCCGTTCGTCGGCCTCGACCCCAAGGCCTCGCACCTGCTCAAGGGCATGATGCGCGAGCTGTGTGATCAGGGCGGCGCGATCTTCTTCTCTACGCACGTCCTCGAGGTCGCGGAAAAGCTCTGCGACAAGGTCGCCATCATCAAAAACGGCAAGCTCATCCGCTCCGGCACGATGGACGAGGTCAAGGGCGACGACTCGCTGGAGGAGGTCTTCCTCGAGCTGGAGGATGCGCAATGCTGAGCCTCCTTGTTAAAAAGCAGCTTGCCGAGATCTTCCGCAGCTACTTCTATAATCCGAAAAAGAACACCGCGCGCTCGCGCGGCTCCATCATCGCCATGCTGGCGCTGTTCGTGCTGCTGATGGTCGGCATCGTGGGCGGAACGTTCGCCTTCCTCTCCGCGGTCATGTGCTATTCGCTCGTCTCCGCCGGACTGGGCTGGCTGTACTTCACGATTTTCTCCCTGCTGGCGATCTTCCTCGGCACCTTCGGCAGCGTGTTCAATACCTATTCCGGCCTGTACCTGTCCAAGGACAACGACCTGCTGCTGTCCATGCCGATTCCGGTGCGGTACATCATCACCGCGCGGCTGCTGGGCGTGTACCTGATGGGTCTGATGTACTCCGGCGTCGTCATCCTTCCGGCCATCATCGTCTACTGGATCGTCGCGCCGTTTTCCGTCGGCGTGCTCGTCGGTTCGCTCCTGCTGGTGCTGCTGCTGTCCCTGTTTGTGCTGGTGCTCTCGTGCCTGCTCGGCTGGGTCGTGGCAAAAATCAGCCTGAAGCTGAAAAATAAGAGCTTCATTACCGTTATCGTTTCCCTCCTGTTCTTCGGCGCGTACTATTTCCTCCACTTCAAGGCGCAGACGCTCCTGCCGAAGCTGATAGAAAACGCCGTATACTACGGCAGCGTCATCAAGGATGCCGCTTATCCCCTGTATCTGTTGGGTCGTGTGGCCGCGGGCGATTGGCTGGCGATGCTGCTCGTCGGCGCGGTCGTGGCAGCGATCTTCGTGCTGACGTGGCTGCTGCTCTCGCGCAGCTTCCTGAAAATTGCAACGGCAACCGGCAAGGTCGCTCGCGTCGCCTATAAGGAAGGCAAAGCGCAGCTCCGCTCCCCTTCCCGTGCGCTGTTTGCCAAGGAGCTTCGCCGCTTCACCGCCAGCCCGAACTATATGCTCAATTGCGGCCTCAGTACGCTCATGCTGCCGCTTGCCGGTATCGCCCTGCTGTTCAAGGGCGCCGAGCTGACGAAGACGCTGGGGCTGGTCTTTGCCGCCCGTCCCGGAGCCGTTACGGCGCTGCTCTGCGCGGTGATTTGTATGCTCATTGCAATGAATGACACGGCCGCGCCGTCGATTTCGCTGGAAGGCAAGGCGCTCTGGCAGCTGCAATCCCTGCCGGTCCTGCCGTGGCACGTCCTGCGGGCAAAGCTGACCGTGCAGCTTGCCATCACAATGCTTCCGGCGCTGTTTTGCAGCGTTTGCGCGGCGCTTGCCTGCCGGCTTCCGGCGGTCGATACCGTGCTGGTGCTGGTGCTGCCGCAGCTGTGCGCCCTGTTTTTGGCCTGTCTTGACCTCAGCATCGGCGTAAAGCGGCCGAATCTGAACTGGACCAGCGAGATCGTTCCCATCAAGCAGGGGCTGGGCGTGTTTCTCGCGCTGCTCTCCGGCTGGGCCTACGGTCTGCTTCTTGGCGGCGGCTATCTGCTCGTTGGCTACCGGCTCGGCCTGCTCCCCTACCTCGGCCTGTTCGCTCTGCTGACTCTGCTCGCCGCCGTGCTGCTTCTCACCTGGCTCAAACGCCGCGGCACCAAAATTTTTGCAGCTCTGTAACTCAAAAACGCCGTCTCTCCCGAAAGAGGCGGCGTTTATTCATTTTCCCATGTTGAACGGGTTTCTCTCGCCTGTTTGCCGTCTTGAAATTCCGTTTCTCGGACTTGCACTTTTTGGGAAATATGATACTATATAGGCATTGATTTTTTGTGCATTGGAGGAAAAGCGATGAGAGGCGTTCCGTCCCTGATTACCGACATCCGCAAGAAGGTCTTTACCGAGGTCGCACGGATGGCTTATGAAAGCAACGATTTTACCAAGGCCGAGGACCTGCCCTATACGATCGTCCCCGGCGAAAACCCGCTGCACCGCGAGTCGATCTTTCTCGAGCGCGCCATTGCGGGCGAACGTATCCGGCTGGCGATGGGCCTGTCCCTGCAATCCGTCCAGCAGCGGACGCTTGTGACCGAGGGCATGGATCAGGCGGCAATTGCCGAGCAGTATTATGAGCCGCCGCTCATCAATATCATTCCCTACGCCTGCCACCGCTGTCCGCCGCGCCAGTACCTGGTCACGAACCTGTGCCAGAACTGCCTCGCCGCCTCGTGCCATCAGGTCTGCCCGAAGGATGCGGTCTACTTCCTCAATAGCAAGAGCCATATCGACCCAGCAAAGTGCATCAAATGCGGCAAGTGCGCCAAGGCCTGTCCCTATCACGCCATCAATTATATCGAGCGCCCCTGTCAGGCAGCCTGTGGCGTGGACGCCATCGGCATGGACGAAAACGGCCGCGCCGTGATTCACCATGACAAATGCGTCGCCTGCGGCCAGTGCCTTGTCAACTGCCCCTTCGGCGCAATTGTGGACAAAGGGCAGCTCTATCAGGTCATCCGCAGCATCATGTCGGGTGACAAGGTCATCGCCATCGTCGCGCCCGCCTTTATCGGGCAATTCGGCAAGTTCTCGACCCCCGAAAAATTCACCGCTGCCATGCGTAAGCTGGGCTTTGCAGGCGTGGTCGAGGTCGCCGTCGGCGCGGATATCTGCACGATTGAGGAGGCGAAGGACTTCCTGGAGAAGGTTCCGGCCGAGCAGCCCTATATGGCGACCTCCTGCTGCCCGGCGTGGCACTCGATGGTCTATAAAAACTTCCCCGACCAGGCAAAGAACATCTCCATGACCCTTACACCGATGGTCTTTACCGCACGGCTGCAAAAAAAGGAGCATCCGGACTGCAAGATCGTCTTTGTCGGCCCGTGCGCCGCAAAAAAGCTCGAGGCCATGCGGCAGGACATCCGCAGCGACGTGGATTTTGTGCTGACGTTTGAAGAACTCATGGGAATGTTCGAGGCCAAGGGCATCGACTTTGCCGCCATACCCGACGGTGAGAGCCTGCGTGAAGGTACGGCGGCCGGCCGCGGCTTTGCAGTTTCCGGCGGCGTGGCCGGCGCAGTGAAAAACGTCATTGCCAAAATTGCCCCGGAGCGCGAATGCAAAACCGCCAGCGCTGAGGGCCTGCGCGAATGCCGCCAGCTCATGGCGCTGGCCAAGGCCGGAAAATACAACGGCTACCTGCTTGAAGGCATGGCCTGCCCCGGCGGCTGCGTCGCGGGCGCGGGTACACTTCTGCCGGTTGACCTGGCCGCCAAGGTCGTCGGCCGCTACCAATCCGAAGCCGACGCACAGGACCCCCTCACCAGTAAATACAGCAACAAAGGCGAGGATCTCGCCGAATAAAACGCGACGCACCTGCCGTACTGGCGGGTGCGTCGTGTTTTATGTAATTCATTGCCGTAAGGCGCGCAGAGAGTTCAAAATCGCCAGCATAGCCACGCCGACATCGGCGAAGATGGCCAGCCACATTGGCGCATAGCCCAGCGCCCCCAGCACAAGGCAGACGCCCTTTACACCCAGCGCAAGGATGATATTCTCCCTTGCGATGCGGCAGGTCTTGCGTGCCACGTGCAGCAGCTTGGGCAGGCCGGACAGATCGTCCTTCAGCAGCACCGCGTCCGCTGCCTCGACCGCCGCGTCCGAGCCGACACCGCCCATGGCGATACCGGCATCGGCCACCGTCAGGACCGGCGCGTCGTTCACGCCGTCGCCGACAAACGCGACCGTCTCCTGCCGCTGCTCAACGAGCGCAACCTTATCCTGCGGCAGGAGCTGGGCATGGAATTCGTCCAGTCCGGCTTCCTTTGCCACGGTGGCAGCCGCTTCCTCACGGTCGCCGGTCAGCATGACCGCCTTGCGCACGCCCATGCCGTGCAGCTTGCGGATGGTTTCCGCCGTGCCGTCGCGGAGGGTATCGCCGAGGACGATCGTGCCGAGGTACTGTCCGTTCTTCGCTACGTAAAGCACCGTTCCGACAAAACTCTCGCCGGGAAGCGCAACGCCGAGCTGCTCCATCAGGCGGCGGTTGCCGACGGCTACGGACGCGCCGTCCACCGTTGCGGTGATGCCGTTACCGGCCGTTTCGCGGATGTTCTCCGCCGCCGCGCCGCAGTCCGGTGCAGCGGTGCGGAGCGCGTGGGCGATGGGATGGTTGGAATACTGCTCGCAGCGGGCCGCAATGCGCAGAATCTCGTCGCGATTCTCGCCGCGCACCTGCCGGACGGAGAATTCGCCCTTCGTCAGCGTGCCGGTCTTGTCAAAGACCATGGTTTCGACCTTGGCCATCGCCTCCAAAGCGCTGCCGCCCTTGACGATAATGCCCAGCTTCGCCGCCGCGCCCATGCCGGAGAAGAAGCTCAGCGGCACGGAAATGACCAGCGCACACGGACACGAAATAACGAGGAAGGACAGCGCACGCGTCAGCCACTCGGTAAACGGCTGGCCAAAGCACAGCGGCGGGATGGCCGCCAACAGCACCGCTGCGCCGATGACGCTCGGCGTGTAATACTTGGCAAAGCGGGTAATCAGACGCTCGGAAGCCGCCTTTTTCTCCGTTGCCTGCTCTACAAGGGTCAGGATCCGCGCGACGGTCGATTGCTCATACGCGCTCTCGGCGCGGATTTTCAGAACGCCGGTCAGGTTGACGCTGCCGGAAACGACCTTGTCGCCCGTCCGGACTTCCGCCGGGAGGGATTCGCCGGTGATCTTCGAGGTATCGAGAGAGCTTTCGCCCTCGACGATCTCGCCGTCTACGGGGATGCGCTCGCCGGGGCGAACCAGCAGCAGCTCGCCCGCGCCGACCTCCTCCGGCTCGACCTCTACCTCCCTGCCGTCACGCAGGACAACTGCACGGTCCGGCCGCAGGTCCATCAGACCGCTGATCGACTTGCGCGACCGCTCGACCGCGATATGCTCGAACAGCTCGCCGATCTGGTACAGGACCATAACGCCCGCAGCCTCCGCCCAATCCTGCATCGCAACGGCGCAGACGGTTGCAAGGGCCATCAGAAAGTTTTCATCAAAGAACTGCCCGCGAAACACATTGCACACGGCATCCCACAGAACATCATAGCCCGAAAGCAGCCACGCCGCCAACATGAACCCGGCCTTCCACCAACCGTCGAGGCAGAAGCCGATGCCCATCAGAGCTGCCGAAGCTATGATGCGGGCCAGTTCGATTTTCTGGCGGCGTTTCATGCAAGCACCTCGCAGTCCGGCTCGACCTTGGCGATGGTCTTTTTGACCTTGCCGAGGATTTCGGCCTCATCGGCGTCGTCCGCGAAGGTCAGGGTCATTCTCTGGGTGAAGAAATTGACCGTCGCTTCTTCGATCTCGGGCAGCTTGTTGATCGCCCGTTCCATTTTTGCCGCGCAGTTCGCGCAATCCAGATCCTTCAGTTTGTAGCTCTTTTTCATTTTTAGTTACTCCTCAATATGTTCTTTTGCCATGCCGATGATCGTTTTGACGTGTTCGTCAGCCAGCATATAATAAACCATTCTGCCGTCGCGGCGGCTGCGGACGAGCTTGGCCTGCTTCAGCAGGCGGAGCTGGTGGGAAATTGCCGAAATGCTCAGTCCCAATGCCTCGCAGAGGTCCGTTACGTTCATCTCCTGCCGGAACATGGCGTAGAGAATGCGAATCCGCGTCGAATCGCCGAACACCTTGAACAGCTCGGCCATTTCAAACAGCTCATCCTCGTCCAGTCCACACAGTGTGTCATGATGCCCTGTCGTCGTTTTGTCCATTCAGTTTTCCCCCTTGTGCCATCATTTTCTTGTTTGAACACTTGAGCATTTGTTCAAGTATGATTGTATAGTAACACAAGGCCCAGCGCTTGTCAAGGCCTTTTTTGAAAAAATTCAAAAAATCGAGCGGGACTTGTCGTCCCGCCCGTCGTGGATTATGGTTCCCGGTGCCAGATCGTCAGGCTTTCGTCCGGCGCATCCCAGATCGTATAGCCGTTTTCTGTCAGCAATTGAATGAACTGTTCGCGCGTCCACGTTTCCCATGGTGTCGTGGCATAGCGTTTGTAGCTCGTCTTGTCATCCATTACCACGTACTCCGACGAAAGCAAATGCTCCGTCGAGCAGTATTGCAAATCGTAAAGCGTCGGGCAGTCCGCCAGCGGCACGGTATAAAACACCGTCGCCGTGATGACCGTATCGCGCGGGATGCGGTCCAGATGCTCCGAGATCATCTGCGTATGCTCCTTCGTTTCGTGGTAATACTCCACGGAAATCTTCGCCGTCGGCAGGACGACTACGCCGGTAAGGCTCAGCGCAAGCACCAGCGCCGCCAAAACCGGCCCAGCCTGCACCCATCGGTCTTTCCGTCCGGCCGTCAAATCGCGCAGATTCACGATGGTCAGATAGAACAAAAACGCCGTCGCGCCGTAGGTATACTGGAAGAATATATTGTGCTGATAGGGATAGTCCGACAGCAGATTCAGCAGGACATAGGGAATGAGCAGCACGAAACGTTCGAGCCGCCGTGTCAGCAGCGGCAGTCCCAGCAGCGGCATCAGCGTCTGCGCGAGAAAAGCGAGTTTTTCCTTCTCCATGCACTCGGCAACGGCCTTGATCGGCAGAAGCAGCACAGTCTTAATCACGGCAAGCAGCGAATTTGAGCCCTCCGGCATGAGATTGCCGTAACGGTAGCTCATCACACCCTCGCCCTCCGCGCTCAGAAGGCTCGTCACGCAGAAAAAATACGCCAGCGCCCCGGCCAGCAAACAGCCGCCGGCCGTCAGCCGCCAGCGGTCGCGCCGCAGCAGCCCCTCCGCCAGCACATACAGGCCGGTCACCGCCACATAGACGGCCGCGTCCTCCTTGACCAGCAGCGTCAAAACGGCAAACAGCGCAATCCCCCAGCCGCGCCGCCGCTCCAAGGCGTCGAACAGCCAGAAAAGCAGCGGGGTCAGGAACACGTTTTCATGCAAATCGTAGCTCATCCCGCCGGAATAGGCCGGATAGGCCAACAGCAGCCCGCACAGCAGTGCCGCCGTCAGCCCGGAAAAGCCGTTTCGCCGCGCGATGCGCCAAAGCGGGATGACCGCCGAGGCCAACACCGCGACCTGAAGCAATTCCAGCGTGATAGCCGAAGGAAACAACGCAAAAAACGGCAAAAGCAGATAATAGATCGGCGAAACATGGACCGCAAAATGCGACAGCAGCCCGTCACGCTCCAGCGTCGTATCCGGCAGGCCGGTCGTGCGCATTCTGTGGAACATCTGCGTAAAAATGCCCATGTCATACGTCGGGCAGGCCAGTGACAGCACCCGGCAGGCCAGCCAGTATCCCGTCAGTCCGCAGAACACCACCGCAAACAGCGCCGTCAGGAGCCAGCCCCTGCTTTTCTTGGCCGGTTTTTTCAGTACCGGCTCGTCGGCCCGTGCGCCCCTTTGCGCATAGACCAACAGCAGCGCAAAAATCAGGCCGCAGGCGATCAGCAGCGGCAGCTGAAACGCGGATACCAGCGCCGTAACGGCGTACCATAGAAAGACCGCCGCCAGCGCCCAGCGCTCCAAACGCTCCGTCTGCCAGAACCATGCGGCCGCATGAAGCAGCAGAAAGCACAGCGCCGCAAGCCCCAGCAGCAGCGGAAACGACATGGCCTCCGCACCCGTCATCGTATTCAACACCCGAAGGCCCTTCGGCAGCGCCGTATACAGCGTCGCAGCGCTGAGGAGCCACGCCAGCAGCGCCCGCCGAATCATATCTCCTGCCCGCAGCAGCTCGCGTCTGTCACTCCGTCGCGTCAGCATTCGTATTTTCGCTCCCCTCGTCTAAAAACAGCAGATCCAGATCGACCCCGGTCGGGATACCGTCGACCTGACCGGCATCGGAATATTGCAGGCAATGAAAGGCATAGCGGAACGTCGGCACGTCGCCGTACTCCGCAAGCCAGAGAGAATAATCTTGTAATGCTTCGAGATCGTAGTGCTGATAGCCCTGTGTCTGGTTAAAGTAAACGCCGCTGCGATAGCCCCGCGCCTCAACCGCCGCGCAGAAGGCCTTCGCGCAGTCCGTCAGCGCAACATCACTCTCGCTGCGCACCCGCTCACCGCCGGAGGCAACCTCCCAGTCAAAGTAAAGCGGCAGCTCCAATCCCGCGCCGTCGAGCAGCTTGCAGGCATATTCGGCCTCCTCGACTGCCTCGGCCGGGTTCATTGCCTGCGAGAAGAAATAAGCGCCCAGTCGGAGGCCCGCCTCCCTTGCGCCGAGCAGATTGGCACGAAACTGCTCATCCTCGTACAGGTCGCCGACCGTCGAGCCACGATAGCCGATGCGGATGATCGCGAATTCCGCGCCCGCGTTCTTCACCGCCACCCAGTCGATCTCACCCTGATGCGCCGAAACGTCGATGCCGACCAGATGCGACGCATCGCGGTAACGCAAAAAGCCGCTTTCCGCATAAAATCCGTCGGGGTTCCATTGATTCTTCGCGCGGGTATCCAGCGGAAGAACCTCCTGCACCCGCGGCCAAAGCAGGGAAATCAGCGCAGCGGCCACGCACAAAACCGCCGCACCGATCGCGACGTACCATCCGATCGGAGAAGTCTTTTTTCGTTTCTTTCTCTGCGCCATAAGCTACCGCCTTTCTCTCCGCTCTTTGAAAATTTTTCCGTCATTTCGTTCATTATATCATATTCGTCAATCCCCGTCGAAAAAAATCAATTTCCCGCTTGTGTCAAACGCCGATATGGTGTAAAATAGACGCACACTTTGAGTTTGTTTTTCAGGAGGTTTCGTTTTGAAACGAACGTTTCTTATAGTTCTGTCGCTGCTGCTGACGCTTTCGCTGTTCGGCTGCGGCGGCAATACCGCGCAGTCGGACGAGCCGGTCGCCGTCGGAAAGGCCACGCTCCGCGCCGTCGGCGATATCTATCTGACGGATGCCATGCTTGACGCGGCCATCCTGCCCGACGGCAGCTATGACTTCACGGCGCAGTTTGCCGACGTTATCCCCGCGCTGGCCGACGCGGACCTCACGCTGGCCAATTTTGAGGGTAACTTCGACTCCGCCCCCTTCGGAAAGGATCTGGCCAGCTATCCGGACGCACTGGCAAAAACCCTCGCCGCAGCAGGCATCGACCTGCTGCAAACAGCGAACACCTACAGCATCTTCAACGGCATTGTCGGCATGGAGCGTACCAAGTCCGTCATCGAGGCACAGGGTATGACCGCCTTTGGCACCTATACCAGTGCGCAGGACCGTGAAAAGAATCAGGTCGTCCTCCGCGAGGTCAACGGCATCCGCATCGCCTTCGTCGCCTTTACCAAGGGCCTCGGCGGCATGGGTCTGCCCACCGGCGCAGAGTACTGCGTCAACCTGCTCTATACCGATTATACGTCGAACTACGAAAATATTGACTACGACGGCATCCGCGCCGTGATGAAGGCCGCGCGGGCGATGAATCCCGACATCATCGTCGCCTCTCTGCACTGGGGCAGCGAGGACACGCGCGAGGTGAGCAAATCGCAGGAGAACATCGCGAATCTGCTTATCGACTGCGGCGCGGACCTGATCCTCGGCTCACACTCTCACCTCGCCGCACCGATCGAAGAACGCGCCGTCCGCATGGACAACGGCGAGGACAAGACCGTCGTCATCGCCTACGGCCTCGGCGACCTGAGCGCGGTGGACGAGGGCGGCAGCACCATCGGCGTGATGCTCGATCTGGAGATTACGAAGGACTCGACGGGCGACGCATATTTCAGCAAGGTCAATTATCGCGCCGTCGGCGCGGTCGATCGCGGCGAGGAGATTCAGAACCGCTACCGCGTGCTAGACATCGACAGCGCTCTGGCCCTGTACGAGGCCAACTACTACGACCGCGTCAGCAGCAGCCTGTACGAATCCCTCAAAACCGCCCGCGAACGCCTGGAGGGCTACGTCCACCCGGCAGAGGAAGAAACCGAATAAACCAAGACCCGCTCCCTTCCAACGGTGAAAGGGAGCGGGTCTTGGTTTATACGTGCGAGCGTTTCCAGACACCGGAAAGGTAGAATACTGTGGACATCACCGTTGCGATCACCCAGCCGACGGGCCAGGCGAACCACACGCCGTCGCTGCCCCACACGGGCGCGAGGACGACCGCCAGTGCTGCGCGAAGCACCAGATCGGTGAACGTCGTAATCATGAAATACCTCATCGCGCCAGCGCCGCGCAGCACGCCGTCGCAGCAGATTTTGATGCAGATTACGGCATAAAACGGCGCGATGATCAGAAGATAGCGGCAGCCAATGCCCAGCGCCGCCGTCCCCTGCTCCTTCATGAACAAGCCGACGAGCTGTTCGCGCAGCAGGACGTAGACCGCGCTGAAGCTGACCGCGATGAGTATCATCATCAGAAGCCCCGCCCGCGTTCCCTTGCGGACGCGCTCCTTCTGTCCCGCGCCGAGATTCTGTGCGGTGTAGTTGGAAATGCCGTTGCCGAGCGTCGTGAAGCTCGTGACGGCGAAGTTATTGATCTTCACCGCCGCCGAGTAGCCCGCGATGACCGGGCCGCCGAGGCCGTTAATGACGCTTTGAATGACAATATTGCCGATGGAAATGAAGCTCTGCTGCAACGTACTGGGCAGGGCGATGCGGATGATGCGCCACAAAATCGCCGTATCAAACAGGCGCGGCTTTGCCTCACTCTGAAGCAGCCGCAGCTTACGCAGCACCGTCAGCACCGCCAAAACACAGCTCACGCCCTGACACAGGAACGTCGCCCAGGCGACCGCGCCGATGCCCCAATGCGGGAACACCTTTACGAACAGAATATCCACGAACACGTTTGCCGTAGACGAGGCCGCGAGAAACAGGAACGGCGTTTTGGAATCGCCCAGCGCGGTGAAAATTCCATTGGAAATGTTATAGAAAAACAGGAAGATCAGGCCGCCGGTGTAGATATTCAGATACGTCAGCGTCTGCGCACGGAGCGCCTCCGGAACTTGGATCAGCTCCAACAGCGCCGGGGCAAAGCAGAAGCCCAGCGCCATCAGCACCAGCGTCAGCGCGCCGCTGAAAATAAAATTTGTCGTGACCGCCGTTTTCAGATCGGCGATTTTTTTCGCGCCGAATAGCTGCGACAGGACAACCGAACAGCCGATGTTGCAGCCGAACGCAAAGGCCAAATAGATCAGCGTGACCTCGTAGGCATTGCCGACGGCGGACAGCGCGTCCTCGCTGATGAGCTTGCCCGCGACGAGCGAGTCGGCGAGGTTGTACATCTGCTGAAACAGCACGCTCCCCAGCAGCGGCAGCGAAAACTGCCACAGCACCTTGGTCGGCGAGCCGGTAGTTAAATCTCTAGTCATCTCTTTTTTTCCATGAAAGAAGGACGCCCCCAAACGAAGCGTCCTTCCGGTTCATTCAATTAAAAATGAAATTAGCCGTTCTCGCGCATCTTTGCGAAGCACTCGCTGCAATAGACGGGGCGATCGGTCTTGGGCTCGAACGGAACGCGGGCTTCGCCGCCGCAGTTGGCGCAAACAGCGGTGAAATACTCTCTGGGGCTACGGGCAGCATTCTTGCGAGCGTCACGGCAGGCCTTGCAGCGCTGGGGCTCATTCTGGAAGCCTCTTTCCGCATAGAATTCCTGTTCGCCGGCGGTGAACACGAACTCCGCGCCGCATTCCTTGCAAACTAAAGTCTTGTCTTCGTACATTTTGGTTTACCTCTCTTGAAAAGAATTGCCCTGTCGTGATGCCATCAAAAAACGCTTTTTGGATTGCCGCAGGGTTGGTTAGTATTGCGAGCGGCAATTGGTCGTAACGCTGCTTGTCGCTGCATCTCCCATTATATCATTTCCGCAATATTTGTCAATAGTTAATGAGATTTTTTTCGATAGCCGACAAATCTTTGTTGATATTCGCCGATTTTCGACCTTCGTTTTCGGTCAAATTGTCAGTTGATCTGCATTTTCATTGTGAAGATGCAGGTGATCATAGGCCAACTGCGTAACGCAGCGGCCCCGCGGCGTGCGCGTCAAAAAGCCGATCTGCATCAAATAAGGCTCATAAACGTCCTCCAGCGTCACGGCCTCCTCGCCGATGGTCGCGGCCAGTGTTTCCAGTCCGACGGGACCGCCCTTATAATACCGGATAATCGCCTCCAGCATCCGCCGGTCGGTCGCATCTAGGCCGAGCTTGTCCACCTCCAGCCGGCCCAGCGCATGGTCAGCCGCCTCGCGGGTGATCACGCCGTCGTAATAAAGCTGCGCGAAGTCGCGCACGCGGCGGAGCATCCGGTTGGCGATACGCGGCGTTCCCCGGCTGCGGGAGGCCAGCTCCATCGCGCCGTCGCGCTCAATATCCATGCCGAGCAGATTCGCCGAACGCGTGATAATCCTGCAAAGCTCCTCCGGCGTGTACAGCTCCAGCCGGAAGCTAACACCGAAGCGGTCCCGCAGCGGCGCGGAAAGCTGGCCGGCGCGGGTCGTTGCGCCAATGAGCGTAAAGCGCGGCAGATCGAGCCGGATAGAGTTGGCCGACGGGCCTTTGCCGACAATGATATCGATGGCAAAGTCCTCCATCGCCGGATAGAGAATTTCCTCCACGGCGGTGTTGAGCCGGTGAATCTCGTCGATAAACAGGATGTCACCCTCGCCGAGGTTCGTCAGCAGCGCAGCAAGATCACCCGCCTTCTCGATTGCCGGGCCGGAGGTCACGCGGATGTTCACGCCCATCTCGTTAGCAATTACCCCCGCAAGCGTCGTCTTGCCGAGGCCCGGCGGGCCGTAGAGCAGCACATGGTCCAGCGGCTCATTGCGGCGCTTGGCCGCCTCGATATAGACCGAGAGGTTTTCTTTGATTTTCTCCTGTCCGTTATATTCCGTCAAGCGCTTTGGCCGGAGGGAGAATTCCCCCTCGTCGTTCGGCGTAAAGCTCGTCGTTACAAGCGGCGCTTCGTAATTCTGCGAAAAGTCGATGCTCATCTGTCCTTACCTCATTACCATCGCCCGCAGACACTGCCGGACGATCTCCTCGGTTGGCAGGCCGTCGGTCTTGATGCCCTTCAGTGCCGTGCCGATCTCCGCCGGGCTGTAGCCCAGCTCCTGCAAAGCGGCCTGTGCCAATGCAAGATTGCTCCCCGGCGTGGGAAGGTCCACGGGTGCGCCGCCAGAGCCGGAAAAGTCCAGCTCCCGGACCGCTGTACCCAGCTTGTCCTTCAGCTCCAGAATAATGCGCTGCGCCAGCTTTTTTCCGACCCCCTGCGCTGCCGTGAGCGCCTTTTCGTCCTGCGTCATGACAGCCAGCGTGAACCGTTCGGGCGAAACCGCCGACAAGATCGACAGCGCCGCCTTCGGCCCCACTCCCGTCACACCGACCAGCAGCTCAAAGCACCGCTGCTCCTCGCGGGAGATAAAGCCGAAAATATCAAACGCATCCTCGCGGATATTGCAATAGGTATACAGCTTGGCCCGCTGCCCGACGCGGAGCTTCGAAAGCGTATAGGCGGTAGTGTGGCACGCGTAGCCCACCCCGCCGCAGTCCACAACGGCCAAATTCTCGTCGAGCAGCGCAATATCGCCGCTCAGGTAATAAAACATTCTCAAACCCTCCCAAGCAGGCTCGTGGACGACCGTGCATGGCAAAGCGCAATGGCGATCGCATCCGCCGCGTCGTCCGGGCGGGGCAGCCTGTCCATTTTCAAAAAGCGGCGGGTCATATCCATCACCTGATGCTTCTCCGCCTTGCCGTAGCCGACGACCGCCTGCTTGACCTGCATGGGCGTATACTCAAACAGCGGCACGCCCACCCGCTCGATGGCAAGCAGGATCACGCCGCGCCCATGCGACACGCCGATGCCGGTGGTGATATTGTGGCCCCAAAACAGCTCCTCGACCGCAACCGCTTCGGGCTTCGTGGCCTTGAGCAGCTCGTTCATATCCTCAAACAGCATATTCAGCCGCTGCGGGAACGTCAGCCCGGTCGGCGTGGTGATGGTGCCGTATTGCAAAAGCGTATATTTGCCGCGCTCGGCAGCAAGCAGGCCGAAGCCCGTCGTGGCGTAGCCCGGATCAATGCCTAAAATAATCAAGGAGCTTCTCCGTCCAGTTCGGGTCAGCAATACCCAGCAGCCAGAACACGATTCCGATCGCAACGATACCGAACAGCACCCACGCAAAAATTCTTCTTCCCTTAGAGCTAGGCTCAAACGGCGGCTTTTCCTCTGGCGTTTGGGTCTGCAAATCCTTTTCCTCCATTTTAATCACCTCGGTGTTATCATATCATAAATTTTTGTATTTTGCAGTAATTATTTTTTTGCAGAACGACCTATTGACTTTTCGGGACGAAACGGATAGAATTAGCTTGCCGTTTTACGGCAAACTAGAAAAGGAGTAAGAAAATGAAAAAGTTATTCGCTATCATTCTGACCCTGTGTCTGGTGCTTTCTCTGGCCGCCTGCGGCAAGACCGAGCCGACCGAGGCACCCACCGAAGCGCCCACGGAGGCTCCCACCGAGGCTCCCACGGAAGCACCGACCGAAGCTCCTACGGAAGCTCCCACCGAGGCTCCCACGGAGGAGGTCATTGTGATGTCCCCCGCCGTCGGCAAAACGGACGGCAAGGTCTACACGAATACCGTCCTCGGCATCACCGCTGAGATGGGCGACGATTGGACCGTTCTGAACGAGCAGGAGATCGCCGAGCTTTACGGCTACGCGCTCGACGGCTTCACCGACGAGAACCTCAAGTCCTCGATGGAAAACGCCGGCTCCCTCATCATCTACTACGCAGCGCACAATGAGGGCCTGCAAAACGTGAACATCTCGATGATCAACGCTTCCCTGTTCAGCGCTCTGGAAGGCGCGGAGGATCAGGTTGTCGCCGCAATGATTCCGCAGCTTGAGCAGCAGCTTCCCGGCACCGGCATCACGGTCGAGTCGATCGAAGCCACGACCGTCGAGTTTGCCGGTCAGGAACACGCAGCCATCAGCATTGTCGGTTCCCTGAACGATGTCGGCATCTATGAGAAGCAGGTCATCATCATCAGCGGCGAATATCTGTTCGTCGTCACCGCCGCCAGCTACCTTGAGGACAGCTGCGACGCCCTGCTCGCCAACTTCACCGCTCTGGCTGAGTAATTCCCGCGAACGCCACCCCGCCGCTTCTGCAACGAAGCGGCGGGATTTTGCTATGCAAAAGCATAGCAAAAAATAAGATGCGCTATTTTCTCGCCCCTTCGGGGCAACCGAAA
>CABSFY010000053.1 GCA_902477055.1 uncultured Eubacteriales bacterium
CGCCGCGGTTTCGCCGGATTGCGCCGGGGACGAAGGAAAGACGCTCCGCATCGGAGATCACGAATGCACAGTAACCGTTGTTCCATCCGATATGGACGTTTACCATCCGCTGCACTACATTCCGCCCGCATCGGAGAATCTGAAGAAAGCGCTCTATGTTTTCTCGCCATCCTGTGAGGATGCCCTTTCCCTCGCGGCGTTTCCGCACGTATCGGTGGATCTGTTCATAGACCGTCTGATTCTTGCCGAACCAACAGAGGAAAGCGCCGCCGATGTCAGGTCGTTCCTGTATCAAAACTATTCCGCCTATGCGGAGATACAGTCAACGGAAAACTTTTTGCGGCTTTCCGCCGCAAGCAGCACCCGCACCCATCAGACGTATCTTCTGTTCTACATCATGTCCACGCTGGTCTTATTCGGTGCGCTGCTGCTGAACACCTATCGCATCCTGCGCCGCCGGATTCCGGAATATGCGGTGCATCATCTGTTTGGCGCAACACAGCGGTTTATCTTTGCAAGGATGTATCTGTTCGTGTTGGGATACCATGTGATCCCGCTTGCGGGTACGCTCCTGATCCTGTCATTGAACAGGCTCGCCTCGCCGCTGAATCTACTCATGGTATTCGCAGCCGCCATGGGGTCGGCGCTTCTTGTCACAAGCATCGTGCAGCGGCGGTTTGTATCTAAATTTTCACAGGGATTAAGGAGGGAATGAACTATGCCGGGAATCACCGTTACACAAGCCTGCAAGAGCTATGAAACCAGCCACTATACCGTAAAAGCGGTGAATCACGCCAATCTTTCCGTGAAAAGCGGCGAAGCCGTTGCCATCGTCGGACCTTCCGGCAGCGGCAAGTCCACACTTTTGAACATGATCGGTCTGATTTTGAAGCCGGATTCCGGAAGCGTCGCCGTGGACGGAGAGGAAGTCCTGAACATGAACGACAGGCGGTGCAGCGCTCTCCGAAATGCCTCGTTCGGCTATATTGTGCAGGACTTCGCCCTGCTGGACGATGAAACCGTATATCACAACATCCGAATCCCCCTGCTTTACAACAGGCAGATCAGGCGCAGGGAGCATAAGCCCCGAATCCGGGAGATCGCGCAGAAGCTGGACATATCCGACAAGCTGAACCGCAAGGCGGGCAAATTGTCCGGCGGAGAGCGGCAGCGGGTGGCAATCGCCCGTGCAATCGTCTGTGACCAGCCGATCATCCTTGCGGACGAACCCACCGGCTCACTGGACGCGGCGAACAAAGCGAATGTCATGGACCTCCTCATGCGGCTCTGCAAGGAAAGCGGCAAGACGCTGCTCATCGTTACGCACGACCCTTCGATTGCCGAACACTGTGACAGGATCGTTCAGATGGCGGATGGCCGCATTGCGGGGAACGGGGAGCCTACTCTGTGGTAAAAGAAAAAGCTGGCGGAAATTTCTGCCGCCAGCAAAATCTTCACAACAATAATGAGTGACTGCAACGAGCTTCAAGCAGGCAAGGACGATCTTCGTTATAAGGAAAATTGTGACGGCGGCGGTAACGCTGCTTTTTTTGCTCTCATTTCACGCTGCTCTGCCGAAACAGAATAGACGGGCAAAATGTAAAATTCAAAGGGCCTGCTGCGGACGATTGCCCGCGGCAGGCCCTTTCCGTATACGGTTCGCATCGACTAAGCCCCTTCGATGCACTTGACGCGGAAGATGTACCGAAATAGTGCTGCTCCGATTTGGCCGATCGTGCGCCGCTGCTTCGGTTTGCCAGCTCTGCCGTGTCCGAGCTTAGAATGCCCGGTTTCGGAAGAAACATTCAGAATTTTTTGAAGTAATCCGGAAAAAATAGCGAAAAAGGGGGGTACTCAAAATGACAAATTCGGAATACGGTCGGCTCGTTGACTCGCTTGCGCCGAAAAGCAAGACGCTGCGCGACTGCTGCAACGCGTTCTGGACGGGCGGGCTGATCTGCTGCCTCGGGCAGCTTCTGATGATGCTGTTCCAATCCATCCCGCTCGACCGGCAGGCTGCGGGCACGGCGACGAGCATCAGCCTGATTCTGCTTTCGGCAATTTTGACTGGGCTTGCCGTGTATGACGATATCGCAAAGTGGGCCGGAGCCGGTACGCTCGTCCCGATCACGGGCTTTGCAAACTCCATCGTTTCTCCTGCTGTCGAGTTCCGGACAGAGGGCGTGGTCCTCGGCACCTGCGCCAAGATGTTCACCATCGCCGGCCCGGTTCTGGTATTCGGCACCGCCGCAAGCTGGCTCTACGGCCTGCTCTACTGGCTTTGGACGCTGTTTTAATATTCATAAACGCGAGTAATAATGCCGAAGCAGTACTGCATTTTATACTGCATAAATCGAATCGGCAAAAGCCCCGATGCGCTTCACGTTTTGAGCGTATTGGGGTGTTTTCGTAGCTGATGCTTTTTTTCGGCTTTCTTTTGGTCTGTCTTGCAATAAATATAATGTCGTGATATAATGAAAATATTTCAACAGGCTATTGCCAAATTGATTTTTTGGGAGGGTAATTCAATGCAAAAACGAAGGATATCCATCTTGCTTTTTTTGGCAATCACAGTTGGGTTGCTGTCGATGTTTTCCTTGCCACTACAGGCGGCATCGCTTCCGTCAACGGGGGCTTCTTCGGCAAACGCCTTAACAACAAGCGAAGCCTCTGGCTCGCGCTATGCGATTTTCGATGATGCGGCAACATGGGAAGAGGCGAAACGGAAGTGCGAGGAAAGAGGCGGCCACTTGGCCACGATCTCCTCCGCTGAGGAAAATGCTCTCGTTTACGATTATATGATCTCTCAGGGGGTTACCTCTGCCTATTTTGGCTACAGTGATGCCGAGGAGGAGGGCGTCTGGAAATGGGTCACCGGGGAAACTGGTTCCTATGAAAACTGGCATCCAGGCGAGCCAAATGCAGAAAGCTCTAGCGAAGATTATGCAATGTTCTATTGGAAGTTCACAGATGGCACATGGAATGACGGTGATTTTGGCCATTTGACCAGCGGCGGCGGAAGAAACTATATCTGTGAATGGGACGACACGGACGAATCGGAATGTGCCGGGGGTCATGATTGGCGCACCAATGAAGACGACATCGATTTTATCTGTGCCAGATGCAACAAGCATCAGTCGGTTTCTCCGGTTTTGGGTTATGACTTCAAAAAGGATGCGTTCCGTTTTTCCAATGCAGAGGTCGGCTCATACGATATTTCATTTTTAGGCTATCGTTATATGCTTCCGTCGCTGAAATATGATATCTGCGCCATCGTTGCAAATAATGTGCAGCACTTCCTGGACTACATAAATCGAGGATCAACATACGGCGGCGCGTGTTTTGGAATAGCGGCAATGAATGCCTCGTTTTTCGCAGGAATGTCAACGTCTGACTTCGGAGGCGACACAGCGGCCTCGCTCAACATCAAGGATGCTGATCTATTTAAGCTAAATTATGACACAAAACTAAAAGATGCAATCAATATTATGTATTTAAGCCAGTCGTCCATGGCTGTTGCGGTGTTCCAGAGCTTTCAGGATGGAAATGCATTTGGAGATGACAATTTTGAAGATCTCGTCAAAGTCGCCAAGGGCTTAAAGAAAGGGGATTATCCTCCGGTCGTATGCTTTAATCTTCAGCAGGGAGGTCACGCGGTTAATATCATCGGCATAGAGCCAGATGACTTCCTTAAAGATACGTATTTTATCACGACATACGACAGTAATAATCCGTATTTTCCGAGCTATTTCTTGGTCAACAAGGATTTCTCAAGAGTACAGTTCTGTTATCGTAGTGCAAAAACAGGACAATGGGTTGAACAGTATGTGTATTCGATTTCCTATTTCATTGAATCCTCACTGTTCAACATCGATGTGCTTGCTCCGGGCCTGCGCAGCTCAGCTTTCTATGCGCTCAAAACGGCTGGGGTTACTACAGGGGATGCTTCTGTGACAGACAGAGGAGTGAGGAATACGCCAGCCGAAACGAACGGTGAGAATGTGATCTCCTTCCTTGTGCCGAATGAAAATCAGGTGCGGATAACCACGCCAAGCGGAAAGATTGTGACGACAGAAAACGGCAGTCTTACAACCGAGATAGCTTCTGCATATATTATTCCGTTTGCCGGTGCGGCGCTAAGCACGGTTTGCCTGCCATACGAAGCAGGGGAATACACGGTTTTCTGCGAGGATACGTGTTATATCAATATCAACCACTGTCAAAATGCAGCAACGCTTTATGCGGAAAATGGCTGTAGCATTGCTTATTCTGCTGACGGAGCATTAACCTATGGACCTGCCGACGGCACGGGATATATTGAAGCGGCGTATTACCGAAAGGACATTTTGCAAGGCTCAGACGCGATGGGCTTTGAAGCGTGGGGCAATGTGACGGATTACCTGTCGATAACGTGTGAAGCCGGAAAAATTAAACTCAGTGGGTCCGATGCCGGCAAACAAAAGCTATTTGTAAAGCATGACAATGAAAAATTGTCAAAAGAAGAATTAACCGAAGAAGTTGACGCGGGGGCCGAGGAAATTACGGTGATCGCATCCAACGATGAAATTCAATTGTTCCCTGAGCCTACTGGCTTTACTCCCTGCGACGGTGCGACGAATTGCCCCGGCAAGGCCTTTGCCGATATGCCGGTGAAGGGAAATTGGGCGCATGATTCGATCGATTGGGCAATCTCGGAGGGGATCACCAACGGCACGAGTGCGACGACATTCGGCCCGGAGGAGGGCTGCACGAGAGCGCAGGTCGTGACCTTCCTGTGGCGCGCGGCCGGACAGCCCGCTCCTGCAAGCAGCGCGAACCCATTTAACGACGTAAAGAAGGGCGCGTATTATTACAATGCCGTCCTCTGGGCGGTGGAGAAGGGCATCACGAACGGCACGTCCGATACCACGTTCAGCCCGGACGAAACCTGCACCCGTGCGCAGATCGTCACCTTCCTCTGGCGCTATGAGGGCCAGCCCTTGCCGGCCAGCACGAATAACCCGTTTGCCGACGTGAAACCGAGCGCCTATTTCGGCAATGCCGTCCTCTGGGCAGTCGAAAGCGCCATCACCAACGGCACAAGCGCAACAACGTTCGCCCCCGAGGACACCTGCACCCGCGCACAGGTTGTGACGTTCCTCTATCGGGATTTGATGAAATAATGTCCGTTTAACAAGACGCGAGCCAGCCGGCGGCGGCATTTGCCGCTGTCGGCTGGTTTTTGCGCCCTGCGAAAATTGGAACAAATTCCCGCAGCGGGTCATAGGCTGAAGCGAGGAGGATGCCTATGGAGCTGCGGGAGTGTATTTTTTACAGCAACGATTGTTACCGGCGCGGGCTGAAGATCGTGCCGCGCGGGGTGATGGTCCATTCGACGGGGGCGAACAATCCGAATCTTCGCCGCTATGTTCAGCCGGACGACGGGCTGCTCGGAAAAAACGGCAACGATAACGACTGGAACCGTCCCGGGCTGGACGTTTGCGTTCATGCCTTCATCGGCCGGAAGGCCGACGGCGGCGTGGCGACCTATCAGACGCTGCCGTGGGACCGGCGGGGCTGGCACGCGGGCAGCGGACGCAGCGGCAGTGCGAACAACTCGCACATTTCCTTTGAAATCTGCGAGGACGCGCTGACCGACCGGAGCTATTTTGAGGCGGTCTATCGCGAGGCGACGGAGCTGACGGCGTATCTGTGCGGCCGGTATGGGCTGGATCCGCTGGCCGACGGCGTGGTGATCGACCATGCCGAGGGCCACACGCGCGGGCTTGCAAGCAATCACGGCGACGTGACGCATTGGCTGACCCGCTTCGGCCGGACGATGGACGATTTTCGCCGCGATGTTGCGGAGCAGATGGAGGTGGAGCGGATGACGAAGCAGGAGCTGGAGGCGCTGATCGATCGGCGCATTGCACAAACGCTGGAGGGGGAAGGAACAACGCCGAGCCGCTGGGCGGAGGAGGAGCTGGCCGAGGCCGTGCGACACGGCATCACCAACGGCAAACGCCCGCGCGGCTATGCGACCCGCGAGGAAACGGCAGTTATGGTCGAACGCCTGCGAAAGCAACTGGAAACAGAATAAAGTGAAGCTGCTGCAAGAAAACCTTGCAGCAGCTTTACAATCAGGGCTGAAATTATGCCTTGCCGGCGCAGCCGAGGACGTCGATGAGCTTGTGCTTGACCAGCTCCTTGATGTTGGCGCGGGCGGGCTTGAGGTACTGGCGCGGGTCGAAATGATCCGGATGCTCGTTGAAGTAAGCGCGGATCGTGCCGGTCATGGCCAGACGCAGGTCGGAGTCGATGTTGATCTTGCAGACGGAGAGCTGAGCGGCGTGGCGCAGTTCTTCCTCCGGAACACCGATGGCGTTGGGCATATGGCCGCCGTTTTCGTTGATCATCTTCACATATTCCTGCGGGACGGAGGAGGAGCCGTGCAGCACGATCGGGAAGCCGGGCAGGCGGCGGGAAACCTCTTCCAGAATGTCGAAGCGCAGAGGAGGCGGCACCAGGATGCCGTCGGCGTTGCGGGTGCACTGCTCGGGCTTGAACTTATAGGCGCCGTGGCTCGTGCCGATGGCGATGGCCAGAGAGTCAACGCCGGTCTTGGTGACGAATTCCTCGACCTCCTCGGGACGGGTGTAGGAGCCGACTGCGTGGCTGACCTCGTCCTCGATGCCGGCCAGAGTACCCAGCTCGCCCTCGACGACGACACCGTGGTCATGCGCGTACTCGACGACCTTGCGGGTCAGCTCGATGTTGTCCTCAAAGGAATGGGCCGAGCCGTCGATCATAACGGAGGTAAAGCCGCCGTCGATGCAGCTCTTGCAGGTCTCAAAATCGGGGCCGTGGTCCAGATGCAGCGCGATGGGAATGTCGGGATTCTCAATGACGGCCGCCTCGACCAGCTTGACAAGGTAGGTGTGGTTCGCATAGGCGCGGGCGCCCTTGGAAACCTGAAGGATGACGGGAGCCTTGACCTCGTTGCAGGCCTCGGTGATGCCCTGTACGATCTCCATGTTGTTGACGTTGAACGCGCCGATGGCATAGCCGCCGGCGTACGCCTTTTTGAACATCTCGGTAGTAGTAACCAGTGCCATAAAAACAACTCCTTTATCTTGGGACAGCGGATAATTAAGCCGCTCTCCATGATTTTCGACCATATTATAGCATATTCCGATGAAAAAGCAAGAGTGGCCGCCCGCTTTTTTCGCTATCGTCGAAAGTTTGCGGGCAAAAGGCCATTCCTCTGTGAAAAACCGACAAATAGGTGCAAAACCGGGAGCGTATTCTTCTGAAATACGCTCCCGGTTTTGCTGTTTTAGAGCAGCGACTCGTCATAGATCGCGCGGATGCCGCCGATGAATTTCGGACGGACGCGGGCGGCGAGTAAAATTGCGCTGCCGATATGGTCGATGCCGAGCCGCAGCGGAACGGCGACCTGCTTCAGGTGCATTCCGATGAGCGTCCCGCCGATGTCCATGCCCGCGTCGGCACGGATGGCTTCTACGGCGATAGGATCACGGAAGGCGTGATACGCCGCCGTTGCGAATGAGCCGCCCGCCTTGGGCTGCGGAACGACGTTGACCGGCTCGGCGTTGGGGAGGGCGGCGCGTTCGATGACGATTGCGCGGTTCAGATGCTCGCAGCACTGCGCTGCGAGATAAATGCCATGCTCGGAAAACACGGAATAGATTGCGTCAAACACGACCTTCGCCACCTCCGGGCGGGAATCCGAGCCGATGCGGCTGCCGCAGATCTCGCTGGTCGAGCAGCCGACGACGGCGATCTGGCCGGGCTTCAGCTTTGCCTTTTCCACCAGCGCAAGCGCGGCCTGTGCGGCCTGTTGTCTGATCTCATCCATGCTGATTCACCTTCTCCAGCGTTTTGCTTTCCCGCAGGGCGGCTACGAGCGCGATGGCAGCAACAAGGCC
This sequence comes from uncultured Eubacteriales bacterium, assembly GCA_902477055.1. Lineage (GTDB taxonomy): Bacteria > Bacillota > Clostridia > Oscillospirales > Oscillospiraceae > JAZOXB01. The sequence continues at coordinate 7,929 of CABSFY010000053.1, forward strand.
GATCGCACCTTGCAGCAGATTGCCGGGGATGCTCGTCGCGGCGGCGAGGCCCTTGCCGAGAATCAGCCACGCGTAGACGAAGTAGCCCAGCACCATCCAAAGCTCCGCAGCCACACCGCCGACGATCTGACCGACGTAGGCGTGCTTCTTGCCGAGCTGACGGTACAGCAGCGCGGCGATCACAGCCATAAGCGCCTTAATGAGCAGCGTGCCGGGAACGTAATGCGGATATCCGGCCAGAAGATCGGCCAGCGCAGAGCCGACACCGCCGGCAAACGCGCCAAACCACGGCCCCAGTACCCATGCGCCGAGCAGGACAAAGCAGTCGCCAATGTTGACGTAGCCCTGTGTGGCGGGCATCTGGATTTGAATGAGCATCGTTGCGACACAGGTCAGCGCGGTAAAGAGCGCCGTCAGAACCATTTTTCTCAGGGTAAATTGTTGTTTCATTTTGATTTCTTCCCTTGCATTTTTTCGATAAAGCGATTATACTGCAAATTGGTATGATAGAAAGAGCCAAAATGATTATTTTTGATAATACCAGATAGGAGAAAACGCGATGCTGACCTACATGCTGGAAAAGGGGAGCGGTAAGAGTATGTATGCCGCGCTGTATGAGCTGATCCGCGAGGATATCCGCGCCGGGCGGCTGCCTGCCGGTGCGCGGCTGCCGTCGCGCCGGACGTTGGCGGCCAATTTGGGCATAAGCACCATCACGGTCGAGAGTGCCTATGCACAGCTCATCGCAGAGGGCTATGCCGAGTCGCATGAGCGCAGCGGCGTTTTCGTCTGCGCCGTCGGTGAGGCAGTACCTGCGCAGGATCTGCCCCAACCGCCTTGTGCGGAAGAAACAGAAGAAAAGCCGCTGCTGGATCTGAGCGGCGGCGGCGGTGAGGACGTGCCGTTCCCGTTTTCCGTCTGGGCACGGACGATGCGCACGGTCATTTCCGAGCGCGGCAAGGATCTGCTGCATCCGGTCGATTTTCGCGGCGCACGGGAGCTGCGGGAGGCGATTGCGGGACACCTGTACCGCGTTCGCGGCCTACGGGTAACGCCGGAGCAGATCGTCGTCGGCGCGGGCAACGAATATCTCTACGGCCTGATGGTGCAGCTTTTGGGGCGCGACCGGCGCTACGCGGTCGAGGACCCCGGTTATCCGAAAATCACCGGCATCTATCAGGCCAATGACGTTGCCGTTTCGCATATCCCGCTCGATGCCGAGGGAATGAGCTTCCGGGCGCTGGAGGAAAGCGGCGCGGAGATCGCACATATTTCTCCGGCACATCATTTTCCGACCGGGATCGTCATGCCGGCACGGCGGCGGGGGGAATTGCTGGCATGGGCCTATGCCCGACCGGAGCGGTATATCTTAGAGGACGACTATGACAGTGAGCTGCGCCATTCCGGTAAGCCTGTGCCGCCGTTGTTTTCGCTGGACACCCGGCAGCGCGTGCTGTATCTCAGTACATTTTCGCAGACGATCGCGCCGTCGCTGCGTATTGGTTACGTGTGCCTGCCGCCGGCGCTGCTGTCGCGGCTGCGGGAGCGGCTGAGCTTCTATTCCTGCGCCGTTCCTGCCTTTGAACAGTACACGCTGGCGCGGTTTATTGCGTCGGGCGATTACGAACGCCACCTGAACCGACTGCGCAAACGCTACCGCGAAAAACGCGCCGTTCTGCTCGATATGATCGAGCAAAGCCCGCTGCATGGACATTGCCGCGTGATAGAGGAAAATGCGGGGACGCATTTTCTCCTGCAATTGCAGACGGCGTGCCCGGATGCCGTGCTGAAGGAGCGGGCGGCGGAGGCGGGCCTTTCCGTGCGCTTTTTGAGCGATTTCCGCGCAAAGGAGGGCAGCGGCGGTACGATGGTGTTTAACTATGCCTGCCTCGACACCGATCGGGTCCCGGCGGCGCTGCGGACGATTGCGGATTGCATGACTCAGGCGGATTCGACCAATTCATAGAGTTGTTTGAGCAGAATGACGGCAAGGGGCAGCAGAATCATGCCCAAAATCCCGAACAGTCGATAGCCCGCATAGAGCGCGATGAGCGTCAGCAGGGGATTGAGGCCGATTTGCTTGCCCAGAAAGCGCGGCTCCAGAAACGCCCGGCTGACCGAACAGAGCGCGTAAAGCACCAGCAGCCCGATGCCGAGAAACGCATTGCCGCGCAGAAACGAGATTATGCCCCACGGAATGAGGACCGTTCCCACACCGAATACCGGCAGCGCGTCCACGACGGCGATCAAAAGCGCCAGCGGCAGCGCATTGCGCCGTCCTAAAATCAGCAGCCCCGCTGCTGTCAGACCGAGAATCACGAGCGACAGCCGCAGCTGTGTTTTGAGATAAGCGCCCAGTGCGGCGCGGAGCTTTTTCAGGACCTTTTGCCCGCGTCCGCGCCACGCTTCCGGGATATGATGCGTCAGAAATTCGTGAACTCGCCCGCGCTCCGACGAGAACAGGTACGCTGACAGCAGCAGCGTCAGCGCGAACAGTAAAATGTCCGGCACACTCATTAAAATCCGCCCCGCCAACGACAATACCCAGTCGGAGAGCGTTCCGGCCAGCACGCTGCTTCCGGCGAAAAACTGGTCGAGCCACTGCACCGCCAGGGACGACAGTCCCTCCGGCAGCCGCCCTGCCAGCCGCAGCAGCGAGGCGTGCAGCCCCGCGACCGGCCCCGACAGCGACGACAGCAGCTCCGGCAGCCGCGCACTCAAGCGCTCCAATCCCGCGAACAGCCCCCAGCCCAACAGCCAAACGATGCCGCCAACCGCTGCCGCGACGGCGGTGACGGACAGAAAGGAGGCCAGCGGGAGATGCTTCTTTAGCTGCCGCTCCAGCGGAAGCGAGAGCCGCGAAACGCCCCAGCCCAGCAGGAACGGCAGCCCGATGGGCAGCAGAAACCGCGCCGTCAGCCAGACGCAGATCACGCCGCCGAGCGCATAGAGCAGCGGCCACCAGATTTTTTTCATACGCAACGACCTTTCCCGGCTTGCATTGCTCGCCGCTATGTGGTAGAATGTGCCTGAAAGAAACACAAATGCGCACAATTCGCGCACAGGAGGAAAATAGGATGAAGCAGCTCCCGAAATACTATATCGTTGAGGCGACGGCGCTTCCGGAGGTTTTTTTGAAGGTTGCGGAGGCAAAATGGATGCTCGAAACGGGCGAGGCAAAGACCGTCGGCGAGGCCACCCGCGCCACGGCCATCAGCCGCAGCGCCTTTTATAAGTACCGCGATGCCATTTCACCCTTTCAGAATCTGATGGCGGGCCGGATTTTGACCTTTCACTTCATTTTGCAGGACGAAACGGGCCTGCTTTCTTCGATACTATCCATTTTTGCCCAATTCGGCGCAAATATACTTACGATCAATCAAACCATCCCCACCGGCGGCTGTGCTTCGGTCACGATCTCGGCGGAAACCCTGGCGATGGAGCAGAGCGCCGAGGCCTTGCTGCGTACGCTGCGGCAGATGAACGGCGTCGTCAAGGCGGAAATTCTCGCCGGCTGATATAAGACCTATTCCGCGTGGCCCGCTTCGATGAAGAAAAAATGAAAATTCCTATTGCTTTTCCCGCGCTGTGCGGCTATACTTGTAGCGTCAAAAAGGGAAGAGGAGGTGGAAGGCTTGGTTTATGAAACGATCCGTAGCCTTTTGGCCGAGCAGCTCGGATATGAGGAGGCTCGCATTACGATGCAGACCGTGATCCTAGAGGACCTCGAAGCAGAGCGCGAGGACCTGGAGGAGCTGATGCTCTCGCTGGAGCAGGAGTTTGCAATCACTTGGTCGGAGGACGACCTAAAGGACCTTACGACCATCGGCGACCTCGTGGCGTTCATCGAAAATCAAATCTGAACCATATCCCCGGCGCGGTGCGAGCTGCACAGCGCCGGGGGATTTATATGTTCCAGCGGCCTGCAGCCGGTACTTTCAATGAAAATGCACAAAAATCGCCCTGTACGCAAAATGCGCACAGGACGATCGCAGACTGTCAAAGAGCTTCGATAAAGCTACCGTATAGCGCCAAAAATTTCCACCCATTCCCCGCAGAGGCTTCTCGCGGAGGGTGGGTGGAAAATTACGCTATGAGGGGAGAAAAATCTTTATTTCACCTGGCGGACGGGGAATTGGCCGGTGCCGTCGCCGACGGTGAGCCGGTATTGCTTGGCCAGGCGCTGCCAGGTGTGCTTATCCACGTCGCCGCTCACCGGCAGGCCGGCCTGTGTCTGGAACCAGCGGATGGCCTGCACGGACTGCGGGTCGTGAAGGCCGGTGACGCGCAGCCCGGGCATATTCAGATAATACCGGCCGAGGCTCTTGAGCAGCGCCTGCACCAGCAGCATATGGACATTGTCCGTTCCGGCGGCGAGGACCTGATGCGGCTGCAAAACGATCCGCAGCGGCTCGGCCTCCTCAAGATGCACCAGCTCATAAAAGTACGCAGCGCGGATGGCATCCCATGTCGCCAGATCGACGACACCGGTGGCAGGCAGGCCGTGCTCGTTCTGAAACCGCCGCACCTCCGCCTCCGTTTCCTTGCCGTAAACGCCGTCGAGATTCAGCGTGTTGTCCGGATAAATGACCCGCAGCATCTGCTGCAAATCTAAAATCGGCGTGCCGAGTGACTGTGCCATGAAAAGCCTCCTTAAAAATCCGAGTCGCCCAGCCGTAGGGGCGTGCCGGGGTACTGGCCGCCGACGCTGTTGAGATCGACACCGATGCCAACAACGCGGTTATACAGCGCGTTCCAGGTAGCTGGTCCGACAATACCGTCCACGGTCAGTCCGGCGAATTGCTGGAAGGCACGAACGGCGTTCTGTGTGGCGGGGCCGAAGATACCGTCCTCCGCGACGGTTGGGACGCTGCTGACAAATTCCGAAACGACGTTGAGCATATATTGTAGCTGTCGGACGGACTGACCGCTGCTGCCGGATTGCAAACTGCCGGGCGACTGCCAGCTGTTGCCCGCGAAGCGTTGGCCCTCGGATTCCAGCTCGGCCAGCCGCGTTACACCGACATAGAGCCGTACCATCTGATACCACGTGGACTTTCCGACGATGCCGTCCTCCGTCAGGTCAAAAATGCGCTGGGATGCACGGACTGCATTTTCCGTCTGCTGGCCGAAAATGCCGTCGGCTGAGCTGATACGCGGGATGGCTGGGTAGTTCTGCCCGATGCGGTTGAGCATCACCTGCATCTGCACGACGCTCGGCCCCCGTGCGCCGTTCTGTAACGGGCTGCCGGGATAGGAGGGGGCATAGCCGCGCACCGGGGCGTTGGTCACGATCTCGATATTGTTTCCATAGTAGCGGCGAAGAATTTGCACGGAATTCAGCCCCTGCTGCGCCAAATACTGCGATCCCCACTGGCTCAGCCCATCGCAGGTGACGGTCGTGCCGTTGCAGAATTTCGCCGCCAGCGGCTCAATAAAGCCCTGCCGCCGCAGGTAGTTGCTGAAAATATTGTCTACAATGCGCGAAATGCTGCCGAAATAATTTCGACCGTTGATAAATTTCTGGTCGATGGCCGTCGAGGACGTGATGTCAAAATTATAGCCCTGACTGCGGTAAAATTCCGTATAGACGCGGTTGAGCGCGAAGGAAATGATGGCGAGAATGTTCGCCGTCAGCGCACTGTCGTTCCATGTGGGATAGACCTCGCTGGAGGCGACGTTTTTTACGTAGTCCACGAACGGGACCGTAACATTCGCGGCGACAGCGCCCGGCGCGCCGAGATGCACCGTGATGTTCTCGGGGATGTACGGCAGAACGGTCGGCATGGCGGCCTCCTAGAGCTGCTGTGCGGAGATGTCGAAGACCTCCGTCATGTTAAAAGCGTCTGGGCGGGCGCTGAGCGGAAGCATTTGCAGATTCTGCTGTGTTTCGATGTCGGAAAAGATCTGAACGTTTTCCACCAGGATCCGCTCATAGCCGGGATACTCCGCCGTGACATCGACGGCGGTAAAGGGCCGCGAAAAGCCGGGCGTTTCACTCTCTGTGCGGTTTGGTGTTTCGATCGCAATGGGACCGGCCTTGCCGCTCTGATCGGTCAAACGGATGGCGACCAAATACGAACCGCTGGCGGCGGGCTGAGTCACGGTGATGGCAGCTCCGGCAAGCGGGAGCTGGGCGCTGGACTGATATACGCGAAGCGTAAGATAACCATTTTCGGGCATGGAGCACCTCCTTTCTCATAGTGTATGCGCCGAAGGCAGAAAAAGTGCCGCCCGATCGTACCGGACGGCGAAGCGCTTTATAAAAACTGCTTCATTTGGTCGATATTTGCCTGTTCGGTTTGCAGAAGGCGGTTGGACAGCGACGAAATTTTCGGGTCGAGGATGCCCATCGTGCGGATGTTGTGCATACTTTTTATCATGCCGCGCGTATTTCCCTGTAGCATCAGCTCGGCGATTTTCGAGGTTGGGTCGGCGCTGGAGCGAATACGCATTTTTGAGGTCATCGCGGAACCCGCCTTTGCCATCGGATTGATGTTTCTCGGCGAAGCGCCGTGATCGTGCAGCAGCCGCGCCGCCTCGCCGGTCAACGCTTCGTATTCGGCAAGCTGCTGGCGCAGCGCCGCGCGAAACTGCCGGTCTGCCGTTTCGTTCAGAACGGTTTTGATGCCGTAGCAGCCCATCTGCGTCGCCTTGTGGATGGACTGGAGCATCGGAATGTCGTTGGTCATGCTATCACCTCGAAAATATCTTCCCGCAGGGGAGATTTTTTATGCAAAAGGGGCTTGAGATTATTTCGGATTCGGATTATAATAAATAGCTGTGATAAACAAACAAAAAGGAGATTTAGCTATGGTTTACACAATGACGATTGCCGGCGTGGAGCGAAATCTGCCCATCTGCCGCGTTTCGGACGACCTGTACATCGGCGCGTTTGTCATTTTCGGCGACGTAGAGCTGACGGTAAAGACGGCCGAGGCCCTGCTGAAAAAGGCTCCGGAGTATGACTATCTCATTACCGCCGAGGCAAAGGGCATCCCGCTGGTTCATGAGATGGCGCGCCAGAGCGGTCAGAACCGCTACTTTATCGCCCGCAAGGCACCGAAGCTCTATATGACCGGCGTGTTCGACGTAACCGTGAACTCCATCACCACTGCGAAGGAGCAGCACCTGTACCTCGATAAGGCCGATGCCGAGCTGATGCGCGGCAAGAAAATCCTTGTCGTTGACGACGTGATCTCCACCGGCGAATCGCTGGCAGCGGTTGAGAAGCTGGTCGAAGAAGCGGGCGGTATCCTCGCCGGTCGTATGGCCATCCTCGCCGAGGGCGACGCGCAGGACCGCGACGATATCATCTACCTCGAAAAGCTCCCCCTGTTCCACCCGGACGGAACGGTTATGGAGTAAATATTTCAAGGAAAAACGGACGCTCACCAGCGCCCGTTTTTTCCTTGACGGTCACGCACAGGGACAATGTACCCGTACATATCCGCATTGATAGAAAACGCGCCCGTGCCGGTTTTGCGGCACGGGCGCTCAGACTGTCAAAAAACAGCCCAACGAAAGGTTTCGGAGGGAGGAAAAGTGTGAAAGGGAACCGTCAGGGTT
>CABSFY010000054.1 GCA_902477055.1 uncultured Eubacteriales bacterium
AAATATCAAAACAATTCTGCGAGATTGCCACGGCCGCAAGCGGCCTCGCAATGACAAATCGGACTCCTTTGACAATCTGAGTGGGTAATCCCGGATGGGATTACCCACTTTTTGGAGCTACTGGCCGGACTCGGCTGAAGGTAAGGGCGGAACTTCGGCAAGCTGCCACCGGCAGCTTGCTTTGGTTTTCTCTAAAATCTGGGTGCATACTGTTATGTTGATGGCTTATTGCAATTCTTCGAGTCCTTGGCCGGTAGCAGCAAAAACAGGTAATCCCGGATGGGATTACCTGTTTTTGGAGCTACTGGCCGGACTCGAACCGGCGACCTGCTGATTACGAATCAGCTGCTCTACCTGCTGAGCCACAGTAGCATTTCATGTCGCGGTAACTATTCTACCGCAAAAGCTGCGCGATGTCAAGATGAAATCTGATTTTTTTCGGGGGGGGTAGGATTAAATGTGTTCTCGCAGGGCTTCGAGGGCCTTTTTTTCGATCCTTGAGATCTGAACCTGCGATACGCCGAGGATTTTTGACGTTTTATCCTGCGTCAGGCCGTGGAAAAACCGCAGGTTGATGACCATTTGCTCCCGCTCTGTCAAGCAGGCAATCGCCTCGCGCAGGGAAATTCGCTCCACAATTTTCTCCTCCATTTCTCCGTCCGTCAGGACGTCCTCCAGCGAAAAACCGCCCTCGCCGCTGCGCCGCTGGATGGATTCCGTCGCGCCGGTGGCGGTTTCGGCGGCAGCGATCTCCTCAATCTCCAATCCGGTCTGCTCACTCAGCTCGGCAAGCGTCGGCTCGCGGCCCAGCTCGCCGGTCAGCTTTTGGCGGGCAACCTTGATATGCACGGAGCGCTCCTTGATGCTGCGGCTGACCTTGACCGTACCGTCGTCGCGCAGGAAGCGCCGAATCTCGCCGGAAATTTTCGGGACAGCATAGGTGGAAAACTGCGTACCATAGGACAGATCGAAGCCCTCCAGCGCCTTGAGAAAGCCGAGGCAGCCGAGCTGATACAGGTCGTCCGGGTCCACACCGCGGCCAAAAAAACGCCGTGCAATCGACCAGATCAGTCCGGCATTGGCGACGATCAGCTCCTCGGCGGCATCACGGTCGCCGGTCTTGGCACGGCGCAGCAGCTCCTCCTGCGGACCGGTCATTTTTTCCCTCCGCGGCAGACGATGCGCCGCTTCATATGTACGGTCGTCCCCTTGCCCGGTGTGGAGGTCAGCTTAAACTCCGTCATGAAGCTCTCCATGATCGTGATGCCCATGCCGCTGCGCTCCTCGCCGCCGGTGGTAAACATGGGCTTGCGGGCCTGCTCGACATCCTCGATGCCGCAGCCGCGGTCCTTGATGACCAGATCGAGGACATTTTCCGGCAAAATCCGCGCCTTGACAATGATCGGCCCGATGCGGTCGGGATAGGCGTGAACGATGCAGTTGGTCACGGCCTCGGAAACGGCGGTCTTGATGTCGCCCAGCTCGTCGAGCGTCGGGTCGAGCTGCGCGGCAAAGCACGCGACGGCCGACCGCGCAAAGCCCTCGTTGGACGACTTGCTGGGGAACTCCAGATTCATGTAGTTTTCGCCTTTCATTTCGCACATTCCTCCTTGATGTCGGTGAGCTTTTCGATTCCGGCGGCGCGTAAGACCTTGTAGGGCTGGGCAGGGATGTTTTGCAGAATCAGCTTACCCTGTAAGGTGTTCATGCGCCGCAGCGTGTGCAAAACGACGGCGATTCCGCTGGAATCCATGAACCGCACGTTCCGGAAATCGAGAATACATCGCAGCGGCATATACAGGTCGATTTTTTCCGAGATCGCCGCCATGATCTCGTGGGCGCAGTGGTGGTCGATCTCCCCGGTCAATGCCACGGTGAGCTGCCGCTCCTGCACAAAGCTCGTCAGCTTCATTTTTTTGCTCCTCCTCAAAAAAATAACGCACACGGACGGCTTGTCCATGTGCGTTTAGTATACGCGCTTCTTCCCGCGCGGTTTGTCGAAACCCACGCGGCAGCGCGTAACGATGAAATTATTTGGCAAACCAGTCCGGTGAAGGCTGGCGAATGCGGGAAAGATGCTGCGAACGGTAGGCCGGCTCGATGCCCTCGACGAGAATTTCGGTCGCATTAATATCGTCGAGCGCGCAGAGCGTGGCGACGATGCTGCGGACAGCGCTCTGCTCCTCCGCTGCCGTGGCGCAGCCGTCCAGGAATTCGCCGGTCAAATCGACGATACAGGTCCCGTCGTCGATGCGGACAGACAGCAGCTTCGTTCCGGCGGGGATGGGATTGCGGATGCCGCCCGCGCCCTCATAGGCAATGAGCGCGTTAAGTACCTGCTCCGGCAGGGGCAGCGTATCCGAAGGCTCAAACTGCATCGGAATGCCGGCCAGAAGCGCCTCCTCGCCGCAGCTGAGGTAGAGCGTCTGATCGCTCAGATCGGGATCGGTCGCATCGAACAGGACCGACTCGTCCCGCGTCAGGCCGTCGGTCAGGTCCAGCAGGTTCAGCCGCTCCAGCGGCGCTCCGGCAACCCAGAGGTCCACCGTCCGAATCAGCGGCAGCTCAGTCAGGGAATTTACGATCGCATAGAGCGTCGTCCGCTCCTCTGCAAAGGTGTAGGTATGGTCCAAAAGCTCTGCGGAGAGATCAACCGTGCAAACGCCGTCCTCCACGCTGACATCAAGCAGCGCCGTCTGCGCCGGAACGGCGGGCAGCAGTCCGTCGGCGAGCAGGGCGCGGAGAACAGCGGCAGGCTTTTCCGCCGCGTCGGCGGCCTGGACGGTGCGCGTCTGGCGCAGCAGATAGCGGTTTTCGCTGTCGGGGTAATAGAGCGTCATCTGCTCCTCCTGCGGCAGCATCCCGGTGTCCAGCGTCAGAATGTCGTCGGCGGAAAGCACCAGCGGCGTGTCCACTCCCGGCGTTTGGATGCTGACGCGCTGCACGCCGTCAAGCTGGAACAGCGTCCGCGCAATGCTGCTGCACGCGAGGGAGCGGTCGATTGAAGAAACCGCACCGCCGGAAAAGAACAGCGTACACACAGCGGCATCGAGCTGCGCCGTGCGGAGCTGCCAGGCCTCCGGCAGCGAGGCAGCTCCGGCCGGTGGCTGCGCCTCCAGATAGGCCTCCAGCAGCGCCGGAAGTGAAAGCTGCGCCGCGCCCTCCCCGGCGGGAAGTGTCAAAAGCACGTTGCCGTCGGCGGGCGTTTCGGCGGGAAAATAGAACAGAAAACCATCGTCCGTCGGCTCCTCCGGCCCGACTGCACAGGCGGCCAGCAGCAGGAGCGGCAGAAGCAACAGGACAAAAAATCGTCGCTTCATCAGGCATCCACCTCCGTATCAAACAGCGGGAAGGTAACGACAAACACCGTTCCGCCGCCCTCGCGCGCACTGACGGAGATCGTGCCGTAGTTGCGCACGACCATATCGTGAACGATGGAAAGGCCGAGGCCCGCGCCGCCCGCCGCTCTGGAACGGGCCTTATCCACGCGGTAAAAGCGTTCAAAAATATGCTCCATCGATTCCGGCGGGATTCCCACGCCGTTGTCCGAAACGGTCAGGACGACGTTTTCCTCCTCGCGCCGGAGGCGAACGCCGACCCAGCCCTTCTCGCGGTTATATTTGATGGCGTTTTCGACGAGGTTGAACACGACCTGATACAGGTCGTCCTCCACCGTCATGACCGGGCAGCGTGGGGCAAGCGCGGCATCGATGCGAATCTGCCGCAGACGCGCCAGCGGCCGCAGCATCCGCAGAACCTTCTGCACGATGCCGGAGGCCTCGATGATCTCGCGCTCGTCCTCCACGGCGCTGTCGAGCCGCGTCAGCGTCAGCAGCTTCTGCGACAGCCGTCCGAGGCGATCCGCTTCCCGGCCGATATCGCCGATGAACTCACGCTGCGTGGCGACATCCATTTCATTTTGCAGAATGGAATCGGACAGCAGCTTGATGGAGGCCAGCGGCGTTTTCAGCTCGTGCGACGCGTCGGAAACGAACTGCCGCCGCCGCTGCTCCGAGGCCTCCAGACGTTCGGCCAGCTCGTTGAACTCCTGCCCGAGCTGATTGATCTCATCGTAGCCGCTCAGCTCGATTTTGTGCGAGTAATCGCCCTCGCGCATCATGCGGACCGAGTGCAAAATGCGCCGCAGCTTGCGCGAGAAGGCGGTCGAAAACAGCAGTGAGATCACAACCACGCCGACCTCCAGCGCGACGGAGATGCGCAGCACGTTCGTCTGTACCGCGTCGATGAGTGCGCCCTGCACGGTGTCGTAGTCCATCAGGTAGACTGCGCCGAGAACCTCGCCGCCGCGCGTGAGGGGGACGGCGACGCGGCTTTCGATCGCACCGCCGGAATAGCTGCCGAAGAAAACATCCCGCCCGCTCAGCGCACGGACGATCTCCGGAAACAGCGTGAGCTTTCCCTCCGCGTTGCCGGTTTCCAGCGAGTCGAACACGGCCATTGCCGCCGCATCGGTCACGACGGTGCGGGTCGTGTGCAGCTCGTCGAGCGAGTTGACGGTCTGCTCCACCCGCACGGAGGAAAGATCGTCGAGCTGTAGCAGCGCGGTCGTCAAAAGCTGCGCCTTGTCCTCCAGCGTCCGGTGCTGGGCGCTGAAGATCATCTGCCGCATGGTCGCGGAGATATAGATATTCAAGAATAAGAGAACAACCGCCGTGATTGCGATATAGGCGATGGCATAGCGGAGCTGCGAGCTGCTGGGCAGCAGCAGAAGCCGTTTCTTACGCTTTGAAATAGTACCCAACTCCCCATTTTGTCATGAAATATTCCGGCGCGGCGGGAACCGTTTCCAGCTTCTCGCGGATGCGGCGGATGTGAACGTCCACGGTGCGGATGTCGCTGCGGTAGTCATAGCCCCAGACCATATCCAGCAGGTTTTCGCGCGAATAGACGCGATTCGGGTTGCGCATCAGCAGCTCCACCACGTCGAACTCCCGCGCCGTCAGCTCCACGGCCTGTCCGTTTTTGTAGACGTTGCGCTCCTGGGTGTCCACGGTCAGATCGCCGACGGTAAGACGGCTGTCCTGCGCGGGAGCGGCCCCGGCAGAGCGACGGAGCAGCGCCCGGATGCGGGCCTTCAGCTCCAGAATGTTGAAGGGCTTGGTGAGATAATCGTCCGCGCCCTGCTCAAAGCCGAGCAGCTTGTCCATATCCTCGGTGCGGGCAGTGAGCATGATGATGGGAACGTCAGAAAACTCCCGGATACGGCGGCAGGCCTCCAGCCCGTCGAGCTCCGGCATCATCACGTCCAGCACGATCAGCCCGATGTCCGGGTTACGCGCCAGCTCGATGGCCTCGCGCCCGTTCGAGCCGGTAACAACCTGATAGCCGTCGTTTTGCAGATTGAAGCGAATTCCCTTGACGAGCAGCTCCTCGTCATCAACGACCAGTATTTTCACGGTGTAACCTCCACGGTAATGTAGTCGGCGATGGCGGCAAAGCGCTTTTCTCCGATGCCCTCGATCTGCATCAGGTCGGTAATGTCGGAAAATGCGCCGTTTGCCGCGCGGTAGTCCACAATTCGCTGCGCCAATGCCTCGCCGATGCCGGGCAGCGTCATAAGCGCTTCCTTGGAAGCGGTGTTGATGTTGATCGGGCCGGCGGCAGGGGCTGCGTCGGCTTCGGTCGGCGATTCGGAGGCCGCCGTGGCTGTTTGGTCCTCCCCGGTCAGCTCCGACGACGGTGCGGCATGGGAATTTGCGGTCGTGATGCGGATTTCACCCTCCGTCAGCCGCTGTCCGACGGCAAGCCCGCCGGCAAAGGCCAGAAAGGCGACGGCAATCGCCAGCAGGAGCCATTCGATTCTGATCTTTTTCATAGCCGCCTCCGCACACGGACCGTCCGCCCGCGTTGTCCGCAGGAAATCGGAGATTTGTACCGCTTCGTCCGTTGACATCAATTCAATTTCTGGTATAATGGTATTTACACGATATCCATCGTTATTATATCACAGCCATGCGACCGGCGGCAAGCCGCAGCGCCGGTTTTAGGAGAGAATTATGAAAAAAATCAGAGTATTCGCCTGTATTTTGTCGCTGCTTTGGATTCTGACGCTGGCAGCGCCGGGGGTTTTCGCCGAGCCGGAAACGACTGCCGGAGAAACCGAGGCCACAACGGAGCCGGTGACGGACGAAAACGGCAACCCCGTAACCGAAGCGCCGACGGAGGGCTGGACCATGCCCGCCACGGACGACCCCGTGACGCGCGGCGACCTGCTGGAATACGGCTTCCCGCAGGACATCGAGATCGCGGCCAAGGCGGCGATTCTGGTGGATCTGGACTCGAATACAGTGCTTTTTGAAACGAACATCGACGAGCAGCGCTACCCCGCCAGCCTGACGAAGATTATGACCTGTATGCTGGCAATTGAGAACGGTAACATGGACGACGTGCTGACCGTTTCCGGCACGGCGCTGCAAAATCTGAGCGAATTCGGCAGCACGGCGGGCCTGAAGGAGGGCGAGCAGCTCACGCTGCGTGAAATTCTTTACTGCATCATGGTTTCCTCGGCCAACGAGGGCTGCAACGTCATCGCGGAGTACGTTTCGGGCGACATCGCGACGTTCGTCGATCTGATGAACCAGAAGGCGGCGGAGCTTGGGATGACCGGCACGCACTACGCCAACACGCATGGCCTGCACAACGATAACCATTATACGACCGTCCGCGATATCTCCATTGTCGCACGCTGGGCGTGGCAGAACGAGCAGTTCCGCGAATTTGCCAGCACGACGGAGCATATCGTCCCGGCGACGAATCTCTCCGGCGAACGGACGCTGGAAACGACGAACTATCTGACGAGCGATATCAAAGAAGATAAATACTATTATGACAAGGCACACGGTGTCAAGACCGGCTTTACCACACCGGCGGGTGGCTGCCTCGTTTCGACGGCCTCGGACGGTACGCTGAACCTGATGAGCGTCGTGACGGGCTGCGGCACAGAGCCGGATATGGACGGCTCGCTGAAGGATATGCGCTTTGTGGAAACGAAGCGGCTGTTTGAGTACGGCTTCGAGCATTTTTCGCAGCGGCAGGTGCTGACGGATACGACGATGCTCGGCCAGCCGACGGTGCTTTACGCCGCCGGAACGGGCAGCGTGGTCGTGCGGGCGAAGGATAACGTTTCTGCGCTGCTGCCGAACGATTTTGACCCGTCGGAGATCACGATGCGGCTGGACTACACCGACTCGCAGCTCACGGCCCCGCTGGAAAAGGGTCAGCGCGTCGGAACGGTCGTCGCGCTCTATCGCGGCAAACGCGTGGCAAGCTGCGATCTCGTAACGCTGACGGCGGTCGAGCGGGCAGCAGAGCAGCCGGTCACGACCGAGCCGTCCGGCCAACCCGCGGCGCAGACCGGAACGCACATCTGGGACTACTGGTATATCGTGCTGCCGCTGCTGGTGGTGGTGATTCTGGTGATCTTCCTGCTGCTCGTCCGCGCTGCAAACGCACGGCAGGCCAGAAAACGCGCGGAGGAGCGCCGTCGCAGAGAAGAACGGAGGCGCCGCAGCCGTGAGCAATGAGATGGAAGCGCTGCGGGCGCGTTGTCAGGACTGCCGGAAATGCCGCCTCGGCGCGACGCGGACGAAGCTGGTATTCGGCGTAGGGCCGGTGCCGTCGCCGGTCGTGTTCGTCGGCGAGGGGCCTGGGCAGCAGGAGGATTTACAGGGCGAGCCGTTCGTCGGCCCGGCCGGGAAGCTGTTGGACGATATGCTGTCCATCATCGACCTGAGCCGTGAAAACAGCTATATCTGCAACATCGTCAAGTGCCGCCCGCCGCAGAACCGCGACCCGATGGACGACGAGCAGGATGCCTGTATCGGCTATCTGAACGAGCAGCTGCACATTTTGCAGCCGAAGATCATTGTCTGCCTCGGCCGCATCGCGGCAATGCGCCTCATCAAGCCGGATTTCCGCATCACCCGAGAGCATGGCAATTGGACCGAGCGCGACGGCATTTTGTACACCGCAATGTATCACCCCTCGGCGCTCCTGCGCGATCCCTCCAAACGCCCGGAAACCTTCTCCGACCTTCTGGAGCTTCGCAAGCGCCTGCGGTACTATTAAAATAATCACAGCTCCACGTGTTTGCGGAACTGCTTTCGGCGGCTACGCGCCCCGGAATTGTCATTGCGAGGTTTGCACAGCAAACCGTGGCAATCTTGTGCAGGCACTTCGGTTTTGGCGCATACCTCACCGTAACCTGCTCCTGCGGGCGCGGGGGGACTCCTTCAGTCACGGCTTTGCCGTGCCAGCTCCCTCAAAGAGGGAGCCAAGGCGCTGCGGCGCGGGGAAAGGGAAAACGGATTGCCACGGCCCTTTCAGGGCCGACCGGCAAGCGGAGTGCCCGCATCCGTAAGGCGGCAGAGCCGCCAACGGCTGCGACATCGCAATGACAAACTTAGGCTTTTGATAAACCATCACAGCTCCCCAAGCCGGGGAGCTGTTTGTGAAATCGGACGAAAGGGCGGCGATGGCATGACCTATCATATTGCGATTTGCGACGATGAGCTGTCGCAGGCGGAGGCGCTGCAAGCGGCAGTTTTCGCATGGGGCCGGGCAACGCAGCACGAGTGCAAAATCGACCTGTTCCCCAGCGCAGAGGCCCTCTGGTTTGCCTGTGCGGGCGGGATGCCATATGATATTTTCCTGCTCGACGTGGAAATGCGGGCCATGAGCGGCATCGAGCTTGCCAAGCAGCTCCGGCAGGCGGGCAGCCGCGCGGAGATCGTGTTCATTACGTCGCATTTTGAGTTCGTCGCCGAGGGCTACGAGGTCGATGCGCTGCACTATCTGGTCAAGCCCGTTGCGGTGGAAAAGCTCAGCGCCGTCCTCTCCCGCGCGGCAGAAAAGCTGGCGGCTGAGCCGCCGTTTGTCGTGTTTTCCGCCGACGGCGAGACGATCAAGCTCTATGAAGCGGACATTTTTTACGTCGAATCCTTCCGGCATGAGCTGGTCGTCCACTCCGTGTCGCGCGACTACCGCCTCCGGGAGGGCATTTCCGCCTTCGAGCAGCGGCTCAGCGCGGACTTTTTCCGCGTCCACCGCTCCTACCTGGTCAACCTGAAGCAGATCACCCGCATCGGCCGCACCGCGCTCACCCTCCGCTCCGGCGCGGAGCTGCCCGTCGCGCGGGGAAAATATGACGACATCAACCGCGCGTTCATCGCGAGAAATTGAGGTAGCGTATGCGAAAGAGAACGTATTTGCGCCTCGTCGAGATGCAGGAGGCGCAGGCAAAGCAGCATCTGGAGGAGGTCCGCAGCATCCATAGCGAGATGCGCGGCTACAAGCACGATTTTCATCACCATTTGCAGGCGCTCAAGGGCCAGCTTGAGGCCGGGGAAACGGACCGCGCCCTTGCCTACATCGAGCAGCTCGACCGCAATCTGCAAACGGTGGATACACTGCTCAAGACCGGCAACGTGACCGTGGATGCCATTTTATCGGCAAAGCTCGCGCAGGCACGGGCAGCGGGCATCGCCGTGACCGTGCAGGCCAACCTTCCGCCGGAGCTGGCGCTGTCCGATCTGGAGCTGAGCATTGTCCTCGGAAACCTCTTGGACAACGCCATCGAGGCCTGCGGGAGCACGGAGGGAGAAAAATTCCTTCGCCTGACCCTGTGCCTCAAGGGATCGATGCTCTATTGCTACCTTCTCAACGCCGCCGGGAAAAAGCAGCTGAAGCACGGCAGCCTGTTCAGCACGAGCAAGACCGGCCTGCACGGCTTCGGCCTGCACCGCGCGGAGGCCATCATCGCACAGCACGGCGGCTGGGTCAAATTCAACAGCGAGGACGGCGCGTTCACCTCGGAGTTTCTGGTGCCCGCGCTGCCCTGATTGCAATTCGTGCGCCGCTGGATGCAGTTGGTGCACGAATTTTCCGTTTTGCACCGTGTTGTGCTAGGATAGCGTCAGAAAGGAGCGATGCGTTTTGAAAGAAAAACCGAAAAAGTCCGCGCACTCCGCGCTAAGTAACGCGCTCTGGAGCTTCCGCACCATGCTGCGCAGCACGCCGCAGTCCTTCTGGCTGATGGCGCTGGCCGTTCCGCTGGCAGTGTTCCTCGCGTGGGCGGAAATTCGTCTGCCAGCGCTGGTCGTCGCCGAGGTGACGCAGGGACAGTCCTTCGCGCACGCTGTGCTTGCCGTCGGACTGCTGCTCGGCGCAACGCTGCTGGCCGCCGCCTTAAGCGAATTCTTGCAATCGATGCAGGGGGTCTACGCTACCCGCTTCCGCTTCCGGCAGGATGCCGCGCTGGATGCCAAATCCATGCGCTGCTTTTATCAGCAGTACGAGAGCAAGGCTGTGCGCGACCTACAGGAGCGCGCCTCGTCCGCCTTGTGGATGAACAGCGGCAGTGTGCCGTTTCTGGAGGTCCCGCAGCAGGCGATGAGCATCGTGCAGAATCTATTGTGCTATTTCCTGTTCGGCACGGTCATTTCCTTCGCAAGTCCGTGGCTCGTCCTGCTGTTGACGCTTGCACCGCTGGTCAACTGGTTCTGCGTCCGGGCCTACAACCGCTGCGAATACCGCGCCCGCGTGGAACGTGCCGATCTGGAAAAGCGCCTGCGCTACACCGCGAAGCGGTCTGCTGATTTTGCCGCGGCGAAGGACATCCGCGTCTACGGTATGGCGGACTGGCTGCGCAGGATCTACCGGGATTTGACGGAACAGCATCTTGCATGGAAGGACCGCCTAAACCGCCGCAGGCTGCTGCCCTGCCTTGCCGATCTCTGCGTGATCCTGCTGCGCGACGGCGCGGCCTATGCTGTTTTAATTTCCATGGCACTGCAAGGACGGTTGACAGCCGATCAGTTTTTGCTCTACTTTGCGGCAATTTCCGGCTTCGCGACATTCGTCGGCAATCTTCTGAGCGCATGGAACACCATGCAGGCCGCGAGCCTGAAGGTCAGCGATTACCGCGAATACCTCGATCTGCCCGAGGACGATGAGAGCACCAAGCTGGACGCTTCGGCACAGCTCGACCACGCGCCGGAGCTGACGTTTGACCACGTTTCCTTCCGCTACGACGGCGCGGAGCAGAACACGCTGGACGATCTGAGCTTTACCCTCCGCGCCGGGGAGCGCGTGGCACTCGTCGGTGCGAATGGCGCGGGCAAGACAACGCTCGTCAAGCTCCTGTGCGGTCTTTATCGCCCGACGGCGGGCGAGATTCGTCTGAACGGTGTACCGATTCAAAGCTTCCGCCGTTCGGAGTATTACCGTCTGTTTTCGCCCGTGTTTCAGGACGTGCAGACCTCGTTCTTCTCGCTGGCCGAAACGGTCGCGGGCGACCTCGGCGATGCCGTGGACAAGGTCCGCGCCGAGGCCTGTATGCGGCAGGCGGGGCTGGGCGGCAAGCTGGATTCGCTGCCGCACGGCATCGACACCCGCCTTGACAAGCAGATCAACGCCGACGGCATCGAGCTTTCCGGCGGCGAGGCGCAAAAGCTGATGATGGCGCGGGCGCTGTATAAAAACGCACCGGTCCTCGTTCTCGACGAGCCGACCGCCGCGCTGGACCCGATTGCCGAAAACGAAATCTACCTGCAATACCGCGACATGACAGAGGGCAAAACCTCGCTCTTTATCTCCCACCGGCTGGCCTCCACCCGCTTCTGCGACCGCATTCTGTTCCTAAAGGACGGCAAGATCACCGAGGAGGGGACGCACGAGGCGCTGATCGCGCAGGGCGGCGAATACGCCAAGCTCTACGAAATACAAAGCTGCTGGTATCGCAGGGACTATCAGGGAGGGGATGCATCATGACGCTGCGTGAACATTGCCGTATCATTTCCCGCTCTCTGCGGCTGCTGTATCGGCTGAGCAGCCGCTATGTCCGAGCGCTGATGCTGGGGGCTGCCGTGACGGCGCTGCTGCCTTACGTGCCGATTTATTTCTCCGCCCGCCTCATCGACGCGCTGACCGCCGGCGCGGAGGCGCAGACGCTGGCGCTCTATGCCGGACTGACCGTCGGGCTGACGGCGCTGCTGACCCTCTGCAAGGCGCTTCTGGAGGCGCAGACGGAGCGCGGCAAGCTGGAGCTGGACGACGCGCATGAGTGGCAGTACGCCGAAAAGGCCATGCACCTGGCCTACGCCTCGATCGAGGACCGGCAGACCGCCCTGCTGGCCGAGCGCATCTACACCGAGAGCAGGACGGGCTTCAATCTTTTCTATTTTGCCGGCTGCCTGAACCGCGCCGTGCGCTGCATCGTGCAGGTCGTCGCATCCGTGTCGCTTACTGTATCTTTTTTTGCTGTCCGGGCTATCCCGCTCTGGGCGAAGCTGGCCTTTGCGGGCGGGGTCGCACTGACTCTGGCGGTCAATATGTTCGTCAGCAAGCGCTCGGCGCAGATCAACAACGCCTACGCCGCGAGCTGCACACAGAGCAATATTACGCTCGACCGATTTTTTACATACGTTTCTCATTACACGACCGGAAAGGACATCCGGCTCTACGGCATGGCCGGCCCACTCAGTGCCTTTGAGCGGCGCTTTTATGACGAGATCAGCGTGCGGGAGGCCAAATGCACACTGCAATGCAGTGCGCTGAAGCTACTGTCCACGGGCATGGAATATCTCCTGCGAGGCGGGGTGTATCTGCTGCTTATCGCAGGCGCGTTACAGGGTGGGCTTTCCGTCGGCTCGATCGCGCGGTATGTATCCAGCGTGATGCTGCTGCTGACCGCCGTCGTCGGGCTGGTCCGCGTGACACAAATCCTCGCGCTGAACGACACGTACACGAAGCGTTACTTTTCCTATTTCGACATTCCGAACCCCATGTATCAAGGCACGCTTTCCGTCGAAAAACGGGACGACAACGACTATACCATCGAGTTTTGCGACGTTTCCTTCCGCTATCCGAACACGGAAAGCTACGCGCTGCGCCATGTGAACCTCAAGTTCAAGATCGGCCAGCGGCTGGCCGTCGTGGGGCGCAACGGCAGCGGCAAGACAACGTTTATCAAGCTCCTCTGCCGCCTCTACGACCCCACCGAGGGTGTTATTTTACTCAACGGCGTGGACATTCGGAAGTATGATTACGAGGAATATCTGGCGCTGTTTTCCGTGGTATTTCAGGACTTCCGGCTGTTTGCCTTCCCGCTGGGCCAAAATGTTGCGGCAGGTGCGGCCTATGACAGGGGCCGGGCAGCCGACTGCCTGACCGAGGCGGGCTTCGGCGAGCGGTTGTCCGCCATGCCGCAGGGGCTGGACACGGCGCTGTATCAGAATTTTGACCCCGCCGGTGTCGAAATTTCCGGCGGCGAGGCGCAGAAGATCGCGCTGGCCCGCGCACTGTATAAGGACGCGCCCTTTATTATCCTCGACGAGCCGACCGCCGCACTGGACCCGGTTTCCGAATATGAGGTCTACCGCAAATTCAGCGATATCTCCGGCGGAAAAACGGCGGTCTACATCAGCCATCGCCTCGCCTCCTGCCGCTTCTGCGACAAGATCGCGGTGTTCGCAGACGGACAGATCGTCCAGTCCGGCACGCATGAAACCCTCCTCGCCGAAACCGGCCGCCCCTATGCCGCCCTCTGGAACGCGCAGGCGCAGTATTATACCGCCGCCGAAGAAGCATAAAACATCTGCCCGACTCCAGCCAAAGTCGGGCAGTGAAGCTCTAAAGCTCCGAATATGTCATTGCGAGGAGCGAAGCGACGTGGCAATCCGTTCTCTTTCGCAACTGCCTGCACGAGATTGCCACGGCCTGCGGCCTCGCAATGACAGACTTGAAAAGCCGCCCGATTCCAACCGGAATCGGGCGGTCAGTTTATGCTTTTTTGGGCAGCGCGGCTTTTTTGTCGAAGCCGTGGATCCAGTCGCTCTTGAGGTAAAAGATCAGGAAAATGATACTGCTGGTCGTCCACGTCAGCGGGTACGCAGAGAAAATGACCCAGCTTTTACCGATGAGCGGGACGGCGATGCTAATATACGCGACACGCAGCACACACCACGCGCCCAGCATCACGAACATCGGCACGAGCGGCTTTCCCGCGCCGCGCATGATCGCCGCGATGCAATGCGAGAACGCCAGCACGCAGTAGAACAGCGCCTCGACCCGGATCTGCTGGATGCCGACCTCGATGGCGGCCTCGTTATCGGTAAAGAACGACAGCAGCGGCCGCGCGAAGAACAGCAGCGCCACGCCGATCAGCTCCGCGATGATGACGCAGCTGAAAATTCCAAATACCGAACCCTTTTTCGCCCGGTCATGCTTGCCCGCGCCGAGATTCTGGCTGACGAAGGTGGTCAGCGCCATGGTGTAGCAGGTGATGGGCAGGAAAGCGAAGCCCTCGAGCTTGGCGTACGTGCCGCAGCCCGCAACGGTGTCCTCATGGAACATATTGATGTTCGACTGAACGATAACGTTGGCGAAGGCGATGATGGAATTCTGGATACCGGAGGGCAGACCGTAGCGAATGATCTCCCGCAGCATGGGGCCTTCCAGCCGCAGCCGGCGGAACTGGAACTGATAGCCCTCGCCGCCCTTGGCCAGCCGGATGATGCACAGGATCGCGCTCAAAAACTGCGAGATCGATGTCGCCAGCGCCGCCGACCAGACGCCCCAGTCGAACACGCCGACGAAAAGATAGTCCAGTCCGATATTGACCAGTGACGAGATGATAAGATAGTACAGCGGCGATTTGCTGTTGCCGACCGCCCGCAGAACGCCCATGCCGAGGTTATACATGACGATCGACAGTGCGCCGAGGAAGTAATAGCGGAAATATTCGATGGAGTATTTGATATAGCTGTCATCCGTCTGCATCAGCCGCAGGATCGTCGGTGTCAACAGCACGCCGACGACGCTCAGCACCACGCCGCAGATCAGGCCGAAGGCAACGGTGGTATGGATTGCACTGTCGAGCTTTTCCTTATCCTTCGCGCCGTAGTAGCGCGCGATCACAACGCCCGCGCCGACCGCGATGCCGGAGAAAAAGCCGATCAACAAAAAGACGAGGCTGCCGGTCGAGGTAACGGCGGCATATTCCGAGTTGCTGCGGAAATGTCCGACGATCCACGCGTCAGCCGTGTTGTAAAGCTGCTGAAACACCTGCCCCAGCAGGATGGGAATGGCGAACAGCGTCAAATTTTTCCAGATGGAACCTTCCGTTAACGATACATTCTTTGTCTTCATTTCAAACCTCCGGCGGCCGTAAGGCCGCCGCATCCTCCTATTGGGGACTACTATATCATAATTCGCCGCACTTTGCCAACCCCAATTTCAGAGAAAAAATATCGGGGGTCAGGTGTTGCCGCCTGACCCCGGAGGAATTTTGGTTCTATAATAAATGTTGGGGTCAGGCAAAGAGCCTGACCCCTTAGCTATAGA
>CABSFY010000055.1 GCA_902477055.1 uncultured Eubacteriales bacterium
AAAGCAAGCCTCCCACAGCGGGTTTCGCTGTGGGAGGCCCAGACTGTCAAAGAACTGCCCAACGAAAGGTTTCGGAGGGAGGAAAAGTGTGAAAGGGAACCGTCAGGGTTCCCTTTCACGTTCAATAACCCCGCCGCAGCGGGCAAAATTGCAAAATAATTTTACTTATACATATTTTGCAATTTTGAAAGCAGCTTGTCAAAAAAGTCCTCACGGACTTTTTTGACAAGCTGAAGCCTCCCACAGCGGGTTTCGCTGTGGGAGGCATTTTTCGGGCTTTATGTCAATAGTTGGGGTAGAGATAAAAACCGCCGCCTGCAATGCAGACGGCGGTTGTACTATTGTTGCATCAATTTTGCTTCGGCAGCACATCCGGCAGCTCTTTGCACAGAGCGGCGATGTGGCGAACGTCGTCGATGGCCTCGCTGCGCATTCCGTTGTTGAGCCAGTCGATGATGAGGCCGAAAAATTCGCATTGGATGAACCGGACCATCCGGCCCCGCGCGTCGCCCTCGGCCGGAAGGTCGGGGAAAACGGTGTCGAGATAGGTCGTGATGGTATTGCTGCACAGCTTCATCAGCTCACGGTCGAACACGTCGCGGTTGACGGAATGGAAAATATGATACACCGCGCGCTTGTTCTGCACGGCGAAGGAGAACGCAACCTCAAAGCATTCGTCGATCGAATTGATTTTGGAATACTTGGAGATGATCTCGTCGGCCGTTTCCTCCACGATGCTCTCCAGCAGGGTGGGAATGTCCTGATAGTGGTAATAAAAGGAGTTTCGGTTGATGCCGCAGTCCTCAACGATGTCGCGCACGGTGATCTTGCTCATCGGCTTGTCGTTCAGCAGCTTCAGAAAGGATGCCTTGATCGCTTTTTTTGTAAAATTTGCCATCTTCAACCTCCGTCGGAGCCGTTGCCGCCCGCCGCACAGCGGGGGCCCGGTTGCATTATAGCACAGACGAAGGACGGATGCAAGGGTGCGCGGGGAACAAAAAATCCGGCGGCAGCCTATGTTTGTAGTACAAATACGTTGACAACGCGAAAAATGGTTGGTAAAATAAGGAGAAAGAATGAAGGGGGCGTTAATATGCATCTGACGGAAGCGGAACGCAAGGTAATGGAGGTCCTGTGGGAACGGGACGAAATGACGGCAAAGGAGATTGCCGCAGAACTGAAAACAAGGGTCGGCTGGAGCAAGACGACCTCTTATACGATGCTTTCCCGCTGCGAGGGCAAGCGGCTGCTGACCCGGCAAGAGCCGAGTTATCGTTGCAGCGCCGCCGTATCCCGTGAGCAGGCGGCGGAATGGGAAACCGATGAGCTGCTGCAAAATAATTTCCACGGCTCGGCGGACGTTCTGGTCGCCGCATTGGTGGGGCAGAAGAAGCTCAACCTGAAGCAAATTGAAAAGCTCTATCGCCAGCTCAGCGAACTGGAGGCAGCGGAGAAATGACGCTGCTGCTTAGAATGAGCCTGGTCGGCGCAGGCATGATTCTGACGGTCGCGCTGCTGCGGCTGCTGCTGCAGCGGCGGGTACACCGCAGCGTCTTTCTTGCCCTGTGGGCGATCGCGGCGCTGCGGCTGCTCGTACCGGTGTTTATCCCGACGGGGATGGAGATCGCTCTCCCGCCGCAGACCGCGCAGAGCTTTGCGGCCACGGCGGTGCGGACGATCGTAGACCCGACGCAGCTCCGGCTGGCGGAAACGGCGGCGTTTTCGCTTGCCGAGGTTCTGCCCTGGATCTGGCTGAGCGTTGCGGCGGCACTGCTGATGGGCTTTGCCGTGTCGCATCTGCGGCAGCGGCGGTCGTTCCGTTTCTCCGTGCCGATGCCGGAGGAGGCGGGGCTTGCGCCGAATGTCCGTCTGCTGGATGGGCTGGCCTCGCCGCTGACGTACGGCATTTTCCGGCCGGTGATTTTGCTGCCCGCCGAGTTTGACTGGCGCGACAGCCGGAAGCTGACGCAGGTTCTGGCGCACGAACGGACGCATATTCGGCATCGTGACGTGCTGGTCAAGAGTCTGATGCTGTTGGCCTGCTGCCTGCATTGGTTCAATCCGGCGGTGTGGCTGATGTTTTATCTTGCCTCGCAGGATATGGAAATGCGCTGCGATGCGGCGGTCGTCCGTGCGCTCGGCAAGGGCGGCAAGCTCAGCTACGCCCGAACGCTGATCGAAACGGAGCGTCAGCGTACCTTTGGCGGCGCGTTGCAGACCGGCTTTTCCGTCAACAATACGGCGCGGCGCTTGAAGGCCCTCGCCAAGGCGAAGGTCCAGCCGATACTGAGTGCGCTCCTGGCGCTGTTTACCGTCGTGATGGCCGGAGTCGGCTTTTTCACGGTGAACGCGGCAAGCGAACACGTGGAGCTTCCGAATCTTTCGATGCCCGGAACATCCACGGCGGCGGAACGGAACCCGTCCGTCCGCACAAGGCTGCCGTCCGAGCAGGTACAGGCGACGGAGCCGACGGCTCCTGCGCCGGATACATCCGAAGCGCCGACCGAGCCGCCCGAGCCGACGGAGACGACCCAGCCCTCCGCGCCCGCGCTGCAAATTTCAGCCATCCCGTCCATGGCGATGCCGGGCGAGCAGCTTTACGTAACACTGACCGGCGACCCCACGGCCCGCCTTGTGTCGGACCAGCCGTCTGTCCTTACCATTCAGGGCTATACGGAGAGTGCGCCGAATACGCTCGACTACGTTCTGTGCGCCTACGGCAGCGGGACGGCGAATCTCTATTGCGACAACGGTGCCGGCAGCGTTCTTGTTGCAACGGTGACGGTCTGCCCTACGGTGCAGCAGGAGGAGCGCGAGCCTTCGTTCATGGGCGAGGACTACCAGCCGCAGATCGATTTTGACCCAAGCGACGGTCCGGCGGGCGACCTCTCGTGGTTCCTGAACGGGGAGGAAACACCGTGAAGCATAGAGTGATTGCAGCGCTGCTGGCTTTGGCGGCGCTGCTCTCGTTCCTGCCGGCGGCGCAGGCGGCGGAACCGGAGCTGATCTATACCCTGCGCAACGGCGAGGCGATTATCACGGGCGCTTCCGGCGACCTGACCGGACAGCTTTTGATCCCGGAGGAGCTGAACGGCCACCCGGTTGTCGGGATCGCGGACCGCGCCTTTGACAACCAGACGGGCTTGATCTCCGTGGTCATTCAGGCAAAAGTCGAGCAGCTTGGCCCGGTCTTTCGGAGCTGCACGGCACTGACCGAGGCCGTGCTGCCGGAGGGCCTGACGACGCTGAATGGGACGTTTTCGGGCTGCACCGCGCTTGCGGAGATCACGCTGCCCTCGACCGTAAAATATCTCGGCTCCCGAACCTTCCAGAATACGGTGCTGCAGGAGCTTCGCCTGCCGGATGGGCTGAAGGAGATCGGGGCCGATTGCTTCAGCAATGTGCCGCTTCAGGAGATTGTCCTTCCGGCGGGACTGGAGCGCGTCGGAGCGGGCGCCTTTCGGGGCTTTGCCGAGCAGCGCAGCCTCGTCATTCCTTCGAGCGTCAGATATTTGGATGCTGCGGCGTTTTCCGGCAGCATCGGGACGGTTTTTGTGCGCGGTCAAACGACAGACGGCGGGAAGCTGCCGTTTGCGTCGGCGCAGCGGGTGTATTGCCACAGCGGTGCGCCGGTCAGAAAGCAATTGGCGGATTACTATCCGACGATTTATTATGAAGAGCTGCCCTACGATCCGGAGGCGCAGCTCGTTGCCGAGGAGAACGGCCTGCAATACGCCGTGATCGATGGCGAGGCGGCCGTGATCTCCGGCGCGGGCGGGGAGGACTTGACCGTTCCGGCGGAGCTGGGCGGCGCACCGGTCACGATGGTGGCCCCGCTGTGCTTTTCCGGCGCGGCGGAGCGGTACGCCTCCGTGACGCTGCCGGACTCGGTTCGCTGGGTCGGGCGCGGTGCAATCGATGCAGAGCGGGCCAACGTGCCGCAGGCGCTGCAATACGCCGGGGAGCGGGCCTTTGCCAACGTGACCCTGACGGGTGAGCCGCAGTTTTTTTCGCTCGTTACGGCGGAAACGGAGAGCTTCTTCGGCTGCGGCTTGACGGCGGCGGTGTTCGGTCCGGCCCTGCGGACACTCGGACGGCGGGCCTTTGCGCTGAATGATTTGCGAACGGTAACGCTGGCTGAGGGCGTGGAAACGCTCGGAGCCGAAGTATTTGCGTGGAACGCCGCGCTCACCGCGCTGACGGTGCCCTCTACGGTGACGCAGTGCGACGATTGTCTGAAGAATTCCAAGGTGGTCCGCGTCGTCGGCGATCCGGACGGTGCAATGGCGGCATACTGCGAACGGGAGGGCATCCTGTTTATCGATGCCCGGACCGGCGAGGAGGTCGGCGAGGCGCGGCTTGTCACGCTGGACCATATCCAATACAAGATTTTTCCGTCCGGTAGGGCGTGGGTCGTGGACTGCGAACCGGAGCAGCTGACGGGCGAGGTCGTCATTCCCGCGTCGGTGGACGGCGCGGTGGTGGAGCGCATCTGCGATTCCGCGTTGGCCCATTGCGGCGCGACGATCATTCGGCTGCCGGAAACGGTGCGTGTTCTGGAGGACTGGGCGTTTTTGCAGTGCAGATCGCTTGCTTATGTTGCGATTCCGGAGCGGCTCGAAACGGTTCTCGGAACGCCGTTTGCGGCCTGCGAGAAGCTGCGGCTGCTGTATCTGCCGCCGAGTTACCGGCAGGACAGCGTTGTAGCGACGCATCTGTACGGTCTTGAGGTGCTGGTCGGCTATGAGGACACGGAGGCCGAACGGCTGGCGCAGTCGGAGGGCCTGCGCTTCATCGCCCTGCCGAAGGACGCTGCGGCGATCAAAAACGAAACCGGCGTTTTCGTGCGGCAGGACGATGCGCTGACGGCGGTCTATCTCCGTTTGGAACAGAGCGGCGGCAGAATATCCGCCGTCGTGCCGGACGAGGTGGACGGTCTGCCGGTGACGCGCATTGCCGCCGGGGCCGTCGGCGACCCGGACTACGCGGTGTTGGGTGCGAATGTGCAATACGTGGAGGACGGCGCGTTTTATACCGGCGGCGAACCGGCGCATCTGGCGCAGCTTGTCGTGCCGGCCTCCGTGCAGTATCTTCCGCCGCGCGTGAGCGATAACGCGGGGCTGACAATCTTCGGCTCGACCGGGTCGTATGCCGACCGCTATGCGGCGGAGAACGGCTACCGCTTCCTCGACCGGGCGACGACACCGTTTCGCGACGTGGCCCGCAGCGCGTGGTATCATGACGCCATCCGCACGGTGTACTGGAACGGACTGATGAACGGCGTGGGCGAGAACCGCTTCGCGCCGAACGAAACGACGACCCGCGCCATGGTGGCGCAGGTGCTGGCCAATCTGAGCGGCATCCGGGACTTCACTTGGTCCTACGGCTTTCGTGACGTGCCGGAGGACGCGTGGTACGCCGGGGCCGTCAACTGGGGTGCGATGGTCGGCATCATTCAAGGGACTAGCAAAACGACCTTTTCGCCGGAGGACCCCGTGACGCGGGAGCAGCTTGCGACGCTGCTGTATCGCTTTGCGCGGGCCTGCGGCGTGGACGTGACCGCGCGGGCGGAGCTGGACGGCTTCGGCGACCGGGGGCAGATCTCGCAGTATGCGCTGCCCGCGATGCAGTGGGCCGTAGCCAGCGGCGTCATTCGCGGCACCGGGCCTCGGACCTTACAGCCCCGCAGCTACGCGACCCGCGCCGAGATTGCCCAGATGCTGTGCAATTTCATGCGCCTTACCGGCCGGACAAAAAGCGCGAAAGCCGTGCTGCAAATCGCATAAAGCCAATCGCAACAAAAATAGCAGGAATGGCAAAAGTGCTGTTCCTGCTATTTTTATGCTTATATCATTGTGATGAAAGGAGGAATTGGATATATGAACACTTATGGATATGTCCGTGTCAGTAGTCGGGAACAGAATGAGAACCGTCAACTAATCGCATTAAAAGAAGTTGGATTAACAGTGAAAGTGATTTTTCTGGACAAACAATCTGGCAAGGATTTTAACAGACCACAGTACAAGAAACTGCTGAGAAAACTAAAAAAAGGCGATTTACTCTATGTCAAGAGCATTGACCGTTTGGGCAGAAATTATGAAGAAATTCAACAACAATGGCGTCTTCTGACGAAAGAAAAAGGAGTCGATATAGTGGTGTTAGATATGCCGTTGCTGGATACCCGGCGAGGCAAAGACCTTATGGGAACCTTCTTAAGCGATATTGTTTTGCAGGTTCTGTCTTTTGTTGCAGAAAACGAGCGCACCAACATTCGCCAACGACAAGCGGAAGGAATTGCCGCAGCAAAAGCAAAAGGCGTGAAATTTGGAAGGCCGCCCAAACCATTGCCGCACAATTTTCGCGAAGTCCATAGGGCATGGCGTGCGAAGAAAATGACGCTGAAACAAGCGGCAGAAGCTTGTAATATGCCTGTTGGAACATTCTATGACAAAGCTCGGAAATTTGAAAACACCGCTTAAATAAAACGAATCAATAATTTGGGAAAGTGTACTTTTGCAAATTCTTTGCTTTTTATACTTCTTGATTTATTATACACCAAATTCTTATAAAAGTCAATAGTTTGAACAAAAATAATGCTCTTAAAATTTAAATTTTCAGCGTTTTGCAAAAGTACACTTTCCCAAATTATTGATTCGTTTTATTTAATAAGTTGGGCGATTTGCAGAAAAGTGCAGATTTCTGTCCAAGGCAAATTGTAAGGATGTGATTTTGTGCGTTACACAGAAAAAGATCGCAAATTTTTCCTCCAACCGGCAGAGGTGTTTGCACCGCAGCTTTTGGGAAAACTTCTCTGTCGTAGGATTGATGGTGAGAAGATTCTCAAAATCAGAATCTGTGAGGTCGAGGCTTATGGCAACGACGATACCGCCAATTATGGGTATGGATATGGGGAAAATGACAACGAAAAAAAGAAAACGAAAGCTAATGCGCCGCTATTTGAGCAGGGCGGTACCTGTTGTATATACGGAGGAATGCTCCTGATCGTCTGCGGGCAGAAAGGTAAACCAGACAATGTGCTGATTCGCGGTTGCGCTGATCAGGAGCACTGGCATAACGGTCCGTTAAAAGTGGCAGGGGCGCTAAAACTGGATGGGGCACACGGCTTGCATGGAACTGATCTTTTGACCTCTGATCTCCTCTGGCTCGAGACAGACGAAGCTGTTAACAGCTTTTGTAGGATGGAGCGTCGGGGATTAGGGCGCGGGATTAAAGAAACGGACCGAAAAAAACGCTGTCGCTTTATCACAGTATAAGGGGGAATTTTTATGTCTATACAGAGTGAGTTTATTCAAGCGGTCGATTATATGATACAGTCGCCTTTTGTGAGGAAAATCAAAGGGCTTATGATTCCAGACGAATGGAGTCCTACAAGGACGCAGCTTGAAACAGCAAAATTTGACAATCTGATTGCAACAGAGATATGCAAGTCCACCTATATGCTTGCTGATGTCAGAAAAAAGCTGGAGGAAGCGAAAGAGGTGATTGCGAGGGCAGGACAAAATGAACCTGAACTGTGCACGCAGGCATTGTCAGAGTTTTTGAACAGCAGAATGGCCTCAAGACAGGAAAAAGTGATCGCGGCGCAGAGGGAGTTTGATGCCCTTCCGAAGGTTGACGAGAATTTTATGGCGGAGTGCAGGGAAAAGAAAAATGCAATCCTCGCGGAGCGTGAAGTTAAAAAGGAAGCAACAAAAGAGCAGTACCTCAAAAGTTTAAAATACTATACAAGGCTTGCTTTAGTGTTTGTAATTCTATGTGCATGCATTGCAGTTGTGGCGATTTATGGGTATAAGCAAGAGATAAATTATCCCTCCTCCCGACTTCGTGAAAGTAATTTAAAATGGTTGGTTGGTTGTGCGCTTGTTGGCGTATTAGGAGGTATTTGTAGCATTGCTGTAGGAATCAAGCAGTTGGTCAAGCGTAGAAGGATACAAAATACGGGAATTTACCCTCAAAACATTGAAAACACCCTAAAAAATATAGATAAGGAGTATGACCCAAGGCTTGCCGATCTCCAAAAACAAATGGAGCGCGGTTATAGTGACAGATCGGACTTTTCGCTTAAGCTCCGTTTGGCTGAAGGCAACGTGAAGCAAGTCAAGCTGAGCTATGCAGATGAGGTACAAGAGCTGGAAATTTTTAAAGATATTTTTCGGAGTTTTTTTGAAGAAGCACCACTGCTTTTACAGAAAACAATGGATAATATGGACTCCCTTGTTATGTGGGCGAAAGATTACATACATGATAAAGAAGTGTGGCAGCATAATGAAAGGATGCAGTCCATTGAACGGGAAAAATTAAGAGTCCAAGAATCGACCAATCGTAAACAAAATGAACTGCTAAAAAGGCAGGCCGATGCGGCGCAAGCGGCAGAGCGGTACGCAAAGGAGCAGGCAGCAATAGCAGCCCAACAGGCAAAAGACACCGCGGAAATCAAAGAAAGAATGCGGAGAGAGCGCTACGGAGACTATTGGAAAACCTCGTGATTATCTATGTGTCATTAATGAATGACAGCAACAGGTGAAATGTCACCGATGAGAAAATAGCTTATAAGAAGCATCCATGCCAAGGGCGCACTTCTATACAGGGGCAAAGCCCTGTATGTGCGCTCAGCGAGGCAGACAGCCCGGACGATTGAAGTCCGGGCTGTTTTGCGTCACTACGTTCCGAACAAGGGATTGCACCCCTTGCGGCTTCGCCTATCCCTGCACACTTGCCGTTTGGAAACGGTTTTAATACTAATATCTTTTTAAAAAGATATTAGTATTAGACAAGCATGGTGCCATACCTGTACGAAGTTTCCGAGCCAAAAGGAGTACCGAGCAAACGATACCCGCCGGAGCTTAAGAATTGGAATACGAGCGGCACCGGCACAAAAACGTTGGTAGCTCATACTAGAATCTGTTAAAAAGCTTGAAGAGCTTTTTATAACGCCAACGGCGCGTCAGATTCTGCATGAGACGGCGCAGCGTGCATTCGCACGATGCGAGTGTGCGTAGCACACGGGATTCTTGATGAAATATTTTCATCAAGAATCAGTATTAATCGGGTATTAGTATCAGATGCTAAGGCAAAACGAAAGGGCTTGCCGCCTGCTATTCACAGGCAGCAAGCCCTTTCGGCTGCTTGAACAATTTTTAGCCTTATTTTTATCCGATGCGGCCCATCTCGGCGGAAACGGCGGCGGAGGCCTCCATCACGGCACTGCGCATGGCGTTGACGCTCTCGGCATCGACACCGGCCATAGCGATGATGCCGATGGCATAGCGGCAGATCCCGCTACGCTCAAA
This sequence comes from uncultured Eubacteriales bacterium, assembly GCA_902477055.1. Classification (GTDB taxonomy): domain Bacteria; phylum Bacillota; class Clostridia; order Oscillospirales; family Oscillospiraceae; genus JAZOXB01. The sequence goes on from CABSFY010000055.1 coordinate 9,312, forward strand.
GATCGGTGCGGCGACCGAACGCAGGCCGATCTTATATTCCTCCAGCTCCTCGGCATAGCCCAGCCGCCGGATGTCGGCAAGCGATTGCAGCAGTACGGCGGCATCGGTGACGGTGTTCGGCGTGAAGGAAGCCAGCGTCGTCCGCGTCAGCAGGCGCTCAGCCTCTCTGGGTGGCAGATTGGCCAGAATGACCTTGCCCTGTGACGAGCAGTGCAGCGGCAGGCGGGTCCCGGCCTCGGAGGTGATGCGGAAGCCCGTATGCGGTTCCTCACAGACGGCCAACAGCAGTTCGTCGCCGGACAGCCGCGCCAGATACGCCGATTCATGGAAGCGATCGACGATGCTTTGCAGATGGCGGCGGCAGATGGCCGGGACATCCCAGCTCTGGTTGACGGCGTTGCCCAGCTCAAAGAGGTGATAGCCCAGCCGGTAGCGGCCGTCCGAGGCGTTTTGCTCGACCACGCCGGAGTCCAGCATGGAGGCAAGCAGACCGTGGATGGTGCTTTTGGCCCAGCCGGTCATTTTTTCCAGCTCGCTCAGCGAAAGCGGCCGCCGCTCCAGCCAGAAGCAGTCGAGCAGACGCAGCGCCTTTTCGATGGCATGAATTCTTCTTCCCCGGTTCTCCATGATGCGCACCTCAAGTCAGGAAAATTCGTTTTCCACCGCGATAGGGGCGGACGGTGCCGATGCGCTGCGCGGAGGGGACGGCGTTTTTCAATTCACGCTCCATCGCGTCGGCATCGGCGGGATCGACGGCAATCAGCAGGCCGCCGGAGGTCTGCGGGTCGTATAAAATGTCTTGCACGGCCAGCGCAGCCTCGCCCGCATCGACGAATTCCTCGGCAAAGCTGCGGTTGCGGTAGACTCCTGCGGGCAGGATGCCCATCGCTGCCAGCTCCGGTGCCTCGGGCAGCAGGTCGAGCTGCTGCGTGTCGATCGCAAGCTCCGTGTCGCTGCCCTGCGCCATTTCGAGCGCGTGGCCCAGCAGCGCAAAGCCGGTCACGTCCGTACAGGCGTGGACGCGGTAGCGGACCATCACGTCACGCGCACCCTTGTTCAGCGTGGTCATGAGCGTCTTTGCCAGTGCCTTGCCCTCGTCGGACAGGAGATCGGCCTTCGCCGCCGTGGTGTAAACGCCGATGCCGAGCGGCTTGGTCAGAAACAGTACGTCGCCGGGCCTTGCGCCGGAGTTCGTCAGGAGCTTTTCCGGATGCACAAAGCCCGTGACCGCGAGGCCGTACTTCGGCTCGTCATCGAGGATGCTGTGGCCGCCGGTGATGATCGCGCCGGCCTCGTAAACCTTGTCGTAGCCACCGCGCAGGAGTGCATGGACAGCCTCCTTCGGCAGAGTATCCGGAATGGCCATGATGTTCAGCGCCAGCTTCGGCTCACCGCCCATCGCATAAACGTCGGACAGCGCGTTCGTCGCGGCAATCTGACCGAAGGTGTAGGGGTCGTCGTCGATGGGCGGGAAGAAATCGACCGTCTGCACCAACGCCAGCTCGTCGCTGATGCGATAAACCGACGCGTCGTCGGATTTATCAAAGCCGACCAGCAGATTCGGGTCGTGATGGACCTTGATACCATCGAGCAGCTTGGCCAGAACCCCCGCGCCGACCTTTGCGCCGCACCCGGCGCATTTTGCCAGCTTTGTCAGTTTAATTTCTTCCATATGCTCCTCCCGCAAATCGTAAAATTGCCTCCAAAACGCCGCCGCCGATGGCCAGCGCTTTGTCGGATACAAGATTGCAATATTCTCTTACATTGCGCGGGTCTACGTCGCCTGCCTTCATACCCCGGAACACCGGCGTGCCGTCGGCCAGAATGCCGCGCAGTGTGCCGTCAATCTGGCAGCACATCGGCACTTTTCCGACCATGCCCGCAATATCCCCCTGCTTGACGCTTGCGCCGATATCCAGAAGCTGTCGAAAGACTCCGTCGGCCGGGGCGCGTAGGACACGTTCTCCGGCAAAGCCGCCGATGAGGCCGGGAATATTTGTGTTCGGGATGGGCGAGCCGTCGGTGATGACACGGCCCAGCGTATGCCCGCGCATCGTTTCCACGCAGGCATGGCAGTCCACGCCCGCCGTAAAGCCGGGGCCAACACCGATCACACAGGGCGCGTCGGTGATCTTTGTGCCGAGGTTGTACTTGGCCAGAATGGCATCGACCACTGCGGCGGGCCGGAGCGCGGAGATACAGGCCGCTTCGGGGTCGGCGAGAACGGCGATCTCCCGCTGCCGGACAATCTCCAGCGCCGCGTCGGGCGTGGGGGCAAAGCGGGCGGTCACGTCCTCGACCCGCATGGTTTCAAACAGAATCGCCTGCGAGAAGCAGACGGTGCGCCGAATGGCCGTCGGACGCGGCAGGTCGGTCATGACGACCCGAAATCCGGCGTGATGCAGCCGCAGAGCGATGCCGGAGGCAAGGTCGCCTGCGCCGCGGATCAATACGAGCATAGCAGCTCCTCCTTGTTTAGCGCTGCGACTACCGTGGGGAAGGGCAGCAGCGATTTTAATTCCAGCGCTGGGGAAAGCTGCCCCGGCAGGTCCGCCTGATTGATAACGACGCGGCGGGTCAGCCCCTCGGCAATCAGCACGGCGGCGACGGCCTGCGGCGTGGCAAGCTCCGCCTCGCCGGACAGCTCCGTAAAGCGCTCCGGCCGGTGGACGACCTCGGCGATGGGGCGGTTCAGTCCCGACGCGCCGACGACCGTGATGACCTGCGCGGTGTTTGACGGGAGAACCGGCTCATACGGCGCGTGGGCCTTGAGCGGCAGGCGGCGCGAACCGTCCGCCTCGACCAGCACGTAGTCGGCCAGCTCCGCCAGTGCAGCAAAGCTCTGGCGCGGCACGGTCAGCTTGCCGTTTTCGCACGGCGTGCCGACAACGGCGATGCCCCGCACGTCCGCGACCGTTTCGGTCCAGGGCAGCCCGTCCGGGGGAAAAATGTGCGTCGTCGTCGTGACGATTACGCTGCCCGTGTGCGAAAGCTCCCGCGCCAGCAGGTACAGCAGCGTCGTTTTGCCACCGCTGCCGATGATCGCGGTTACGCCGCGTGGGACTTGAAGCAACCGACAAAATTGCATCGTTTGACGACCACCCATCTCGTTATTCTATCCATAGGATAACACGTCGAACGCCGTTCGTCAACTGCGTATAGCGGGAGTTTTTGAAAAAGTGTAGAAAAAAGTTGACGCAACGCGTAAAAATCGTGTATAATGACCCTATGGAACAGAAAACCAAGCCGGTACTGTCCGTGCGGATCTTTGCGGGCGAGGCGAAATGCTTCGGTCCCGGCATCGCGGAGCTGCTGCGCCGTGTGGAGGAGCATCATTCCCTCCGCGCTGCCGCCAACTCCATGTGCATGGCATATTCCAAAGCGTGGACAGTCGTAAAAAATGCCGAGGCGGCGCTCGGCTTTCGTCTTTTGGTTTCCTCGACCGGCGGCAAAAACGGAGGAGGTGCGATGCTCTCGCCCGAGGCAAAAAAACTCTTGACCGCTTACGAGGAATACTGCACCCGCGTCCGCACCTTCGCAGCCGATGCCTTCAACGAGCTCTTTCAAGACATCCTATAACCCGCCATCAAAGTGCGCAGACCGATTTCCCCGGCCTGCGCGCTTTTTGCGTTGTAGGAGTATGATTTGATCTCGCCGCAAAAAAGCCGCTGTATTTGCGGGAGGTCCACTCATTGGGGCATTTTTTCTGTGAGTGCGACATATAGTGCTTTGAAAGCGGGGAGGTGGGGCGATGGAGGGCCGAAGCTCGATTTTGGGTGGGACGCTGCTGCTGACGGCAGCAAATCTTCTGCTGCGGCTGATCTCCATCGGCTTTAACGTCTTTTTGGCCGATCGCATCGGCGCGTCAGGGCTGGGCCTGTTACAGCTTATTTCCGCAGTCGGACTGTTTGCCGTACTTGTCGGCACGGGCGGCATCCGCACGGCGGCGATGTACCTTGCAGCGGAGGAGTTCGGCCATCGGCGGCTCGGCGGTGTAAAGGCGGCGGTAGCGACCTGTCTGCGGTCGGCGCTGCTTGTAAGCGGGCTTGCGGGGGCGGCCCTGCTCCTGCTGGCGCAGCCGCTGGCGACCGGGTGGCTGCACGACGAGCGGGCGGCGCTTTCGCTGCGGGCGATGGGGCTGCTGCTGCCGTTTTCGTGCCTGTGCGGCATCATGACCGGGTATTACACGGCTTGCTCGCGCATTCGGCAGCTAGTGGTAATCGAAATCGCGGAGCGGCTGACATCGCTCCTGATGACGGTGGCGCTGCTGCTGACCTGGGCGAGAAACGACCTTTCCCGCGCCTGCTGCGCCATTACGCTGGGCAGCTCGGTCGGGTGTATCTTCGATTTTCTTCTGCTTTACGCGTCGTATCGCAAGGACCTCCGGCGCGTTGCCGTTCCACCGGAGCCGCTGCACATGAAAAAGCGGATGCTGCGCCTGTCCGTGCCGCTGGCGCTGAACGACTATCTCCGCGCGGGGCTGACGACGGCCGAGCAGCTTCTGATTCCATACGGACTGGCGCGGTTCGGTGGTTCGACGGAGGCGGCAATGGCAGATTACGGGACGATTCATGCGATGGTGTTCCCGGTGCTGATGTTTCCGGCGGCGGCGCTTTACGCGGTGTCGGATTTGTTGGTGCCGGAGCTTTCGCGCAGCCGGGCGATGGGACGGCGGCTGCGCATCGTCGATCTGACGGACAAATGCATACGGATGGGGCTGCTGTTTGCCGGGGCGGTGGCGGGAGTGCTGCTGTTGTGCGCCGAGCCGCTGGGACAGTTGATTTATCACAGCACAGATGCGGCGCGGTATCTGCGGATTTTTGCGCCGATGGTGCTGATGCTGTATCTGGATGCAATCGTAGACGGGATGCTCAAGGGGCTGGCCGAGCAGGTGAGCTGCGTGCGCTATAACACGTTCACATCACTGCTGGACGTGTTGTTTTTGCTCGTTCTGCTGCCGCGCTGGGGTATCGGCGGGTATGTATTCAGCTTCGCGGTCACGCACGCGATCAATCTTTTCCTCAGCGTGCGACGGCTCCTTATTACAACGCAGCACCGGCCGAAAAGTGCCGATTTTTTGCGGCCGATCGGCAGCACGGTACTGGCGATGGCGGCGACGGCGCTCCTGCCGGACGGCGGCACGGCCGGAATTCTCCTACTGCGCGGCGGATTCTTTTTGACGGTGTTGGGCGCGTGCTATCTGATGACCGGCGCAGTGACGGCGCGGGATGGACGGTGGCTCTGCGGCGTGTTTCGCGGACTTCTGAAGAACGAAAAATAGCGGCTGCCGGAGAGGGGCAGCCACTGTTCGTAGTATCGAGATTTGCTGGCAGCGTTGGAAAATCTTGCTGTTTGTTGGCGGCTACGGACGGCTTTACGATTATTAAAGTGCCAGCAACGGGACGTCGAGGACGCCGTCCCCTACAGGAGTGAAATCGATCGTTCACCGTATTGTAGGGGGCGGCGTCCTCGACGCCCCGTTGTTGGCAGCTTCGTTTTTGTTTCCAAGTAATTTGCAACGTGCGCCTGCGGGCGCGGGGGACTCCTTCAGTCACGGCTCCGCCGTGCCAGGTCTCGCTGCGGCTCGGTCACCTCGCGGCTCTGACATGCCACCGGCATGTC
>CABSFY010000056.1 GCA_902477055.1 uncultured Eubacteriales bacterium
GGGTGTTGCACTTCGAATTATAACCTGCCCAGCTCCCTTTACACAAGGGAGCCTTAAGGGTGCGCACCGCTCCAAAGGCTCCCTCTTTGAGGGTAGCGAAGCGGCCTCGCGGTAGTGAATGACATGCCGGTGGCATGTCAGAGCCGCGAGGTGACCGAGCCGCAGCAAAACCAGTCACGCAGAACGCATGACTGAGGGAGAGCTGCCGGCAGTATCTTCTTTGAGAAATCTCCTGTTGACCAAGCCTCTCTCCTTCCGTCACGGCAACTCCCTTTGCACAAGGGGGTGTGCTATGAAAAGGCCGCTGTCCTTGGTTGGGACAGCGGCCTTGCTTGTTGGTTGGTAATCGGCAGATCAATACATACCGCCCATACCGCCTGCACCGGCGGCTGCTGCGGCAGCGGCATCGGCTGCGGGATCGGGCTTATCGGCGACCAGCGACTCGGTGGTCAGGACGCAGGCGGCGATCGACGCGGCATTTTCCAGCGCGGTGCGGGTGACCTTGGTCGGATCGACGATGCCGGCGGGAATCATGTCGCAGTAGACAGCGGCATAGGCGTTGTAGCCATAGCCGACCTTGCGGCTGGACTTGATCTTCTCAAAGACGACGGAGCCGTCCACGCCGGCGTTCTCGGCAATCTGGCGGATCGGTGCCTGCAGCGCTCTGGCGATGATGGAGGCGCCGGTCTTTTCGTCGCCGGAGAGCTTGGCAACGAGCTTCTCGACAGCGGGAATGGCGTTGACATATGCCGTGCCGCCGCCGGAAACGATGCCTTCCTCAACGGCTGCGCGGGTGGCGTTCAGCGCATCCTCGACGCGGAGCTTCTGCTCCTTCATAGCAACCTCGGTCTGCGCGCCGACACGGATGACGGCGACGCCGCCGGACAGCTTTGCCAGACGCTCCTGCAGCTTCTCGCGGTCGTAGTCGGAGGTGGTGTTCTTAATGGACGCCTTGATCTCATTGACACGGCTCTTGATGGCCTCGGGATCGCCGCAGCCATCGACGATGACGGTGTTGTCCTTGTTGACCTTGATCTGACGGGCGCGGCCGAGATCGGAAATTTGCAGCTCCTGCAGGTTGATGTTCAGCTCGGAGGCAGCGTAGGTGCCGCCGGTGAGAATCGCGATGTCGCGGAGCATTTCCTTGCGGCGGTCGCCGAAGCCGGGCGCCTTGACGCAGACGCAGTTGAAGCTGCCGCGCAGACGGTTGACAAGCAGCGTGCTCAGCGCGTCGCCCTCGACGTCCTCGGCGATGATGACCAGCTTCTGGCCGGCCTTGACGATCTGCTCCAGAATCGGAAGGATGTCCTGGATGGTGGAGATCTTCTTATCGGTGATGAGGATATAGGGATCGTCCACGACGGCTTCCATCTTGTCGGTGTCAGTGACCATATAGGGGGAGATATAGCCGCGGTCGAACTGCATACCCTCGACGACCTCAAGACCCGTTTCGGCGGTCTTGGATTCCTCGATGGTGATGACGCCTGCGGCAGTGACCTTCTCCATGGCCTCGGCAATCAGCTTGCCGACCTCCTCGTCGCCGGAGGAAACGGTGCCGACTCTGGCGATGTCCTCGCTACCGTTGACGGACTGCGAATTTTCCTTGATCGCCTCGATGGCGGCCTCAACGGCCTTCTGCATACCCTTGCGCATGACCATGGGGTTGGCGCCTGCGGAAACGTTCTTCAGGCCCTCGCGGACGATAGCCTGCGCCAGCAGGGTCGCGGTGGTCGTGCCGTCGCCGGCAACGTCGTTGGTCTTGGTCGCGACCTCGCGGACGAGCTGTGCGCCCATATTCTCGAACGGATCCTCCAGCTCGACTTCCTTGGCGATGGTCACGCCGTCATTGGTGATGAGCGGAGTGCCGAACTTTTTGCCGAGGACGACGTTGCGGCCCTTCGGTCCGAGGGTAACTTTTACGGTATTTGCAAGCTGATCAATACCGGATTGCAGCTTTTTCCGGGCGTTTTCGCCGTATTCAATCACTTTTGCCATAATTCAAAAACCTCCTGATTAGTCTACGATTGCGAGGATGTCGCTCTGACGGACGATGGAATAATCCTGCTCGTCGAGCTTGACCTCGGTGCCTGCGTACTTGGCGACGACGACCTTGTCGCCGACCTTGACCACCATCTTGACCTCGTTGCCGTCAACGATTCCGCCGGGGCCGACCGCAACGACCTCGGAGATCACAGGCTTTTCCTTGTTCGCAGTGGAAAGGATAATGCCGGAAGCGGTGGTTTCCATCGCCTCAACGGGCTTGAGCAGCACACGGTCTGCAAGGGGAGTCAGCTTCATTGTACAATACCTCCTGAATATCGGATGGTTTCCCATCAAATTTATGAATTGATTTAGCACTCGAAGCCTCTGAGTGCTAACAACTTATATAATACCCATTTCTTTCCGAATGTCAAGAGCTAATTGTAAATTTTCTGCGACATTTTTCGTCCCCCCGCAGAGGTTGTCGTACGGATCGGCATTTTTTGTTTTTCTTGCGGCGGCGATTTTTGCGGCGGTCTTGTGCTTTTTTGATTTTTCCGTTATAATAGAGAATGGAAAAATAGTTACGCTCGGAAAGGATGAGGAAGATGAAGGTGCTTGCGATCGGCGATGTGACGGCCGGGGGGCTGGCGTATCTGAAAAGCCGGCTGCCGCGGCTGAAGCGGGAAAACGCGATTGATTTTTGCGTCGTAAACGGCGAAAACGCCTCGCTGGTCGGCATGACCCCGCAGCAGGCGGAGGACATTCTGAACGCCGGAGCGGATGTCATCACAATGGGCAATCACACGTGGAATCGCCGTGAGCTGATCCCCTACCTTGAGGATTCGCGCGAGGTGCTGCGTCCGGCAAATCTGCCGCCGCAGCAGCCCGGACGTGGCTGGGGTGTGTTTGAAACGCCGCTCGGCGACGTGGCGGTGATCGACCTGATCGGCCGGGTGAGCATGGATTATACGCCGTCAAACCCGTTTCCGCTCGTCGAGCGGCTGCTGCAAAAGCTCAACACAAAGCTCATCTTCGTCGAGCTGCACGCCGAGGCCACGTCGGAAAAGCTCGCGATGGGCTATCTGCTCGACGGACGCGTCAGCGCCGTCTGGGGAACGCACACGCACGTCCAGACTGCCGACGCACGCATCCTGCCGAAGGGGACGGGCTATATCACCGACCTCGGCATGACCGGCCCGATCGACAGCGTGCTGGGCATCCAGCCGGAAATTTCCATCCGAAAATTCATGGGCGACCTGCCCCGCCGCTACGAACCGGCGCACGGCCCGTGCAAGCTCGAGGGCTGCATTTTCACCGTCGATCCGGCCAGCGGGCGCTGCACGAAAACAGAAAGAGTGAATGTGCATGATTAAGTTTCTTCACGCGGCAGATTTCCATCTGGACGCCGCCTTTTCCGCGCTGACCGGGGAGCAGGCCGCTCTGCGCCGCCGGGAGCAGCGCGAGCTTCTCGACGAGCTGGCCGAGCTTTGCCGCGACCGGGAGCTGGTGCTGCTGTCGGGCGACCTGTTCGACGGGGCGCACGTCTATCGCGACACGCTCGATGCGTTAAAACGCTTTTTTGCCGCCGTCCCCGGCGAGATTTTCATCGCGCCGGGCAACCACGACGCGCTCGTTTCCGGTTCGCCGTACCTGACGGAGGACTGGGGCGAAAACGTCCATATTTTCACCGGCGAAGCGCCGCAGTGTATTTCCCTGCCGAAGCTCGGCTGCAACGTCTACGGCGCGGCGTTCCACGGGCAGAGCTGCCCGCCGCCGCTGGAGCATTTCTCCGTGGACGACCCGGCGGCGCTGAACGTCATGGTGCTGCACGGCGATTTGCAGCCGAATTCGCCCTACGCGCCCATTACGCCCGATCAGATCGCCGCCAGCGAGCTGGACTATCTGGCGCTCGGCCACATCCACACCCCGCGCTCGGCCCGGCTCGGCGCGACGCTGGCCGCCTACCCCGGCTGCCTGATGGGCCGCGGCTTCGATGAGTGCGGCAAAAAGGGTGTGCTGCTCGGCACGCTGGAAAAAGGCGCGGCGACGGTGGAATTCGTCCCCGTCAAGAGCCGGTGCTACGAAATTCTGACCGTCGAGGCGGGCGACGACCCGTTGGAATCCGTGCTGGCCGCGCTGCCTGCGGAGCATCGGCGCGACTGCTATCGGATTATCTTCACCGGCGAATCCGACGGGCTGGACCTTGCAGCGTTACAGGAACGACTGGAGGGCGAATTTTTCAGCCTTTCCCTGCGCGACCGGACGGTCCCCCGCGCGGCGCTCTGGCAGGATGCCGGGGCGGACACCCTGCGCGGCTATGCGCTCGATGCGCTGCGGCAGCAATATGACGCGGCAGATGAGGTACAAAAATCGACCATCGCGCAGGCGGCGCGGCTGCTGCGTGATCTGATGGACGGACGGGAGGTGGCGCTGTGATTGTCAAAAAGCTGCGGGCAAATTTCGGCAAGCTCCACGGTGAGCTGGAATTGCAGCCCGGCATGAACCTCCTGTGTCTGCCCAATGAGGCGGGAAAATCGACGTGGAGCGCCTTCCTTCTCGCAATGCTATACGGCATCGATACGTCCGAACGCCTGACGAAAACCAAGACCCTGCCTGCCAAGGAGCGCTACAAGCCGTGGGACGGCTCGGCGATGGAGGGCAGTATGGAGCTGGAATGGAACGGCCGCGAGATCACCATCGAGCGCAGCTCCACGGCCCGCGCACCGATGGGCGTGTTTCGCGCCTATGAAACGGGCAGCGGCGTTCCCGTCCGTGAGCTGACCGCCGACCGCTGCGGCGAGGTGCTGTGCGGCGTGGAACGGTCGGTGTTCGAGCGCACGGCGTTCATCCGCCAGCTCGGATTGGCCGTTTCCGAGGATCAGGCGCTGGAAAAGCGCCTCGGCGCGCTGGTTTCCACCGGCGAGGACGGCGCAAAGACCGCGCTGGAGCTGGAAAAGGAGCTGCGCAATCTCAAAAACAAACTCTCCGGCCGCGCCGGACGCATCCCGCTTTTGACCGCGCAGGCGGACAAGCAGCGGCGGGCGCTGGCCGAAATTGATTCGTTACAGGAAGATCAGCTTCGTCTGGCCGCCGCGTTGGAGGCGGCGACGGCGGAGCGGACCCGGCTGGAAGCGCTGTCGCAGCGCGTCGAACGGGCGCAAAACGCGAAAAAGCAGGCCGGTCTGGCCTCGCTGGAATTGCAATTAACGCAGCAGAAGGCGCAATGTCACAAATTAGCGGAAACCGCGCGGCGTCTGCCGGACGAGGCCGCGCTGCACACGCTTTCCCACCGTTTGGACGAGGCCGACAGCGCCCTGCAAACGGCAAAAATGGAGGCCGCCTTCACCGACCTGACCGTCGCGCCACCCGAAGCCGACCCATTCTTCGCAGGCAAATCCGGCGCGGAGGCGAGGCGGCAGGCCGAGCAGGACACCGCTGCCTATCGCGCCGCGACGGAAACCTCGGCGCAGCGACTGGCCGCGCTTCGGCGGTTGACGGTCCTGCTGCCCATCCTGCTGGTGCTGTTCCCGGTGGCCGGTGTGCTGCTTTGGACGCTGACGGCCCTCGGCATTGCACCGGTCGCCGTTCTGGGCGCGTGCGAGCTGGGCGCAGCGGTCTGGTTGACCGTTACTTTGCGCAGCAAAGCCAAGTTACAGGCAAACCAGTCAGCCGCGGAGGCGCTGCTTTCGCGCTATCATGTAACAAATGTTGATGAGCTGCTTCCGCTCGCCGAACGCTATGCGGAAAAGCAGGCAGCCTATGCCTCGGCCCGCGCCGATGCCGCCGCGCAGAAGCAGGCGCTGTCCGGTCATGTGACTGATGCACAGGCGGCGCTGGATGCGATCGTCGCAGAGGTCGCAAATTTTGCTCCCGGCTGCAAGACCCCGGCGGCCGCGCGGGAGGCCGTTGCGGCGGCGCTGCGGCTCCATTCGGAGCTTGCCGCCCAGACGCGCACCGCCGAGCAGCAGGAAGCCCAGTTACAGTCTATGCGGCTGCTGCTGGAGGGCTCTCCCGCCGCCGCGCCCGACCCCGAAGCGCTGCAAATCGACGAGGCAAAGCTGCGCTACGACCTCGCCGCCGCGCAGAAGGAGCAGCTCCGCCTGACGGCGGCGCTGGCCAAGCAGCGCGGCATGATCGAGGCCAAGGGCGATGCGGTCGCCCTCCGCGCCGAGCTGGAGCAGACCGAGGAGGCCCTGAATGCGGCGCAGCAGGCTGCGCAGGCCGTCGAGCTGGCCGCGGGCGCGGTACAGGCGGCGGACGAAACGCTGCGCTCCCGCTTTTCTCCACAGATCACCGCCGAGGCGGGCGCGATTTTGGCCGAGCTGACGGAGGAAAAATATTCGAGCCTGTTGCTGGCCCCGGATATGCGCCTGTCCGTCCGCGAGGCGGACGGCGTGGTGCTGCGTCCGGCCGCCGCGATGAGCTGCGGCACTGCCGATCAGATGTATCTGGCGCTGCGGCTGGCGATGTGCCGCCGCCTGCTGCCGGAGAGCGCCCCGCTTGTGCTGGACGATACCCTGGTCAACTTCGACGACACCCGCGCCGCCGCCGCCCTCCGCCTGCTCCGCCACGAGGCGGAAAACCGCCAGATTCTTCTCTTCACCTGCCGCTCATTTTCATTTTCATAAAGCAGGCACGCTCGGTATCGTTCGTAGGGGCCGATGCCTTCATCGGCCCGTTGCGTGCTGCAAAATACCAAAAATTGCGCGGTAATACGTAGCACCTATCCCGCTCGGAACTGCGCTCTGCGGCGCGATGTGGGCATCGCGCCCTACGCAAAGGCCACCCTAGGCGCAACAACGGTATCGCTATGCGTAGGGCGGGGTCCCCTGACCCCGCCGCTGGCGGCACTTCGATTTTGCCGCAAACCTTGCTGCAACGTGCGCCTGCGGGCGCGGGGGGGCGGGACGTCGAGGACGCCGTCCCCTACAAACATGAATCGAGCGTTACTCCGTTGTAGGGGTCGGCGTCCCCGACGACCCGCTGTTTGCACCTTCAATTTTGCTGCAATCCTTATCGCAACGTGCGCCTGCGGGCGTGGGGTTCTCTCCCTCCGTCAGCTTTGCTGACAGGTCTCGCTGCGGCTCGGTCACCTCGCGGCTCTGACATGCCACCGGCATGTCATTCACTCCCGCGAGGCCGCTTCGCTACCCTCATCAGAGGGAGCCAAAGGGCTGCGGCGGAGGGCGATACTGCACACCGTTGCGAATGTATTTTTTCACTCGAGGTAATATTATGTATTTTGATTCCCATGCGCATTTGGACGACGCGCGGTTTGACGGCGAGCGGGAGGAAATTTTTGCGACGCTGGCGGACCACGGGGTCGGGCTGATTATGAACGTCGGGTGCGATCTGCCGTCCTCGGAGCGGTCGGTCGCGTTGGCGGAGCGGTATCCGTTCGTCTACGCCGCCGTCGGCAGCCATCCGGACGATGCCGGCCATGTGGACGGGCGGCTTCTGGACCGCTACCGCGCCCTGGCCGCACATCCGAAGGTTCGGGCCATCGGCGAGATCGGGCTGGACTATCATTATGAGGATGTGCCGCGCGCGCAGCAGATCATCGCCTTTGAGCAGCAGCTCGAATTGGCCGAGGCGCTGCACAAGCCGGTCATTGTCCATGAGCGCGAGGCCCACGCCGACGCGATGGACATCGTGCGGCGGCACCCGGATGTGCGCGGCGTGTTTCACTGCTTTTCCGGCGCGAAGGAGCTGGCGCTCTGGCTCGTCGAGCGGGGGTGGTACATCGGGTTCACCGGCGTTTTGACCTTTAAGAATGCGCGAAAGGCCGTCGAGGTGGCACAGGCGCTGCCGCTTGACCGCATTTTGATCGAAACCGACTGCCCATACATGGCCCCGGAGCCGTATCGCGGCCGCCGCAATGACAGCCGCTACGTGCCGCTGGTGGCGAAAAAGCTCGCCGAGCTGCGCGATCTCACCCCGGAGGAGGCGGGCCGCATCACGACGGAAAACGCCCGGAGATTGTACGGGATTTGAGGGTTTGCTAACCGTTGCGCGTGGGAATTGTCAGTGGTTTGCAGACAGCAAATCAGCATTACTAGTCGGAAGTCGAAACTGCCAGCAATTGGCGGGCAAAGCCCGCCGTCCTTGCGCTTAACGCAAGGACGCAATCCCTCAGTCAGCTCCGCTGACAGGTCTCGCTGCGGCTCGGTCACCTCGCGGCTCTGACATGCCACCGGCATGTCATTCACTCCCGCGAGGCCGCTTCGCTACCCTTTGCACAAGGGAGCCTTTCGACTGCGCACCATCCAAGGGCTTCCCTGTGTAAGGGAAGCTGTCACGCGGAGCGTGAGGGAAGGATTGTTTTCGCGCCAAAGGCGCGAAATTTTAATCGTGCCGACAGGCTCACCTATTATATTATTCACTATTCACTGTTCACCATTCACTATTCACTAAATCGACACTGCCAACGGCGGGGCGTCGAGGACGCCGCCCCCTACAGGCGGCTATCGGACTGCCTGCACGCGGCGGGCTGAAGGCGGCAAAAAATTGCCTGTTTGTGGCGAAAACGTTGCAACTTGGTGCGAAATCTGATATAATAAAGTGAAATTTTAGCAAATGAGGCATACACATGGAACAAGAAAAGACATTTCGGGAGCTTGGAATCGACGAGCGCATCCTGCACGCCCTGGACGACAAGGGTCTGAGCGTCCCGACGAAGGTCCAGCAGGAGGCAATCGGCCCGCTGATGGACTGGCGCGACGTGATCGCCAAGGCGCCGACCGGCACGGGCAAGACCTTCGCCTTCGGCATCCCGATGATCCAGCACATTGACCCGGAAAACGAGCAGATTCAGGCGCTCGTCCTCGCCCCGACGCGGGAGCTGGCGCTCCAGATCGGCGATGAGCTGCGCGGCCTGCTGACCTACCGGCCGGAGATTCGCGTGACGGTCGTCTACGGCGGCCAGCGCATGGAGCCGCAGATCAAGAGCCTCGCGAAGCATCCGCAGATCCTGGTCGCGACACCGGGCCGCCTGATGGATCACTACAACCACAAAAAGGTCCGCTTCGACGGCATCAAGACCGTTATTCTCGACGAGGCCGACCGGATGCTCGACATGGGCTTCTTCGACGACGTGACGAACATCCTCAACCGCATCAAAAACCGCGTCAATCTCGGCCTGTTCTCCGCGACCATCTCGCAGGAGGTCATGACGGTGAGCTGGATGTACCAGCGCGACGAGGTGGAGATCACCGTCGCCCCCACCGCCGAGAGCAAGCCCGACATCGATCAGTACAGCATCACCGTCCCGCGCATGGAAAAGGAAACGGCGATGGTCCGCATCCTGAAGTCCGGCGCGTTTGAGCGGGTGATTGTGTTCTGTAACACAAAGGTAATGTGCCAGCGTCTGAGCGACGACCTGCGCCGCGCCGGCATCGCCGCCGACTGCCTCCACGGCGATATCAAGCAGGCGACGCGCGAAAAGACGATGGCCGCCTTCCGCACCGGGAAGCTGCCGGTGCTCATCGCGACGGATGTGGCCTCGCGCGGCATCGACGTGGACGACGTGGACGGCGTAATTAACTATGACGTGCCGGACGAGAACGAATACTACGTCCACCGTATCGGCCGCACCGGCCGCGCACAGAAGAAGGGCATCGCCTTCACGCTCATCGGCTCGTTCCCCGAAAAGGCGAAGCTCGACGAGATCGCGAAGTTCTCGCAATACCACATTACGCCGATGATTTTTGACGAATACGGCTGTCTGGTCCCTGCCCCGGAGGAGGAGCAGCCGAAAAGAACCCGCTGATGCGCCGCGCCGAGGAGCTGCTGCTCCTGCTGTGCCACCCGCTGGGGCAGCCGGTGCAGCCGCTGCGCGGATGGGAATACCGGGAGCTGGCCGCGCGATTTTCCGACGCGCCGCCGCCGGACGAGGCGCTGACGGCTCCGGCGCTGGAGCGGCTGGGCTTTCCGTCGGAGGAAGCAGCGCGAATCGTCGCCCTCGCCGAGCGGCAGGAGGTGCTGGAGCGCTATTTGGCGCAGCCCGGCCTCACGGTCATCACGCGGCTTGACGAGCGCTTCCCCGCCGCCCTGCGGAAGCTGGGAACGGCCTGCCCGCCGGCGCTGTTTCTGCGCGGCGATCCGGCGCTGCTGCAAGTGCCGTGCCTCGCACTGACCGGTTCACGGCGCATCCGCCCGGAAAACGAGCGCTTCGCCGCTGCAACCGGTACACTGGCCGCGCGGGAAAACCGGGTCTTGGTTTCCGGCGGCGCGATGGGCGCAGACACGGCGGCCCAGAACGCCTGCCTCCGCGACGGAGGAAGGGTGATCTGCTTCATCCCGGATGCGCTGGCAGACCATCCGGCGCGGAAAAACGTCCTGTTTTGCAGCGACGAGGGCTGGGATTTGCCTTTTTCGGCGGCACGCGCCCTGCGCCGCAACCTTTTTATCTACGCCCTCGGCGGCACCGCCTTCGTCGCGCAGTGTACGGCAGGCAGCGGCGGGACCTGGAACGGCGCAACAGAGAGCCTGAAGCGCCGCCTCTCTGAGGTTTACGTCTATGCCGACGGCTCGGCCGATGCCGCAGCGCTGGTGCGCGAGGGGGCCATCCCGCTGACCGTCGCCCCCCGGTTTTTGAGCGAACTGCCGCCGAAGGAATTATCCATTTTCGATTGACTTTGAGCAAATCGCAGAAAAATGCAAATTTTCAGTTGATTTTGGCAAATAATTAAGGTATAATCTCCGTATGTCAAGAACGATCAAGACATACGGAGGTTTTATTTTATGTGTGGAATCGTAGGCTATACCGGACGACAGCAGGCTGCGCCGCTCCTTCTGGATGGGCTGGCGAAGCTGGAATACCGCGGCTACGACTCGGCCGGCATCTGCGTTATCGGCGATGCGGCCTGGCAGATTTCTAAAACAAAGGGCCGTCTGGCCGCATTGCAGGAGCTGACCAACCACGGCGCTTCCCTGCACGGCACGGTCGGCATCGGCCATACCCGCTGGGCCACCCACGGCGCTCCGTCGCACGTGAACTCCCATCCGCAGGTTTCTACCAACGAAAAAATCAGCCTTGTGCATAACGGCATTATTGAAAATTACCTGTATCTGCGCGAATTTCTGCTGGCGCACGGCAAGACGTTCGCGTCCGAAACGGACACCGAGGTCGCCGCGAACCTATTGGAGTATCTTTACGAGGAAACCGGTGACCTCGTCACGGCCGTCCACCGCGCAACGGAAATGCTGGAGGGCAGCTACGCCTTTGGCATCCTGTGCATCGACTTCCCCGGCCGGATTCTGGCCGTAAAGAAGGACAGCCCGCTGATCTTCGGCTTCGGCGAGGGCGAGAACTTCATCGCCTCGGACGTTCCGGCCATTTTGAAGCACACCCGCGAGGTCGTGTACCTCAACGACGGCGATATGGTCGATTTCGACGCGGATCACGTCACGTTCTATAACGCGCTCGGCGAGCGCGTGGAAAAGCAGCCGGAGCATATCACATGGGAGATGTCCGACGCGGAGAAGGGCGGCTACCCACACTTCATGCTGAAGGAAATTTTCGACCAGCCCAAGGCCCTGCGCGACACCATCCAGCCGCGCGTGAAGAATGGCCGCGTTGTGTTTGACGACCTGACGCTCTCGGCGGACTATCTGCGCGGCGTGCGGCGCATCTATATCGTGGCCTGCGGCTCGGCGAGCTACGTCGGCTACTGCGGCAAATACATTCTCGAAAAGACCTGCCGCATCCCGGTCGAGGCCATTCCCGCCTCGGAATTCCGCTATTCCGAGCCGGTGCTGGGTGACGACACGTTGGTCATCATCATCAGCCAGTCCGGCGAAACGGCGGACTCCCTTGCCGCCCTCCGCTCGGCCAAGGAGCTGGGTGCGCGGACGCTGGCCGTCGTCAACGTGGTCGGCAGCGCCATTTCCAAGGCGGCGGACGACGTGATCTATACCTGGGCCGGCCCGGAGATCGCCGTGGCGACAACGAAGGCCTTTTCCACGCAGCTTGCCGTCGTGTACCTGCTGGCGCTGTACATCGGCGACCTGCTCGGCACGGTTCGCCCGGCGGAGTATGCTGGAATTCTCGCCGCGCTGGAGCAGCTGCCGGAGCTGGTGGCCGGTATCCTGACGCAGGACCACCTGAATACGATCGAAAAGATGGCCGAGGCGCTGTGCAACCATCATGACGTGTTCTTCATCGGCCGGAATCTCGACAGTGCCATCTGCCGCGAGGGCAGCCTGAAGCTGCAAGAGATTGCCTACGTCCATTCCGAGGCCTATGCCGCCGGTGAGCTGAAGCACGGCCCGATCTCGCTCATCGAGGACGGCACGCTCGTCATCGCGCTGGCCACCGTGCCGGAGCTGTTTGAAAAGACCATGTCCAACGTCAAGGAGGTCAAGGCGCGCGGCGCGAACGTCCTCGGCGTCATCACGGAAAACATGGTTCCCGAGGCCCAGAAAACCGTGGACCGCTATCTGGCCGTGCCGAAAACGCATCCGCTGCTTCAGCCGAGCCTGAACGTCGTCCCGCTCCAGATCTTCGCCTACTACGTTGCCCTCGCCCGCGGCTGCGATGTCGATAAGCCCCGCAACCTCGCCAAATCCGTCACCGTCGAGTAATCGCCCGGCGATTGCCGGAAGGCCCGGATGGCGCGAAAGAAAACCAATACACCAAAGCGGTGCAGCCCAATCGGACTGCACCGCTTTATACTATATGAAAATAAATCGTATCGAGTCGTTCAAAGCCACACCATCACCGGCAGTGCTCTCATCGTGCAAACCACATATCATACTAGAATCTGTTAAAAAGCTTGAAAAGCTTTTTATAGCGCCAACGGCGCGTCAGATTCTGCATGAGACGTCGCATCGTGCGTTCGCACGATGCGAGTGTGCGCAGCACACGGGATTCTTGATTCAATATTTTAATCAAGAATCAGTATCAGGTCATTTTTGATAAAAACGGAACACACTGCCAAGTCTGTCATTGCGATGTCGCAGCCGTTGGCGGCTTTGCCGCCTTACGGATGCGGCCACTCCGCTTGCCGGTCGGAGCAAAGCGACGCGGCAATCCGTAACCCCCGTCCCTATTGCACCCCGCACTCTGAGATTGCCACGGCCTTTAGGCTCGCAATGACCGCGCTTTGATGCAAAGGCAAATTTATAGTAGTATAGAAAAAGCCCTACCATTTCTGGCAGAGCTTCATGTTGGCGTTACCTGTTTTCACAGTTAGAAGCAGCTATCGTCCTGCCGTGAAGCGGGCTGCCGGTGGCAGGCCGCAAGGCAGAGCGGTTGGCAGTTGCGCAAGCGCAGCTTTCCGGCGAAAAGTCGTCTGCATTTCGATAGAAAAAAGCCCTACCATTTGGGAAGGAAGGGACTCCAATGATTTGTATTTAGCTTTTTTCGCGGATTGTGGTGTCATAATCCGATGCTTGCTATCCCTGTGGACACGACGGCAAATGCTTCGTATTATTTATTTATAATAACTCCTTTGTACCAAGTCGGAATGGATTTCGTCATATTCTCATACCAGCTTAGTACATCTTTTGCTTGATTTATCATTACTTGAATTTGGCTCTGCCCAAAAGGAATTGCCCAAGGCACAGAAGATAAAGTATTACTGCTAATATAAAGTGCGAGCAACTCCCAAAACGGAATTGGTACGTCATTGCTGAAGTATCCGTTTACCATTCCGGTTGCAAACAAAGGGGTAGCTTGAGCGCACCACACAATGCGGTTAAATTCTTCCCACGGATCTCCGAAGTCATTTCTATTAAAATCAATGATGTAGAGTCGCTTATCATTCCCTATCATCATATTGCCGATATGGTAATCTCCGTGCTGATAGGTTCGAGGGCGACCGCTGAGCAAATATCTGTGAGCGTTAATGTAATCAATGAAGGCTTGCCCATTTTCGTACTTGACAGGACATTCTTCATACATCTTGATTTTGTGGTCTGCTTTACGATTAAAATAGATTTCCCAATCTTCTATTTCTTTCGGAGCGGGGATTTTATGAATTTCTTTTAGTATTTTTCCCGCTTCAAAACCATAAGAATACTGTTCTTGGTTTGTTAAATTATGTATATTTTCTTCTGCATCAATGCCATCTATCCAGGTTTGAATAGAATAAACTCCTTCATCAAATGTGCCGAACTCTAAGGGGCGGCACATTGGTACACCGAGAGCTGCTATCTGACCCATAAGTTCATATTCGCTTTTCTTCCTGTCATACTGTTCAATCGGAGAAACACGAAGCAAAAATTTATTTCCTTGCTCGTCGGTAACACAGTATTTTCTATCTTCTGACCAACCTTTATCTATTAGTTGCTTTGTAATAAATTCATGTTGTGGCATAGCCTTTCATCCTTTCAAAGAATTATTTGCCTTACAAAAATTATTCTTGGTAAAATTATATTTCTTATTATATAGAAAATAAAATTATTATTTACTATTTTCTGCTCCTACCGTAATCCTTCAATATGATTGTTTTTCCTATAAATCCAAATTCCGGCTGACGACAAAACCAAAGGGAGACAACTTCCTTACGGAGCGTCTCCCTTCTGGTAGAGCTTCATGTTGGCGTTACCTATTTTCACGGCTAGAAGCAGCTATCGTCCTGCCGTGAAGCGGGCTGCCGGTGGCAGGCCGCAAGGCAGAGCGGTTGGCAGTTGCGCAAGCACAGCTTTCCGGCGAAAAAGTTGTCTGCATTTCGATAGAAAAAACCTCTACCATTTCTGGTAGAGGTTTATGTTGGCGTTACCTATTTTCACAGCCAGTCGCCCGGCAACTATCGTCGGCGCAGATGAGCTTAACTTCTGTGTTCGGGATGGGAACAGGTGGACCCTCATCGCAATCAACACCAACTCGAACAAAATTCGCTGGAGAAAATTCTGTTCTTAAAAACGCGTTTTGAGTTGTTCTGCTGAGGTTTGGCATTTCCCTGACTCAGCAGA
>CABSFY010000057.1 GCA_902477055.1 uncultured Eubacteriales bacterium
TTTGCCGTGTCAGGATGAAGAAGTATCGCTCTTATAAGGGAGAAGTGGGCAAAATTGCGCCAAATCTGTTAAACCGGGACTTCCGCGCCGAAAAGCCGAACCAGAAGTGGGTCACCGATGTGACAGAGTTCAGTTTGTTTGGAGAGAAGCTCTATCTCTCTCCCATCCTTGATCTGTGCAGCAGCGATCTGGTCAGTTACACCATATCGGATCGTCCTGTACTCAGCATGGTAACCACCATGCTGGACGAGGCGTTTGCAAAGATCCCGGCCGGAACAAACCTGATTCTCCATTCTGACCAGGGCTGGCAGTACCAACACAAACAATACCAACAGATGCTCCGGGAGAAAGGTGTTCGCCAGAGCATGAGCCGCAAGGGAAACTGTCTGGACAATGCTGTGATAGAAAATTTCTTCGGGCTGCTCAAAAGTGAGCTGCTGTATTTGCAGGAGTTCCGCTCCATGGAACACTTCAAACTGGAACTGATCGAATATCTAGATTACTACAACAACCGCAGGATCAAGGCAAAGCTAAAGGGCTTGCCGCCTGCAATTCACAGACAGCAAGCCCTTTCGGCTGCTTGAACAATTTGTGTCCAATTTTTTGTCAACTTTTTGGGGTCGCTTCAAAATGAGCCTGCGGGGCGGTTTTTTATCAAGCTACCAGTCGGAATTCCGGCGGGCAAAGGCGGCGATGACGCTTTCGACGCCGAACAGGAGGAAGTAGATCGCCGCCATGTAGCTGATCGCGCGGAGGGTCACGAAGGACAGCACCGGGCTGAAGAGCATCATAAAGCCCAGCACCAGGCCCATGACGTTCAGAACCAGCGAGAAATAAAAATAAAACGGATTGCCGATCAGGCGGATGAGGCTCGTATGCGTCAGGCCGGAGATGCAGTGCGCGATGAACCACACGGGCAGGAGAATCGTCAGCGCCCATTTGCCAATGTTGGGGTTGCCAAGCAGCATCACGCCGCACATCACGCTCAAAATGCCCGAAACCAGCGACAGCATCGGACCGAAGCCGGTGAAGCGGGATAGGCGGGCGTAGACCACAATGTCCTCGATGCCCAGCACGACGGCGATCACGCCGTAGAGGATCACCGCGCCGGTCAGCATCCGCTCCGGGCGCACAAAGGTGTAAATGCCGAGCAAAATCAGCAGCAGCCCGACGATCAGCTCGCTCCAGCCAAAGCGATGCTTGCGGTTCATTGCGCCGCCCCCTTCCCGTTCAGGATCGCCATAAACTCCTTGCCGGTGATCGTTTCTTTTTCATAGAGGTACGTTGCCAGCTCGTCGAGCTTGCCGCGGTTTTCCGCGAGTAAGCGGCGGGCTTTCTCGTGCTGTGTTTTAACGGTCTGGACGACCTTGCGGTCGATCTCCTTCTGCGTTTCGGCGGAGCAGGCCAGCGTCGTGTCGCCGCCGAGGTATTGATTCGTCACCGTTTCCATCGCCACCATGTCGAATTCGTCCGTCATGCCGTAGCGCGTGATCATGGCGCGGGTGAGCTTCGTCGCCTGCTCGATGTCGTTGGACGCGCCGGTGGTGATCTGGCGGAACACCAGCTCCTCGGCCGCGCGGCCGCCGGTCAGGGTAGCGATCTTGTTTTCCAGCTCCTGCTTGGTCATAAGGACCTTGTCGTTCTGCTCGACCTGCATGGTGTAGCCCAGCGCGCCGGAGGTGCGGGGGATGATGGTGATCTTCTGGACGGGCGCGGAGGCCGTTTGCAGCGCAGCGACGAGCGCGTGGCCGATCTCATGGTACGCGACGACGTGCTTTTCCGCGTCGGTCATGATGGCGTTTTTCTTCTGATAGCCGGCGATGACGACCTCGATGCTTTCCTCTAAATCGGCCTGCTCCACGACGGTACGCCCGCTGCGGACGGCACGAAGCGCCGCCTCGTTGATGATATTGGCAAGCTCCGCACCGGAGGTGCCGGAGGCCATGCGGGCGATGGTGTGGAAGTCCACGTTGTCCGCCGTCTTGATTTTCTTCGCATGGACCTTCAAAATGGCCTCGCGGCCCGCGAGGTCCGGCAGCTCCACGGGGACCCGGCGGTCAAAGCGGCCCGGACGGGTCAGCGCGGGGTCAAGCGACTCCGGCCGGTTCGTCGCCGCCAGAATGATCACGCCGTTGTTGCCGGAGAAGCCGTCCATTTCGGTCAAAAGCTGGTTGAGCGTCTGCTCGCGCTCGTCGTTGCCGCCGAGCTGACCGTCGCGCTTTTTGCCGATGGCATCGATCTCGTCGATAAAGACGATGCAGGGGGCCTTCTCCTTGGCCTGCTGGAACAGGTCGCGCACCTTGGACGCGCCCATGCCGACGAACATCTCGACAAATTCCGAGCCGGACATGGAGAAGAACGGCACGCTCGCCTCACCGGCGACGGCCTTTGCCAGCATGGTCTTGCCGGTGCCCGGAGGGCCGACGAGCAGCACGCCCTTGGGCATGGACGCGCCGACATCGGAATATTTCTTCGGATTGTGCAGATAATCGACGATTTCCGCGAGATTTTCCTTCGCCTCGTCCTCACCGGCCACGTCGGCAAAGCGGATGCCGTCGGCCGAGGGGACGTAGACCTTGGCGTTGCTCTTGCCCATGCCGAAGGCCATCGCGTTCGGGCCGCCCGCCTGCGACATCATCTTCTTGGCCATAAGCTGTCCGAGCGCCGCGAAGATCAAAATCGGCAGAATAAAGGTCAGGAAGAAGCTCAGCAGCGGCGACATACTCTCCTCGATGTTCCGGGTAAAGACCGCGCCGGATTCATACAGCCGCTCGGTCAGCGTCGGGTCGTTCATTTCGCCGGTCTTGTAGATCTGCGTGTTGTCCTTGTCCGTAAAAACGATCTCGGAATCATCGACCTCCACGCTGCCGATGTTCTTGTCCTCGATCATCTTCATGAACGTGCCGTAGTCCACTTCCTTCACTCTGGCGCTCGTCAGCAGCGGCGCAACGACCATGTTGAACACCAGAATAACCAGTAAGACGATGGCATAGTAATAGATCAGGGGTTTTTTGGGGGATTTGACCTCTTTCATGCGTTCCCGCCTCCTTTGTTTCCTATAGTATAGCACGAAATTCCGGTTTGTCTGAAAATAAATTGAAAACTTTTCCACCCGCCGGAAGGGACGGGGATGCGGATTGCCACGGCCTACGGCCGACCGGCAATCCGTTCTCCCCGTCTTTCGGCTACAGGCTCTTCTTCGCGGCCGAGAGCATGAGCTTGATGCGGTTGAGCTGGTTGACCTCGCTGGCCCCGGGGTCGTAGTCCACGGCGGCGATGTTGCTCTGCGGATAGGCCCTGCGCAGCGCCTTGATGACACCCTTGCCGACGACGTGGTTCGGCAGGCAGGCAAACGGCTGGATGCAGACGATGTTCGGCGTGCCATGGGTAATCAGCTCAATCATTTCGCCCGTCAAAAACCAGCCCTCGCCGTACTGATTGCCCAGCGACAGGAACGGCTTGGTCTTTTCGGCAATTTCATAGATAGAGATCGGCGCGTCGAAGCGCCGGCTGGCCTTTAATGCCTCGATTGCGGGCTTTCGCAGCGCGGCGATGAGGCGAAGCGCGGCACGGGACACGGCGGCCCCGGATTTTTTCGTGCCGAGGAATTCCGACTTATACTGCGCGTCGAAGGCGCAGTAGTTGAAAAAGTCCAGCAGGTCCGGCACGACGGCCTCCGCGCCCTCGCGTTCGAGCAGCTCGACGAGGTGGTTGTTCGCCAGCGGCATATATTTGACCATGATTTCGCCGACGATGCCGACGCGCGGCTTGCGGAGCGTTTCGTCGATGGGGAAGCGATCGAAATCCTCCACGATGCCGCGGCAGAGGTCGCGGTATTTCTTATACTTCGTCTTGGGATTCGTCAGCGAGTCGATACAGATATCGCGCCATTTGTGATGCAGCGCGTCCGCCGAGCCGGGGACCAGCTCATAGGGCCGGACGCGGTAGAGGCAGCGCATAAAAAGGTCGCCGTAGACGACCGCCTTCGCCGCGTCGGCGATCAGGCCGGGGGTGATGCGGAAGCCCTCGTTTTTCTCCATGCCGTTGGCGTTGAGCGAAATGACGGGAATGTGGCCGTATCCGGCCTTCTCCAGCGCACGGCGGATGAAGGAGATATAATTGCTGGCGCGGCAGCAGCCGCCGGTCTGCGTCATGACGATGGCCAAATGGTCGGTGTCGTATTTTCCGGAAAGCACCGCGTCCATAAACTGCCCGACCATCGTGATGGAGGGATAGCAGGCGTCGTTGTTGACGTATTTCAGGCCCGCGTTGATGGCGCTGCGGTTATCGTTGTCCAGCACGACCAGATGGTAGCCGTGCTTGGCGAACACCGGCGCGAGGAAATCGAAGTGGGCGGGACTCATCTGCGGCGCGAGGATGGTGTAGCCCTCGGCGCGCATTTTTTTCGTGAATTCCGCGCGGCGATAGGGCGGGCGCGGTGCTGCCGCCGTCGTCGGGCCGCGCAGCTTCATGGCCGAGAGCAGGCTGCGGATGCGGATGCGCACCGCGCCGAGATTGGCGACCTCGTCGATCTTCAGAACCGTATAGAGCTTCCCGGCGGCCTCCAGAATTTCATTCACCTGATCGGTCGTCACGGCATCCAGCCCGCAGCCGAAGGAATTGAGCTGCAACAGCTCCAGATTCCCGTGGCGGCAGACGAATTCCGCCGCGTTATACAGCCGCGAGTGGTACACCCACTGGTCCACGACGCGCAGCGGGCGCGTGGGCGTAAAATCGACCGGCAGGCTGTCCTCGGTGAGAACCGTCAGCCCGTAGGAGGCGATCAGCTCCGGGATGCCGTGGTTGATCTCCGGGTCGATGTGATACGGGCGGCCGGCCAGCACGATGCCGCGCCCGCCGGTTTCATCGAGCCGGTCGAGCAGGCGCTTGCCCTCGGCGCGGATATCCGCCTTGGCCCGCTGCTGCTCGCTCCACGCCGCGTGCGCCGCCGCGCGGACCTCCTTGGCCGGGATGCTCCACTCCTCACGGCAGAGGCGCACCAGCCGCTCCTCCGCCGACTTTTCATCGGTAAAGGCCAGAAACGGCCGCAGATAGCGGATGCTCCCGTCCGCAACGGCCTCGACGTTATTCTTGATGTTTTCCGGATAGGAAACGACGATCGGACAGTTGAAATGGTTCTGCGCCCCCGGCGTTTCCTGATGCTCATAGAACACGCAGGGATGGAAGATCGTCCGGATGCCCTGATCGATCAGCCACTGCACATGGCCGTGCGCCAGCTTCGCGGGGTAGCATTCGGACTCGGAGGGGATGGACTCCATGCCCAGCTCATAAATTTTCCGGCTCGAAAACGGCGACAGCACAACGCGGAAGCCCAGCGCCTGGAAAAACGTCGCCCAGTACGGATAATTTTCGTACAGATTCAGCACACGCGGAATGCCGATGGTGCCGCGCGGGGCCTCGTCCTCCGGCAGCGGCGGGTAGGCGAACATCCGCTCGCGCTTGAAGGCGACGAGGTTGGGGGCCGCCGTCTGCTTCCCGGCTGCGCCGAGGGGCTTTTCGCAGCGGTTGCCGGTGATATGGCGGCGGCCGCCGTCGAAGGTGTTGACCGTCAGCATACAGCGGTTGGCACAGCCGCCGCAGCGGGTGGTCGTCGAGCGGTAGGTCAGCGCCGCGATCTGATCGAGCGTCAGCATCTGCGTCGGCGCACCGGTGTCATCGCGCCGGGCGATCAGCGCCGCGCCGAACGCGCCCATCACGCCGGAAATGTCCGGGCAGACGGCCTCCGCGCCCGCGATCGATTCGAAGGCCCGCAGGACCGCTTTATTGTGGAACGTGCCGCCCTGCACGACGATGTGCCGCCCCAGCTCGGCGGCGGAGGAGAGCTTGATGACCTTATACAGCGCATTTTTAATGACGGAATACGCAAGGCCCGCCGAAATATCCGCGACCGACGCGCCCTCCTTCTGCGCCTGCTTGACGTTGGAGTTCATAAAAACCGTGCAGCGCGTGCCGAGATCGACCGGATGCGCGGCAAACAGGGCCTCCTGCGCAAAAGCCTGCACGGAGTAGCCCAGAGAATTGGCGAAATTTTCGATAAACGACCCGCAGCCGGAGGAGCAGGCCTCGTTGAGCATGATGCTGTCCACCGCGCCGTTTTTCAGGCGGATGCACTTCATGTCCTGCCCGCCGATGTCCAGCACACAGTCCACCGCGGGGTCAAAAAACGATGCGGCGGTGCAGTGGGCAATGGTTTCGACCTCGCCCTCGTCCAGCGAAAACGCAGCCTTCAGCAGCGCCTCGCCGTAGCCCGTCGAGCAGGCACGGGCGATGACAGCCCCCTCCGGCAGGCGCTTTTGCAGCGCCGCGAGGCCGCGCCTTGCCGCCTCGATGGGGTTGCCGTTGTTGTTGGTGTAGTAGGAATAGAGCAGCGCGCCGTCCTGCCCGATGAGCGCCATTTTTGTCGTCGTCGAGCCGGCATCGATGCCGAGATAGCATTTGCCGCGATAGGCTTCGAGAGCGCCGCGCGTGACGGCAGCCTTGGCATGGCGGGCGCAGAACGCGTCGTATTCGGCCCGGCTGGCAAACAGCGCAGGCAGACGCGGCATCTCAAAGGCGATGGCAACGCCGCTTTTCAGCCGGGCGATGAGCGCGTCAATGGGAACGGCCTCGCCCGCTGCGTCCTCCATCGCCGCGCCCATGGCGGCAAACAGATGCGAATTCTCGGGGTCCACCGTCGTTTCGTCCGTCAGCTTCAGCGTGCGGAGGAAGGCCTTTTTCAGCTCCGGCAGAAAATGCAGCGGCCCGCCGAGGAAGGCGACGCAGCCCCGAATGGGCTTGCCGCAGGCAAGGCCGGAGATCGTCTGATTCACGACCGCCTGAAGGATCGACGCGGCCAGATCGGCCTTCGTCGCGCCCTCGTTCATCAGCGGCTGGATGTCCGTTTTGGCAAAAACGCCGCAGCGGGCGGCGATGGGATAGAGCTGCTTGTACTGCGCGGCCTCACGGTCCAGCCCGGCGGCATCCGTTTGCAGCAGCGCGGCCATCTGGTCGATGAACGAGCCGGTGCCGCCCGCGCACACGCCGTTCATGCGCTCCTCCAGCCCGCCGGTAAAATAGATGATCTTCGCGTCCTCGCCGCCCAGCTCGATGGCGACATCCGTCTGCGGCGCGACCTTTTTCAGCGCCGTCGCGACCGCGACGACCTCCTGCACGAACGGAATGTCCAGCGCCTTGCCGAGATTGATCGCGCCGGAGCCGGTGATCCGGAGTTGCAGCGCACACGGCCCGACGGCGGCGCGGGCCTCCTCCAGCAGCGCCGCCAGCGTTTCCTGCGTGTGCGCCTGATGCCGCCGGTATTCACCGTAAACAATGCCGTCGCTCTCATCGAGCAGCACGAGCTTGACCGTCGTGCTGCCAACATCAATTCCGGCGCGATATGTCTTCATAAACGTCCCTCCTGTGGGAAATGAATACGCCGCAAGCGGCAGTCAGGATACCTGCTGCCGCTTTTGGGAAGAAAAATGAAATTTCGATTCGGTGCCGCTGCGCAGGCGCTTGAAATTGGCTCGGTGGCGTACGGCCACAAACAGGACCATCGCCGCATCGAGCAGGATCGCGGCCAGCGGCGCGTGAAACAGCAGCAGAAGCAGCGGGCTGCACAGGGTCGAGGCGACCGTGGCCAGCGACATATACTTCGTCGTCAGCAGCAGCACGACCATGAGCAGCGTGACGATCAGGCCGACGCGCCAATCCGTGACCCAGATGGTCGAGAGGCTGACGAGATAGCCCTTGCCGCCCCGGAAGCGATACCAGACCGGGTAGGCGTGGCCGAGGACGGCGAACAGGCCCGTATAGGCCGCGCCGAGCTGCCGGCAGTCGAGCTGCCGGCCAAACAGTCCCGCAAACAGCAGCACGACGAGCGCCGCCTTCAGCAGATCGAGCGCAAGCACAAACCACGCCCATTTGTTTCCGAAGCACCGCTTAAAGTTCGTAAAACCGGGGTTTTTGCTGCCGCAGGTGCGGATATCCTGATGATAGATCAGCTTGGAAAACGTGATCGCCGGGTTCCAGCCCGCCACCAGATAGGCGGTGAGCGCGGCGGCGATATAGAGCCATAGCTTCATCGCGCCGCCCCCTTATTCCAGAATCAGGATGTAGTCATAGACCTCCTGTAGGCCGTCCATTAAGTAAATTTCCTTGCCGGGATAGCGCGAAAGCAGCGTCGAGCGCAGCTCCTCGGCCTCGGCGGGGTCCGCATCCCTGCCGCGCAGCAGCAGGCAGATGTCGTAGTCGGCAAGGCCCAGCTTTTCCGCCGTCCGGCAGGCTGCCGTGAGGCGGGAGGCATCGGCGGCGAGAATTTCCTTCCCGGAGATGCCAATGTATTCCCCGGCGTGAACCCCCTGCGCGTCGCGGACGCTTCTGGAAACCTCCGCCGTCACCACGCCCTGCATCGCCTCGGTCAGCTCGGCGGCGATCTCGTCCGGATCGTCGGAATCGGTCGAATACATGGAAAGCGCCGCGTAGCCGTCGCCGACGGTGTGGCTCTCGATCACGCGCACGTCGGCATCGGGATGCATCCCGGCCGCCTGCTTGGCCGCGAGAATGATATTGCCGTTGTTCGGCAGGACGAAGATCGTGTCCGCGTTGGTCTGCCGGAAGGCCGCGAGGAAGTCCTCAGCGGACGGATTGCTGCTCTGCCCGCCGTCCACGACCACGTCCGCGCCGCGCTCGATAAATAGCTGCTTCAAGCCCGCGCCGGAGGCCACGGCGACGACACCGTAGGGCTTGCGCTCCTGCTGCGGCGCTTCAGCGGCCGGCTCGGTCGTGATATTATTGTGCTGTAACGACATATTTTCGATCTTGACCTTCAAAAACTCGCCGTACCGCTGGCAGAAGGCCAGCACCCGGTCGGGGGTCATCGTATGGATATGAATTTTCACGATGCTGCCGGTCTTGAAAATGACGACGCTGTCGCCGATGCCCTTGAGATAGTCCGTCAGGCGGTCCACCGTAAAGGCCGCGACATCCGTCTTGCAGCGCTGTAGGCGCAGCAGCAGCTCCGTGCAGTAGCCGTATTCCAGCACGCTGTCCTCGGTAAAGCGGTCGAGGTCCAGCTCTTGTCCGCCGTCCGCGGCGGGAGCGGTCAGCGGCTCCTCCGCCGCCGTGCCGGAAAGCGCATCCTGCATCCCCTCGACGATATAGATCAGGCCCGCGCCGCCGGAATCCACGACGCCCGCCCTTTTCAGCACGGGCAGCAGGTCCGGCGTGCGCTCCAGCGTGCGCCTTGCCTCGTCGAGGAAGTCGCGGCAGAGCGCGTCGGGCGTTTCGGCCCCCTTTTGCGCGGCATAGTCCGTCGCGCAGCGCATGACGGTCAGCATCGTCCCCTCCGTCGGCTCCATGACCGCCTGATAGGCCTGCTCCGTGCCGCATTGCAGCGCACGGATGAGCGCCGGGCAGTCCGCCGTTTCGAGGCCGCTCAGGCCGCTGGCGATGCCGTCAAAAATCTGCGATAAGATCACGCCGGAGTTGCCTCTGGCACTGAGCAGCATCCCGTCGGAAATGCGGCGGGCGGCCTCGGAAACGGTGTCCGCGCCGTCGCCGCCTTTCTCCACACCGCCGAGCGCGGTCAGGAGCATATTGCTGCCCGTGTCGCCGTCGGGGATGGGAAAGACGTTCAGGTCATTGACCATATCGGCCTTGGAGCGCAGCCGTGCCGCGCCCGCGCGTACCATCCGGGCCAGCAGCGCGCCGTCGATCGTCCGTGTCTGCTCCATTTATTTTCCCTCGGCGGCGAAGGTCACGGTCTTGCCGAAGGCCCAGATGCCGAACGCATCCGGCCCGATGGAAGCGCCGATGATCGGCCCGATATAGCCGACGGAAATATCCTTGCAGGGGATTGCCGCGCGGATCATTTCCTTTAGCATTTCGATCTCCTCCGGCTGGCAGTCGGCGTGAGCGAGGTAGACGGTCTGCTGTTCGGGATCGACGATGTTCTCCTTGAGCTGATTGACCAGCTCCTGAAGCGAATTCTTGCGGCCCTTGACCTTCTTGATGGGGGTCTGTGTGCCGTTGACATCGGAGATCAAAATCGGCTTTACCCCCATCAGATTGCCGAAAAACGCCGACGAGGCCGTCACGCGGCCGGCCTTTTTCAGATGCTCCAGCGTATGTACAGTGACGTATTGCCGGACCTTCTTACGCATTGCCATGATCTGTTCGTAAATTTCCTTGGCGCTCTTGCCCTGCGCGGCCAGCTTGGCCGCCTCGATGGCGAGCATTCCCTCGCCGATCGACGCGTTGAGCGAGTCGATGCAGTAAATTTCGGCGTCCGGATGGGCCTCGAGCAGCTTTTTGGCGGTGACGAAGCCGGTGTTGACCGAGCCGCTCTGCTTCGACGAGCAGGCGATATAAACGATGTCGCAGCCCGCATCCAGATACTGATGAAAGATGCGGTTGAATTCCTCGACAGAAACCTGCGCCGTGGTGATGCGCTTGCCGCCGCGGATGGTTTCATAAAGGCGGTGGGCCTCGGCGGGCGTCCACGTCAGCAGCGCGGGAGCCTCCTTGCCGTCCTCAACCGTGGACATTTTAGCATAATCAATATCGTATGCCTGAAGCTGCTGCGCACTCAGATCGGCGCAGGAATCGGTGATAATCTTAACTTTTCTCATGTTGTGTCCTCCTTCGGGGCGTGCTTGTACCGGTACTTGGAAACGCCGGATTTCGGCATTTTTCGCGGAGAGTTTAACAGGGAATTCTAAACTGAAACGAAACTCGTCAAAACCCTTCGTCCGGTTTTTTAGCATTCCGGCGGTTTTGTTGAAATTTTGTACAACACCCGCCGCGATGCGCAGACTTTTATCACGGCGGCGCTTCTGTCTATTGTAGCGGCCCGGAAAACGGATATAATAAGGCCAGAAAGCAAAACACCGAACAAAAACACAGGAGGTTTTCGATATGTATTATTCCGCAGGCACTTACGAATCCTTTGCCCATCCCGAAAAGCCGGAGGGCGTTGACAAGAAATCCGCGTATATCATCGGCACCGGCCTTGCCGGTCTGACGGCGGCGTTCTATCTGGTCCGCGACGGCCAGATGAAGGGCGAGCGCATCCATCTGCTGGAAAAGCTGGATCTGGCCGGCGGCAGCTGCGACGGCCGCAAGGACGTGACCAAGGGCTTCTTCATGCGCGGCGGCCGCGAGATGGACAACCATTTCGAGGTCATGTGGGACACCTTCCGCGATGTGCCGTCCATTGAAACGCCGGGCGTTTCCGTGCTGGACGAGTACTACTGGCTCAACAAGCACGACCCGAACTACTCCCTCTGCCGCGCGACGGTCAATCGCGGCGAGGACGCACACACCGACAAGCAGTTCAAGCTGGACAAGGACTCGGCGATGGCGCTGAGTAAGCTCTTCCTCACGCCGGAAAAGGATCTGGAGGACAAGAAGATTTCCGACGTGCTGCCCGATTCCTTCTGGAGCACGAACTTCTGGCTGTATTGGCAGACGATGTTCGCCTTCCAGCGCTGGTCGAGCGCGCTGGAGATGAAGCGTTATCTCTGCCGCTATGTCCACCACATCGACGGTCTGCCCGACTTCAGCGCCCTGCGCTTCACGAAATATAATCAGTACGAGAGCATGATCCTGCCGCTGGTGAAGTATCTGGAGGCCCACGGCGTGAGCATCGAGTACGGCATGGACGTAAAGAACGTTATCATCAAGAACGAAAACGGCAAGAAAGTCGCCCGTCAGCTTGTCTACGTCAAGGACGGCAAGGAGCAGACCATCGACCTGACCGAGGACGATCTGGTGTTCATCACCAACGGCTGCTGCACCGACACGTCCTGCTACGGCGACCAGACCCACGCGCCCGACCTGTCCGGCGTGAAGAACGGCTTCGGCGAATCGTGGGATATGTGGAAGGCCATCGCGGCGCAGGCCGAGCACGGCGAATACGGCAACCCCGATAAATTCTGCACCGACGTGGACGCGACGAACTGGATGAGCGCCACCGTCGCGACCTCCGACGAGGAAGTCATCCGCCACATCATGAACGTCTGTAAGCGCGACCCGCGCGACGGCAAGGTCACAACCGGCGGCATCGTCACCGTCAAGGACAGCACCGACAACTGGTACCTCTCCTGGACCATCAACCGCCAGCCGCAGTTCAAGGCGCAAGACAAGAACACGGTTCTTATCTGGCTCTACTCGCTGAACACCGACCGCGAGGGCAACTACGTCAAAAAGGCCATGCGCGACTGCACCGGCGAGGAGGTCTGCCGCGAGTGGCTGTACCATATCGGCGTTCCGACGGACAAGATCGATGCGCTTGCACACGATTCGTGTAATACCACGACCTGCTTCATGCCGTATATCAACGCGTTCTTCCAGCCGCGCAAGGAATCCGACCGTCCGAAGGTCGTTCCCGACGGCGCCGTGAACTTCGCCTTCGTCGGCCAGTTCGCCGAAACCCCGCGCGACACCATCTTCACCACCGAGTACTCCATGCGCACCGGTATGGAATCCGTTTATACCCTGCTGAACGTCGATCGCGGCGTGCCGGAGGTCTGGGGCAGCAAGTACGACGTGCGTGAGATCCTCCGCGCCTGCTACTACGCGATCGATAAGAAGCCGCTGTCCGAAGCGAAGCTGTCCTTCGCGGAAAAGGAGCTGTTCAAGCTCGTTCTGAAAAAGGCAAAGGGTACCGATCTGGAGCTGCTGTTCAAGGAAAGCGGCCTCGTCGAATAAGCCCGGCACGCGTCAAATTCACCCAACACTACCCCGGCAGCCGATGCACTGCACCGACCGCCGGGGTTTTCCTTTGTAAAATCGCCGCAGGTGCGATCATCGACCGCCCACCCCCGCGCCCGCAGGCGCACGCTGCGATTTGGATTGCAGCAAAAATCGAAGTGCCAACAGCGGCGAAGGGGGAGGTCGCCTCGCCCTACGAACGGTGTTCGGCAGTGCGTCCGGCCGGCCGGCGAGGGGCATTGACAGGGTGGGAAAACTCCTGTAAAATATTCACGCAGGCGGGACATTTCGCTTCGCTAAACCCGACGGAACGAACCGGAGGGGGCCTGTTGAGGAGGTTGTGTCATGTTTCATATTCTCGTCGCGGACGACGACAAGCACACCCGGATGCTGCTGCGCGCCGTGCTGGAAAACGCAAATTACACCGTCAGCACCGCAGCCAACGGCGCTGAGGCGCTGGAGCTTTTGGACCGGGAGCATATTGATTTGGTCGTTTTAGACATCATGATGCCACAGATGGACGGCTACGAATTCACGCGGCTGGTCCGCGAAACGGACAACGCGCTGCCCATCCTGATGGTCACGGCCAAGCACCTGCCTGCCGACGAGAAGAAGGGCTTCCTCGTCGGGACGGACGACTACATCACCAAGCCGATCGACGAGGAAAAGCTGCTGCTGCGCATCCGGGCGCTGCTGCGCCGCGCGAAGATCGTCAGTGAGCAGAAAATCACCGTCGGCGATGTCGTATTGAATTACAATTCCTTCACCGTTACAAAAAACGGCGTGTCGCAAGAGCTGCCGCAGAAGGAATTCCTTTTGCTTTATAAGCTGCTCTCCTACCCCGGCCAGATCTTCACGCGCATCCAGCTTATGGACGAGATCTGGGGGACGGACAGCGAAACCGGTTGGGAAACCGTAACGGTACACGTCGGGCGGCTGCGCAAGCGCTTTGAGGGTTGGGACGAATTCGAGATCGTCGCCGTGCGCGGCCTCGGCTATAAGGCGGTGAAAAGGTCATGAAGGAGAAAAAGCATTCCGGGCGGCTGGCGCTGGCGCTGCTGTTTTCCGGCCTTGTGTTCCTGACGAACACCCTCGCGCTGCTGGCGACGTTTCTTATCATGCACGTTCTGGCGCAGCTGAGCGTGATCGAAATGGGCAGCAGCCCCATGGAGCTGCTCAGCGTGCTGCAATTCGTGTTCTGGTCAAGCCTCCTGATCGGTCTGCTGCTGACGAGCACGGCGGGTCGGCTGCCGCTGCGGCCGATCAACCGCCTCACCGACCAGCTCAACCGGCTGGCGGGCGGCGACTTCAAGGCGCGGCTGCACTTCGGCAAGCCGCTCGGCGAGCATCCGACCTTCAAACAGATCGAAAAGAGCTTCAATCGCGCCGCCGAGGAGCTGGAACACACCGAAATGCTCCGCAGCGACTTTATCAACAACTTTTCCCACGAATTCAAGACCCCGATCGTTTCCATTGCGGGCTTTGCCAAGCTGCTGCGGCGCGGGAGCCTCACGCCCGAGCAGCAGTCGGAGTATCTGGAGGTCATTGAGGAGGAATCCCTGCGCCTCGCCGCGCTGGCAAACAACGTGCTGAATCTGACGCAGGTGGAAAACCAGACCATTTTGACCGATATTACGACATTGAATCTGTCCGAACAGATTCGCGGCGCGGTGCTGCTGCTGGCGGAAAAATGGATGCCGAAACGCCTCGACATAGACCTGCAATTCGGCGAATATACCATCGCGGCGAACGAGGAGCTGCTCAAGCAGGTTTGGATCAACCTGTTAGATAACGCAATCAAGTTTTCCGAGCCGGGCGGCACGGTCGCGGTCGAGATCACCGAGGCGGACGACACGCTTGCCATAAGTGTTTTGAACCACGGCAAGGACATCCCGCCCGACAGCATCGCACATATTTTCAACAAGTTTTATCAGGCCGACGAGTCGCACTCCTCCGAGGGCAACGGCATCGGTCTGGCGGTCGTGAAGAAGGTCTGCCTGCTGCACGGCGGCAGCGTGACCGTCACCAGCGGCGGCGGCACGACCGCCTTCACCGTCCGCCTGCCCAAAAGCCGGGATTAAACTTCATGCGCAGTATTGCGCACCACGATAACTGGCAACAGTCAGAGTGCATG
>CABSFY010000058.1 GCA_902477055.1 uncultured Eubacteriales bacterium
ATAACATAAAAATAATGGTAGGCACTTTCGTGTCTACCATTATTTTATCACTTCACCTCTTGGGTCGGCTTTTCTGGTGCCGCTAACCGGAATCGCACTGAAGGTAGGGGAGGAGCTACGGCAAGCTGTCACTGACAGCTTGCTGAGGATTTCTGGAAAATCTGGGTGCATACTGTTGCATCGGTAGTTTATTGCAATTTTTCAAGTCCATGGTCAGCAAACCAAAAACAGACCGTCCCAACGGGACGGCCTGTTTTTGGTGCCGCTGACCGGACTTGAACCGGTACGCTTTTTACGGCGAGGGATTTTAAGTCCCTTGTGTCTACCTATTCCACCACAGCGGCGTGGCTTGCGGGATACATTTTATCATTTTCCGAGCGAAAGGTCAAGCGGATTATGGGACTTTTCCGTGCCGGATTTGTGCAAATCAGGGGGAAATTTTGCCCTTGCATAAATGCAGTGCATCCTGTATAATGGAACTGTATCAAAAGATCGGAGGGTCCGGAAATGGCCAAGCTCTATTTCAAATACGGCTCAATGGGGTCGTCGAAAACCGCGCAGGCGCTGATTACGAAATATAACTATGAAGAAAACGGAATGCGCGTATGGCTCGTCAAGCCCGCAGCAGACGACCGCGACGGTGCGATCATCCTGAAAAGCCGCGTCGGCTTGGAGGCCCCGGCGGAGGTGATTGCCCCCTCGGCGAACATCAGCGAAATCTTCGAGGCGCGCGATGAGCCGGATGTTATCATTGTGGATGAGTGCCAGTTTTTGACCTCCGAGCAGATCGATCAGCTCCGTGATATCGTGGACACGAAGAATATTCCCGTCATCTGCTTCGGCCTGCGGACGGACTTCCAGAGTAAGCTGTTCCCCGGCAGCCACCGCCTGTTCGAGGTGGCCGACACCATTTCCGAGATCAAATCCATCTGCGACTGCGGCGCGAAGGCAACGACCAACGCCCGTATCGACAGCGAGGGCTACGTCATCACCGAGGGTGCGCAGCTTTTCATCGGCGGCAACGACAGCTACATCGCCATGTGCCACAAATGCTGGATCCGCAACATCCGGGAGCATAGAAAGGTGCGGTAATGACCGCAGTCCTTCTATATAGTACAATAATGTGTGTTTGAAAGGAGCATCCCCATGAACTATCCGACTCCCCATATCCTGGCGACGCCGGAGGACTTTGGTCAGACGGTCCTGATGCCCGGCGACCCCTTGCGTTCGCAGTACATCGCACAAAATTTCCTGGAAAACGCGAAGCTCGTCAACAATGTCCGCGGTGTACAGGGCTACACCGGCTACTACAAGGGCGTAAAGGTTTCCGTCATGGCCTCCGGCATGGGTATGCCGGCCATCGGCATCTATTCCTATGAGCTGTTCAATGCGTTCGGCGTGCGGAACATCATGCGCGTCGGCTCGGCAGGCTCGATGGACCTCGATGTCAAGGTACGCGATATCGTGATCGCGCAGGGCGCGTGTACGAACTCCGATTTTGCCCATCAATACCACCTCGACGGCACGTTTGCGCCGATTGCGTCGTTCGATATGCTGCGCAAGTCGGTCGAGGCCTGCGAGGAGATCGGCGCGACGTATCATGTCGGCAACATCCTGTCCTCCGACAATTTCTACGGCGACGACGAGGGCGTGCCGGAGGCACTGAATCCGGGCTGCTGCTGGCGCAAGATGGGCGTTATGGCCACTGAAATGGAGGCCGCCGCGCTGTACATGACCGCTGCCCGCTGGAAGAAGAACGCCCTGTGCATCTGCACAATCTCCGACCACATCCTCACCGGCGAGGCCCTCTCGCCCGAAGAGCGCCAGACGTCCTTCCGCGAGATGATGCAGGTCGCGCTCGAAACGGCGGTCAAAATCGAAAAATAAATCCAAGGGCGGCGGAGGGCCGCCCTTGGTTTCCCTGAATATTCAACAAAGGAGATGCAATTTCCATGAAGCGTGTATTTCTGTTTGTACTTGATTCCTGCGGCTGCGGCGAAATGCCGGATGCC
The DNA here is from genome assembly GCA_902477055.1 of uncultured Eubacteriales bacterium. Taxonomy (GTDB): domain Bacteria; phylum Bacillota; class Clostridia; order Oscillospirales; family Oscillospiraceae; genus JAZOXB01. The sequence continues at coordinate 2,013 of CABSFY010000058.1, forward strand.
AAGCGCTTCGGCGACGTGAATGTCAATACCCTGCGAAGCTGCGCGACCTCCGACAAGCTGTATGTGCCGAACATGATCGCCTACGGCCTCGGCAACATCGACACCGTGGACTTCCTCGGCAAGGCCGATGCTCCGAAGGGGGCCTACGCCCGCCTGGCGGAGGCCTCGATGGGCAAGGACACCACCATCGGCCACTGGGAGATTGCGGGCATCATCTCGCCCAGCCCCCTGCCTACGTATCCCAACGGCTTCCCGGAGGAGGTCCTCAAGCCCTTCCGCGAGGCGACCGGCAGAGGCGTTCTGGCAAACGCCCCGTGGTCCGGCACGGAGGTCATCGCAAAATACGGCGCGGAGCATATGCGCACGGGCGACCTGATCGTCTATACCTCCGCCGACTCCGTGTTTCAGATCGCGGCGCATGAGGATATCGTGCCGCCGGAGCAGCTCTATGAATACTGCCGCATCGCGCGTAAAATTCTGACCGGCAAGCACGGCGTGGGCCGCGTGATCGCCCGCCCGTTCATCGGCAACCCGACCGACGGCTTCACCCGCACGGCAAACCGCCATGACTTTTCGCTGGAGCCGCCTGCGGAAACCGTGCTCGACGCGATCAAGAGCGCCGGGCTGGATATGCTGGCCGTCGGCAAAATTCATGACATTTTCGCCGGCGAGGGCATGACGGAATATGTCTACACCAAGGGCAATACCGACGGTCTGAACAAGACGCTCGACTACGCCGCGCGGGATTTCCATGGCCTGTGCTTCATCAACCTCGTCGATTTTGATATGCTCTACGGCCACCGCCGCAATATCGACGGCTATGCCGCCGCGCTGACGGAGTTCGACGGCTTCTTCGGCAAATTCGTCGAGGGCCTCGGCGAGGACGATATCGTCATGGTCACGGCCGACCATGGCTGCGACCCGGCCTATACCGCCACGACCGACCACACCAGAGAGTATGTCCCCCTGCTTGTCGCGGGCAAGCGCGTCAAGCCCGTCAACCTCGGCACCCGCGCGAGCTTTGCCGACATCGCGGCGACCGTCGCCGAGCTGCTGGATGTGCGTTACGAAACGCCGGGCAAGAGCTTTGCCGCCGAAATTTTGTAATTTATTGTTAAGGAGGAGCGCAATGGAACCGTTAAAGCTGGTCGAGCTGGCGATCGAGGCCAGAGAACGTGCCTATGTTCCTTACTCGAAATTTGCCGTCGGCGCGGCGCTGCTGACGAAGGCGGGTAAGGTCTATCAGGGCTGCAACATCGAAAACGCCTCCTACGGCGCGACGAACTGCGCCGAGCGCACCGCGTTTTTCAAGGCAATTTATGAGGGCGAACGCGAATTTGAGGCGATTGCTGTCGTCGGCGGCCCGGAAGGAACGCCGGTCAACGAGCTTTGCGCACCCTGCGGCATCTGCCGGCAGGTGATGGCCGAGTTCTGTGCGCCGGAGTTCAAGATCTATCTCAGCAAGGGCGACGGCACGTTTGTGGAGTCCACTTTGACCAAAATGCTGGCTTTCAGCTTCACAAAGGACGATCTTCCAATGTAATTTTAGGCACTTTTAACAAATTTTTAGAAACGTCTTGATTTTTTGAATATTTTGTGCAAGAATGTATCAAGCGGACTACCGCTATAAAAAATTTGGAGGTAAGAAAATGAAGAAACTGTTAGCACTTCTGCTCGCGGTTGCCATGGTCGCCTGCCTGTTCGCCGGCTGCTCCAAGGAACCCGCTCCCACCGAAGCCCCCACGGATGCTCCCACCGAAGCTCCCACTGACGAGACCCCCACTGACGAACCGGCTCCCACCGAGCCCTCCGGCGTTGACTACAGCGCATGGCGTGTTGCGATGATCACCGACTACGGCGACATCACCGACCAGTCCTTCAACCAGACCACCTACGAAGCTGGCAAGGCATGGTGCGAGGCCCGCGGCGTCGACTTCACCTACTACAAGCCGACCGGCGACTCCACTGCTGAGCGTGTTGCCATGATCGATAAGGCTGTTGCTGAAGGCTACAACGTCCTCCTGCTTCCGGGCTTTGCTTTCGCTGGCGCGATCGAAGAGACCGTTGAGCTGTACCCCGAGGTCACCTACATCGCCCTCGACATTTCCGAGTATGACCTGCAGGAAGCGCACGGCACGGAAAAGGACTTCTCTTGGGTCTATCCGTCCAACCTGTTCTCCGCTGTTTACAAGGAAGAGATCGCTGGCTACATGGCCGGCTACGCTACCGTGAAGCTCGGCTACACCAAGCTCGGCTACCTCGGCGGCATGGCGGTTCCCGCTGTTATGCGCTACGGCTACGGCTTCGTGCAGGGCGCGAACGCTGCTGCGGTTGAGCTCGGCAACACTGCTGATGTCTCCATCCAGTACGTCTACGGCAACCAGTTCTATGGCGATCCCGACATCACCGCTTACATGGACACCCTGTATGCAGACGGCGTCGAGTGCGTCTTTGCTTGCGGCGGCGGCATCTTCACCTCTGTTGGCGAGGCTGCTGCGAAGGTCGAGGGCGCGAAGGTCGTCGGCGTTGACGTTGACCAGGCTCCGATCATCGACAATATGTTCTCCGTCCCCGGCATGACCGTCACCTCTGCGATGAAGGGCCTTGCTGAGACCGTCAGCCTGCTCCTCTCCGAGCTGATCGACAATGGCAACTGGGCGAACTACGGCGGCAAGGTCGTCACTCTGGGCCTCGTTTCCGAGAACCCCGAAGAGAACTACGTCCAGCTCGCTCCCTCCACCCAGTATGAGGAAGGCAAGTTCACCGAGGAAGATTATCATCAGCTGGTTGCTGATATCTTCAACGGCAAGATCGTTGTTTCTGACGACACCTCCGCAATGCCGAAGGTTGAGATCACTGTCAAAGAGCTTGGCAACATCAAGTAATTTACCCCTTACATCGAAAGGACGGGCGCAAGCCCGTCCTTTTCTGTTTTCACTGTCCTTGCGGCTGCACGATCGAAGTACGTTCGTAGGGCGGGGTCACCCGACCCCGCCGCGAATTCCGTATCAATCCTCGCCCCTACGGTGTTTATGGGAGTGCTGTCGATAATGAGCGTGCTGCAACGGGACGTCGAGGACGCCGTCCCCTACAGAAGTGAAATTGACCGTTCACCGTATTGTAGGGGACGTCGAGGACGCCGTCCCCTACAGAAGTGAAATCGACCGTTCACCGTATTGTAGGGGGCGGCGTCCTCGACGCCCCACTGCTGGCAGTGCGATATTGAAATATTGTCCAAAATTATGCTCTACGTGTCCTGTGCAAAACTGCCACATTCCTAACATCAAAACAAAAAAATTACAAAGGGGATACAAATTTGATGCAAGTGGTGCTATAATAGGAAAAAACCGAAACGGGAGGCTTTTCTATGGAGCAGCAAAAAGAACGAGAGCATACGATGGAGCGCGGACGCGTGATTCTTGCGGCAGTGCTTCCACTATTGACGCTGTTGTTTACGCTGATCGGGCTGGCGCTTCCGCCGCGGACGAAAAGCGCGGACGCTGCGGCGACGGAGCCGCCTGCGACCGTTGCGGCAACCACCGCGCCGACCGAGCCTGCAACCCAGCCGCCCACGACGGCTGACGGACCGGCCAAGGATGATCCGCTGCTTCTGCTGGTCAACGCCTCCCATCCGATTCCGGAGAATTACACGCCGGAGCTGACGCGGCTTCAGGATTGGGATTTGTCTGTGGCCTCGGTCTGCTACGACGATCTGCGCGAAATGCTGGCGGCAGGGCGTGCAACGGGGCTGTCCTTCCAGATCGCATCGGCTTACCGGACGCGCGACGAACAGCAGAAGCTCTTTAATGAGGATGTTAAAAAGCGCGTGGACGAGGGCATGACCGAGGCGGAGGCCAAGGAGGAAACTGTGCGCTATACCAGTGAGCCGGGTTACAGTGAACATGAGACCGGCCTTGCGCTGGATATTGTCGCCATGAGCAATCAGCTCCTTGATGATACACAGGAGCAGACCGGTGAAACGCGCTGGCTTCATAGCCACGCGTGGGAATACGGCTTCATCCTCCGCTACCCGAAGGATAAGGAGAACATTACCGGCATCGCCTATGAGGCTTGGCACTATCGCTACGTCGGCAAGGAAGCCGCCGCCTACCTGCACCAGAACGACCTGACGCTGGAGGAATACCTGCAATAACGAAAGGCGCACCGCAAGCCGCGGTGCGCCCTTTTAGATTGTCAAAAAAGTTCGATTTTGTCATTGCGAGGAGCGAAGCGACGTGGCAATCCGCAACCCCGTTCTCTTGCCGTTTCGCAACTGTCTGCACGAGGTTGCCGCGGCCCCTTCAGGACCTCGCAATGACACTTGGGGCAGGCTTTCGTGGATACTTTATAGGATGATAACGCTTTCCGAAACATCCGCCTTGCCGTCCTTGACGGTGAGGGGAGCGCCGCCGAGGGCATTTTCATATTCCCCGTCGGCCAGCGGGACGGTAATCGTGCCGGGCGTTCCGTTCAGCGGGAACAGGCCGACGGCTTTGCCGGACGGGCCGGTGTAGTCTGCGCAGACGAGGCCCTGTGCGTCGTCGGTGTCGATGTGGAACACCGCGCCGGTCGGGAGCTGCTGCTTGACCTCCCAGAGCTTGCGCAGGTAGGCGCTGATGTCCTTGCCGCCGCGCCAGTCGATCGGCTCACGCTCAAACAGCGACGGCGTGTGCGTCGCGCAGACCTCCTGCCCGGCGTAGAGCAGTGTCGTACCCTTCATGAAATAGCTCAGCGCCGTCCATGCCAGCAGCGATGCTTCGTTTGGAAAGCGTGCGGCGGCGCGGGATTGGTCGTGGTTTTCCAGACAGCGCAGCTTGTTGTACTCTGCGCGGAAGCTCAGCTCCTGATAGTTGACCGCGCTGAAATACCGGCTCAGCGGTGCGCGGCCCTCGGTGCTGTCCTCGTACTCCGGCCAGAGGTCGTAGGGGTAGAGAATGTCGAACGCGTCAAACAGCTCCGTGTCCGTTGCGGCATAGAAGCCCTGCTCGCGGAAGGCGCGGATGTGCGCCAGATGGACGCTCTCGCCCAGCCAGATCGCGCCCGGATGCACCTTTTCGACCGCTCTCCGCGCTGCCAGCCAGAATTCGACCGGCACGGTGCTTGCCACGTCGCAGCGGAAGCCGTCCACGATTCCGGCCCAGAAGCACAGCGATTCGATCTGGTACTTCCAAAGCTCGCGGTTGGAGTAGTCCAGATCGACCACGTCCGTCCAGTCGCCGACCTTGTTGCCGCGATGGCCGTCGGGCTTGTGGTAGAAAAACTCCGGATGCTCCCGCACCAGCGTCGAATCCGGCGAGGTGTGATTATACACGACATCGATGATGCACCTCATCCCGCGCTTGTGAATCTCGTCCACAAGCTGCCGGAAGTCGTCCATCGTGCCATATTCCGGGTTAACCGTGCGGTAGTCGCGGTTGGCGTACGGGCAGCCGAGGGAACCTTTTTTGTTTTCCACGCCGATCGGATGGATAGGCATCAGCCAGAGAATGTCCGTCCCCAGCGCACGGATGCGGTCGAGGTCGGGAATTACCGCCTGAAACGTCCCCTCCGCCGTGTGGCTACGGACGTAAAGCTCATAAATCACGCTTTTTCTCAGGGAAGCATCGGTCGTCAGTGCCATGTTTGTTACCTCCTGTTATTTCTTCGCGGCGGTCTTCGCCGTGATTTCTTTGCAGCGTCCCATGCGGCAGCAGAAGCTCCGCAGGCCGATGAACAGCGTCCAGAACAACAGCCAGCGCCGCGCGATTGGATACCGTGATTTCATAAAAAATCTTCCCCTCCAGACGCGCCGAGGCCCTGCCTATTTGCCACATTATAGCATATAAATCCAAGAAGCGCAAGCCCCGCCGGGAAATTCACAAGAATGCACAGCTTCCCGCCGCGATATCGCGCGTCGATCGACCCGTGCAGCTGCTCGGCCAACAGCTTCTCGCCGGAGCGGCCCGTCGGCATCAGGGCGGGCTGAGCCAGACCGCGCCGTTTTGTAAGGGGAGGGGAGTGCTTCGACATACAAAATTGCGTTTTGACTTTTTAAGGGCATAAATTGGGGATTGCAAGTTACCATACTTTATGATATACTAAAAAGGATTCCATTCTTCTGCGGAGGGTGCCGCGATGACAAAAAAGCGTGCGCTCTGGCTGGGCGTTTTTCTCGGATTGACGGTCGTAACGATCGTGATTCAGACCACAAGTCAGGGCTTTTCCTTTGCCGGCTTTTTGCGATGCTGGAAAAATTCAAATAGCCTTCTGCTGCTGGCGGCATTTGCCGCGATGTTGGGCATCATTTGCTGCGAGGGTGAGAGTCTGCGGATGATCTGTGGCCATCTCGGCTACCGCCGCCCGTTCCATCATGGGTTGGTGTTTTGCGCGGCGGACCTGTTCTTCTCGGCGATTACGCCGTCCTCCTCCGGAGGGCAGCCCGTGTCGGCGTATTGTATGTATACCGACGAGATCCCGATGGAGGTCGCTTCCGTGGCGCTGCTGCTGAATCTGATTATGTATGAGGCGGCGCTGTTTCTGGTAACGCTGGTGTGCGTGCTGCTCAAACCAATGCTGTTTCTGACCTTCCCGACGGGCGCGAAGGTGTTCGTGCTGGCGGGCGCGGTCATTCAAGGCGCACTGGCGGTTCTGCTGATTTTGCTGCTGTTCCGGCCGAAGCTGGTCTATACCGTAGCAAACGCCTTTATTTCGCTCTTTTCGCGTATCCGCCTGCTGCATAACGCGCAGGAGAAGCGCGAACGGCTGACACTTTGGATCGAACGCTACGACAAATGCGCCCATTCCGTGCGCGGCAATGCGCCGATGATGTTCAAGTCGCTGGCGTTCAACGTCGGGCAGCGTGTTTGTATGCTGCTCGTTGCGGCTCTGGTGTTCCTCGCGCTCGGCGGCCCGCCGCAAAAGGCGCTGAGCGTGCTCATCGGCCAGAGCTATGTCTACCTCGGCTCGAACGCTGTGCCGCTGCCCGGTGCGGTGGGCGCAGCGGACTGGCTGTTTGTGTCGATCTGCGGCGAATTTTTCCCGGACCCGGTGAGCTTCAACCTGCTCTCACGCGGCATCTCGTTTTACTGCAACGTGGCGATCTGCGGCCTGCTGACGTGGGTCTGGCTGCTGCACCATAAAAAGACAAAAACCGCCTGAATTCTGCCGGAGGTGCGCCTATGAACATCCTTTTGAAGCTCGCGTATCTGTTCTTTGTCGGTTCGGTCCTCGGCTGGTGCATCGAGGTTATTTTCCGCCGCTTTTTTTCTGCGGCCAACCCGGAGCGAAAGTGGATCAACCCCGGCTTCTGCACCGGCCCGTACCTTCCGCTCTACGGCAGCGGCCTGTGCATTTTGTATCTGGTCGCCTCGCTGGAGGAGCGGCCGCTGCTGGCAGACCCGGTCGGCAATAAAATTCTCGTCATCGTGCTGATGGCCGTCCTCATGACGCTCATCGAGTATATCTCCGGTATGCTCTCGCTGAAGTTGAACAAGGTCCGCCTCTGGGACTACACGAACCAGTGGGGCAACATCGAGGGTGTCATCTGCCCGAAATTTTCGCTGATCTGGGGCCTGTGCGGCGCGGCGTACGACTTTTTGATCCATCCGTACATCAAGAATTCCCTTGTCTGGCTGAGCGAAAACCTTGCATTTTCGTTCTTTATCGGCGTATTTTTCGGCGTGTTCATCATCGACGTGGCGCATTCGCTGCAAGTCGTCACCAAGCTCAAGCACTTTGCCGACGAAAACGACGTCATTCTGCGTTACGAGCATATTAAGGCGCAGATCCGCCGCAGCCATGAGCAGCGAGCCGAGAAATACCATTTCTTCCGCCCCTTCTCCTCCAGCCGCCCCCTGCCGGAGCTGCTGCGTGAGCTGCGCGACTCGCTGGAACAGCGAAAGAAAAAGTAATATTGTAGTTAGCCAAGTCCCTCCGACCCGCAGATGCCGGGCCGGAGGGGTTTTCTTTTGAAATCTTCCAAAATTGTTTACAATTTAGTCATTGACTTTGCGGCGAAGAAGCCTTAGAATTGAAACGTTCAATTTTGGAATAATTGAAAGGAAGCAACACGAATGGAAGGACCGCAGATGGCGAGCTTCGCCAAAAAATTTACGCGCGTATATAATACGATGATGCAGCCGCTGTGCGAGGAGCTGAATATGCCGGAAACGGCGGTGGATATTCTGATGTATTTCGCGAACAATCCGGATATGAACACGGCGCGCGATGCCTGCCGCTTCAAGTTTTTGAAATCCGGCATTGTGTCGTTCCACATCGACCGGATGGTGAACGAGGGTCTGCTCGAACGCCGGGCCGAGCCGGGGGACCGCCGGGTCTGCCGCCTGGTCTGCACGGAAAAGGCCGCGCCGATCATTGAAAAGGGCCGCGCGCTGCAAATGCAGTTCGGCCGTGCGATCACCGCCGGGCTGGACGAGGCGACGATGGAAACGCTGAAATTTTCCATGCAAACGGTCAACAATAATCTGGAGCGGCTGCTGCACGAGCAGTGTGCGGCTGCGGGCCAGCGCCCGGTGGGCGCAGACCGGAAGGAAACGGAGGAAGGTTCATGTTAAAACTACTCAGAAGAATGAGAAAGCGCGAGGTATGGATGGCCGTGCTTTGCGCTGTGCTGGTGCTGGGGCAGATCTATTTTGAGCTGACTCTGCCGGACTACATGAAGGAGCTGACGAGCCTGATTACGGCGCAGGGCAGCCAAACGTCGGATATCCTTCACGTCGGTCTGAAAATGCTTGGCTGTACGTTCGCCAGCGCGATCCTGGCCGTCGGCTGTGGCTTTCTGGCAGCGAAAACGGCTGCGGGCTTCAGCTATTCCACGCGCCAGCGCTTATTCTATCATGTGATGGATTTCGGTAAGGAGGAGCTGCAAAATTTCTCCATCCCCAGCCTCATCACCCGCACGACCAATGATATTACGCAGCTGCAAATGATTGTCGCCATGGGCCTGCAAATGATGATTAAGGCCCCCATCATGGCCGTCTGGGCCGTGATAAAAATCCTCAACAAGAGCTGGGAGCTGTCGCTCGTCACCGGTGCGTTCGTCGTCGTCATCGGCGCGACGGTGCTGACGGTCGTGATGATCTGCGTCCCGCGCTTCCGCATCGTCCAGCGCCTGACCGATAAGATCAACCGCGTCGCCCGCGAGAACCTGACCGGAATCAACGTCGTTCACGCCTTTAACGCCGAGGAGTTCCAGAATGTGAAATTCGACGTGCCGAACACGGAAATGATGAACACACAGCTCAAAAACCAGCGCCTCATGTCCGTGATGATGCCGATGCTGGGCCTCGGTATGAACGGCCTGACACTGGCCATTTACTGGGTCGGCGCGGCGCTCATCAATCAGATCGCAATGTCCGATCTGACGGGCCGTGCGGAGATGTTCAGCGAGGTCATCGTGTTCAGCACGTATGCAAGCTACGTCGTCATGTCGTTTATGATGATGATTTTGATTTTCATGATGCTCCCGAACGCACAGGTTTCTGCGGAGCGTATCAACGAAGTCCTCGACTGCCATGTGGACGTGGAAGAGGGCAAGACGACCGACAGCAAGGAAAAAGGTACGGTCGAGTTCCGCAATGTTTCCTTCTGTTATCCGGGCGCTGCGGAGCAGGAACTGACGAATATCAATTTCCGCGTCGGGCAGGGACAGACCCTTGCCATTATCGGCGCGACCGGCAGCGGCAAGACCACGCTCATCAGCCTCATCCCGCGCTTTTACGATGCGACGCAGGGCGAGGTGCTGGTCGATGGCGTGAACGTGAAGGACTATGCCTTCGACGCACTGTATGACCGGCTCGGCTATGTGACGCAGAAGGCCGTCCTGTTCTCCGGCAGTATCCGTGAGAACGTGCTCTTTGGCGAAAGCGCCGCGCCCGCAACGGATGAAACGGTGAAGGAGGCCATCGACCTGTCGCAGGCGGCGGAATTCGTTGATAAGCTCTCCGAAGGGACGGACTATCACATCGCCCAGCTCGGCCGGAACGTTTCCGGCGGCCAGAAGCAGCGGCTTTCCATTGCCCGCGCCCTGGCCCGCAAGCCGGAGATTCTGATTTTCGATGACAGCTTCTCCGCGCTGGACTACAGGACAGACGCGACGCTCCGTGCCGGACTGGAAAGGCAGCTGCACGACACGACGAAGATCATCGTCGCCCAGCGCATCAGCACCATTCGCCATGCCGACCAGATTCTCGTTCTCGAACGCGGCGAGATCGCCGGCATCGGCACCCATGAAGAATTGATGAAATCCTGCGCGGTCTACCGCGAAATCGCAACCTCCCAGCTCAGCGCTGCGGAGCTTGCCTGAAGGAGGCGAGCTTATGCATCCCATGAATCGATCGATGGAGAAGGGCAACCTCGGCGAAGCCCTTCGGAAAATGAAAAACTATATGCGCCCCCGCGACCTTGTGGCGACGTTCGTCGCGCTGGTGCTGGCGGCGCTCGGCGCGGTGCTGACGATCATCGGCCCGGATAAGGTCGGCCAGATCACGAATCTGATGGCTGAGGGGCTGGCCGGTGCGATCGATATGGCCGCGATCGCCCGCATCGGCATCTTCCTTGCGGTCATCTACGGCATCAGCGCCCTTTCCACCTTCTCGCAGCACTATATCATGGCGACGGTGACGCTGAAGCTGTCCAGCAAAATGCGCGGCGAGCTGTCGCAGAAGATCAACCGTGTGCCGCAGAAATACTTCAACACCAACTCTCAGGGCGACATCCTCAGCCGCATCACGAACGACGTTTCCACGCTCCAACAGGCGCTGACCAACAGTATGCCGACCATCATCAGCGCCTCGACGCAGTTCATCGGCTGCCTGATTATGATGTATATTACCGAATGGCGGCTGGCGCTGACTTCACTCGGTGTCACGCTCATCGGCCTGTTCATCATCGTGTTTATTATGAGCCGCTCCCAGCGCTATTTCCGCGAACGCCAGCAGGGCCTCGGTGATTTGAACGGTTACGTTGAAGAAATGTATTCCGGTCATGAGGTTGTACGCATTTCCCGCGCGGACAAGGATGTCAAGCAGCGCTTCGACGGACTGAACGATGCGGTGTACGGCGCAAACTGGAAGTCGCAGTTCCTGTCCGGCATGATGCAGCCGCTCATGAGCGTCGTTGGCAATGTTGCGTACGTTGCCGTCTGCGTCCTCGGTTCGGTGCTGGTCCTGAACGGCACGATCAAGTTCGGCGTGATCGTTTCGTTTATCATCTATGTCCGCCTGTTTACCTCGCCGCTGACGCAGATTGCGCAGAGCCTGACCAATTTGCAGACCGCCGCCGCCTCGGCAAACCGCGTTTTTGAGTTTATGGAGAGCGAGGAGCTGGAGGATGAGAGCGGCAAGCAGATGCGGCTTCCGAGTGTGCGCGGTGCCGTGACGTTTGACCACGTCCGCTTCAGCTACCCCGATACGCCCGATAAGGTCATTATCCACGATTTTTCCGCGCAGGTGCAGCCCGGCCAGAAGGTCGCCATCGTCGGCCCGACCGGCGCGGGCAAGACGACGATGGTCAATCTGCTTATGCGCTTTTACGAAACCTGTGGCGGCAGCATCCGCATCGACGGCGTGCCGATCTCCGACCTGCGCCGTGAGGATGTCCACGACCTGTTCGGCATGGTGCTGCAAGATACGTGGCTGTTTGAAGGTTCGGTTCGTGAAAATCTGGTCTATAACATGGAGGGTGTCACCGACGAGGCGCTCGAACGCGCCTGCCGCGCCTGCGGACTGGATAAATTCGTCCATTCGCTGCCGAAGGGCTTCGACACCGTCCTTTCCGACAGCACGACGATTTCTGCCGGCCAGAAGCAGCTGCTGACCATCGCCCGCGCCATGCTCCAAAATGCGCCGATGCTGATCCTCGACGAGGCAACCTCCTCCGTCGATACCCGCACGGAGCTGCTGATCCAGCGCGCGATGGATGAGCTGACGAAGGGCAGAACGAGCTTCGTCATCGCCCACCGCCTGTCCACGATCAAAAACGCCGATCTCATCCTCGTCATGCGCGACGGCGATGTCATCGAAAGCGGCGATCATGAAACCTTAATGGCCAAAGGCGGCTTCTACGCCGACCTGTACAACAGCCAGTTCGAGCAGTCGGCATAATTTTTTCAAAAAACTCCAAAAAAGTGCTTGCAAAACGTGCCAATCTATGTTAGAATATCCGGGCAAACGAAATCCGGGTGTGGCGAAGTTTGGTATCGCGCTTGAATGGGGTTCAAGAGGCCGCTGGTTCGAATCCAGTCACTCGGACCATGCAGAGTGTCCTTATAGGATCTGAGTATCCTGTAATGGACACTCTGCTTTTTTATTTCCTGAAAAGTTCATACTGCAACCTGTTCCGGGGCGTAGCTGAGTGCTACGCCTTTTCTTGTTTCCATGATAA
>CABSFY010000059.1 GCA_902477055.1 uncultured Eubacteriales bacterium
GACAAGGGATGAGCTGCGCGATACCGGAGACATTCTGGCAGCGGAGAATGCACAGCGCGCAAGATGGCTGAAGCTGACGGAGGAAAACCGCCTGTATGACATGATGGAGGCGCAGACTGCCCGGCAGATCGCGATGCTGCGGGATCTTCTGACCGAGCTGCAAAAGACGGACGACCCGGGCAGGGCCAGATGCCTGCTCGGGCAGGTTATCGTTATCGGGACCTACATCAAGCGCCGCAGCAACCTGATTTTTGTCGGTATGCAGCGCGGCGCGATCAGTGTGCAGGAGCTTCGGCTGTGCCTCAATGAATCCTCCGAGAATATCAGTGTCTACGGTGCTGACTGCAAGGCAATTGTCAAGGGAGAGGGCCAGCTTACCGTCGAACAGGCAACACAGGTCTACGACCTGTTTGAGGCGGTCGTGGAAACGGCGCTGGAATCGCTGCGTGCGCTGCTGATCTCCATCGTGGTCGGCGCACAGGTAGAAGTGACGCTCTGCGTTTCCGCGGCGGAGCCGCTCTGCGGATTGCGTGCGCGGTTTCCGGGTCTGGAATGGGAGCAGGATGAGGACGGACTGCAATATGTGACGCAGAAGCTGGAAAAATCGGAGGAGTAAAGGCGTATGGACAGAATCAAGGAAAGCTTCGACGGCCTGCCCATCGCGGTCTGCTTCTTCGATAAAAACGGCGTGGTGCGGCTTGTTAACCGCAGGATGTTCGTCATTGCGGGCTGGCTGCGAAAGGACGGCATCCAGTCGCTTGCAGAGATGCAGAGCGCCCTGCAGTCGCCGCCTGCAAACGTGCGCTGCCTGGATTCGCGCCTTCGGATCTACCGCTTTCCGGACGGGAAGGCGCTGCGTTTTGCGCAGGAGCAGATCATAACAAAAGCGGGCGTCCGCTATACGCAGATCACTGCCGCAGACGTTACGGAGCTGATTCGCAAGCAAAACCAGCTGAAGGAGGAAAACGCGAAGCTGGCGGAGGCGAATGAGCGGCTGCGGCTGCTGCTTGCGCAGATGCCGGAGATCATCCGGGAGGAAGAAACGCTGGCGATGAAGCTGCGTGTACACGATGACATTGGACACAGTATTCTCGCGGCGCGCCGTGTGCTGCTCCAGCACACGGACCAGAAGGAAATTCGTGCAAACGTGGCGCTGTGGGAGCAGTCAATTTCAGTGCTTCATCGCTCCAGCCAGATAACGGCGCAATCCGAATCGCTGGAGGCAGCGAAAAAACGAGCGAAAGAATTGGGCGTCAGAGTTCTGCTGACAGGGGATGCGCCGCAAACGCAGCGTATGTGCGCACTGTGCGCACTGGCAATCTGCGAATGTGCGGCGAACTGTGTCCGTCACGCAGACGGTACAGAATTGTATGTGCGCTTTTGGCGGAAGCCGGACTGCATGGAGGTCTTTCTGGCCAACAACGGTGCAGTGCCGAAGGAAAAGATCACAGAGGGCGGCGGCCTTTCTATGCTACGGCAACGCATAGAAGAGGAAGGCGGCAAAATGGAGGTCCGGAGCATACCTCGATTTGAGCTCGTGCTTAAATTGCCGAGAGGAGGAAGCAGCGCATGAGAGTGATGATTGTTGAAGATCAGACCATAATCCGCAGTCTGTTGGAAAGCTATTTCCGTGCCGAGGATGGGTGTCGGATCATAGCGTCCATCTCCAGCGCGAAGCGGGCGGTTGAGGTGTGCCGGACAAATTCCGTCGATCTGATTTTGATGGATGTGCAAACGGAGAACCGCGAGAACGGATTGATTGCCGTTCGTCAGATCAAAGAGATCCAGCCGAGGATCAAAATCATTGTTGTGACCTCGCTGATCGACGGCACTGTTCTGGACGAGGCAAAGAGGGCCGGCGCCGACAGCCTGTGGTACAAGGACTCTGCACAGAAGCGTTTGATGGATGTCGTCCATCAGACGATGGCTGGTGAGAACATCTTTCCGGACGCGCCTCCGACGGTCGAAATCGGCATGGCAAAAAGCACGGAATTTACAAAGACGGAGCTGAAGGTTCTGCGGCATCTGCTGCGGGGCTTGTCCTACTCGCGCATCGGGGCAGAGATGGGCTGTGAGACGTCAACGGTCAAATTTCATGTGTCAAACATGCTGCAAAAAACCGGGCTGGAAAATAAGCTCCAGCTTGCTCTGGCAGTCAGCGATGTCAAGCTGGTTGCCGATCTGGCGGAGGAATGATGGGATTTGCTTGTAAATCTGATCTTCGGCACCGCACTTTGCATTTTTTAATATCGTTTCATTGATTGATTATTATATTTTGAGCTTTAAGCTACAGGACCTATCCGGCGTGGTTGCAGTAAGAGAAGCTTCTATGCAAGGCCACCGCATATCGTTATATCAATTTCTTGTTTTCTTTCTATTGTAAATTGAATTTTAATGTGGTAGAATAGTAACTGAACTTATCCCGCATTGCGGAAGCGATGCGGATCGTTTTTGCGGAGGAAGGCACATGAATCCGATCTTAGATTGTCTGCGCACGACGGTCGAGCGCTTCCCGGAGCGCATCGCCGTCGCCGACGCGAAGCGCTCCTACAGCTTCCGCGCTCTTTGGCATGAGGCCGCCTGTCTTGCCGCGCGGATTGCACAGCGCGGCCGCGGCATCGGCGTTCTGGTCGAGCGCGGCGCGGAAACGGCGGTCCTGTTCCTCGCGGTAACGCTCAGCGGCAATTATTACATTCCGTTTGACCCCGCGCTCCCGCCGCAAAAGCGGCAGGCCATTCTGGCCGACGCGTCGCTCACGCTGATGCTCGGCAGCGAGGAAGGGCGGGCGCTGTTTGCCGGCGAGGCAGTTTCCTACCTGACCCTTGCTGATGCCGCCGCGCAGGAATGTGCCGTACCGGAGGCCGGCGTGGATACGCCGCTTTACATGGTCTATACCTCCGGCTCCACCGGCAAGCCCAAGGGCGTTTTGAAAAGTCACGGCGCAATGCTCAGCTTTCTTTCGGCCTACACCGCACGCTTCGGCTTTTCGGAGCAGGAGGTGATCGGCAACCAGACGCCGTTTTTCTTCGATGCCTCGGCGAAGGACTATTATTTAATGTTCTGCACAGGCGCCCGGCTGGAAATTCTGCCGTCGGAGCTGTTTTCCTTCCCCGTTCGGCTGGTCGCCTATATGAACGAGCGCGGTGTGACGTTCATCTCTTGGGTGCCGACGGCGCTGTGTATCGTTACGCAGCTCAATACGTTTCAGGAGCTTCTTCCGACGACGCTGCGGCGGGTATTTTTCATCGGCGAGGTTTTCCCGCGCAAGCAGCTTGACGCATGGCGGCGGGCGCTGCCGGAGCTGGAATACGTGAATCTTTACGGCTCCTCCGAGCTTGCCGGTGCGTGCTGCTGCTATCCGGTGCCGGACGAGCTGCCCGACGGCACGGCGCTGCCGATCGGAAAGCCGCTGGAAAACTGTCACATTCTTCTTATGGACGGCCAAACGCCCGTCACGCGTCCCGGTCAGATCGGTGAGCTCTACGTGGCCAGTCCCGCATTGGCTCTCGGCTACTATCACGACGCGCAGCGGACTGCTGCCAGCTTTTTTGCGCTGACCTTTCCCGACGGCGTAACGCGCCGCACCTTCCGCACCGGCGATATGGCAAGCTATAACGAAAACGGCGACCTTGTTTTTGCCGCGCGGCGCGACTATCAGATCAAGCACATGGGCCGCCGGATTGAGCTGGGCGAGATTGAGGCCGCTGCCGACACGCTGCCGCAGCTGCGGCGCTGCTGCTGCCTGTATCACGCCGAAAAAAAGCGCATCACGCTGTTCTGCGAATTGGCGGCGGACTGCAATTGGGACGGCCGTCAGGTCCGCTCCGCGCTGAAGGGCCTGCTGACCGACTATATGCTTCCCGCAAGGGTCGTCGTGCTGGATGCCCTGCCCCTAAATGCCAACGGAAAAATCGACCGCCAGTCACTGCAAGCCAGCATGAACTGACAGAAAGGACAGAAAAATGGACGAATTGATGGAGCTTTTGGAAGAAATCGCTCCCGATGTGGACTTCGCAACAGAAACCCGGCTGATCGACGACAAGGTACTCGACAGCTTCAGCATTGTTTCGCTCGTTGCCCAGCTTGCCGATACCTTTGACATTGAGATCAGCCCGAAATATCTCGTTCCGGAAAATTTCAACAGTGCGCAGGCCATGTGGAACATGATTCAGACCATCCGGGAAGAGGAATGACATGGTACTGACCTCGATCCGCTTTGTGCTGTTTGCCGCACTGCTGCTGGCCGTCTACTACGCCGTGCCGCAGCGGCAGCGCTGGTGGGTACTGCTGGCGGGCAGTCTGTGCTTCTACGCGCTGGCCGGACTGAAGAATGTGATTTACATTCTCATCACAGCCGCTTCGACTTACCTTGCCGCCCGCGGGATGCAGACGCTCTCCGCGCGGCAGAAGGCCCGTTTCAAGGCCGACCCGCCGCTGAGCAAGGAGGAAAAGGCTGCCTGCAAGGCCAAAACCGCCAGCCGGCGGCGCGCAATTCTGGTTCTCACGCTGGTGCTGAATTTCGGCATTCTTTGCGGATTCAAATATGCCGCCTTTGCGCTGGCGCAGGTGAGCGGGCTGGTGCGTCTGTTCGGCGGCGAGGGCTTTTCCGGGGCGCTGCACCTCATCGTCCCGCTCGGCATTTCGTTCTACACCTTCCAGACGATGGGCTACCTCATCGACGTTTACTGGAAAAAGGTCGAGGCACAGCCGAATTTCGCCAAGCTCCTGCTGTTCGTTTCCTTTTTCCCGCAGATCACGCAGGGGCCGATCAGCGATTACGCGCAGCTTTCGGAGCAGCTCTTTACGCCCCATACATACTCCTACGAGGCCTTCAAAAGCGGCGGCATCCGCATGATCTGGGGCTTTGCCAAAAAGCTGATCCTCGCCGACCTGCTGGCACCTTGGGTCGCGGACGTGTTTGCGAATTACGAAAGCTATGCAGGAATTACCGTTCTCATCGGTGCATTTTTCTACAGCATCCAGATCTACGCCGATTTTTCCGGCTACATGGATATCGTCTGCGGCCTGTGCGAGATGCTGGGCATCCGCTTGACGGAAAATTTTGACCGCCCGTATTTCTCCAAATCGATCGCCGAATACTGGCGGCGCTGGCATATCAGCCTCGGCGCATGGTTCAAGACCTATCTTTACTACCCCATCGCCGTAGCCAAATGGAACCAGCGGCTGGGCAAGCGGGCGCAGAGGCGTTTCGGCAAATACTTCGGCCAGACGCTGCCGGCCTCGCTGGCCCTCGTTGCGGTGTGGGTCACGACCGGTCTTTGGCACGGCGCAAGCTGGGCCTATATTGCCTGGGGCGCGGTCAACGGCATTTTTATCATTTTTTCGCTGTGGATGGAGCCGGTATACGCCGCCGTGCGGCGGAAGCTGCACGTTTCGGACAGCCGGTGGCTCTGGCGGGCCTTTCGGACACTGCGGACCTTCTTTCTGGTCACGCTCATCAAGGTCCTGCCGGAGGTCGGCACGCTGCGGCAGGGATTGGGGCTGTGGAAGCGCATTTTCACGAATTTCACCGTTCCGACCTCGCTTTCTGCGCTGCTGCCGTTCGCGGCGAAGCGGGAGCTGCTCCTCGTCGGCCTGTTCACCGCCGCGCTGCTTCTCACCGGCCTGATACAGCGCCGCCGGCCGGTCCGGCAGTGGTTCGGCGGATGGCCGCGCCCGCTGCGGCTGCTCACGCTGGCGATTCTGATTCTCGCCGTGCTGTTCTACGGCAGCAGCGGCAACGCGGGAGGGTTCCTGTATGCGCAATTTTAAGAAAACCGCCCGCGCCGTTCTCGCGCTGCTGCTGTGCGTGCTTGTGCTGTACGCAGGCTACACTGCGCCGTATTTTTACGGAACGGCATATTATTATCAGGACGCGTCGGCCCGCAGCGCACTGCGCGGCAGCCTAAATTTGCTGATCTCCGGCTCATCCCATGCGTTTCGCGCCTTCATTCCGGAGCAGCTCGACCGCACGCTGGGGACCGAAAGCTACAACCTCGCCTGCTCCATGCAGACGATGGAGGGCCGTTACCGCCTGCTGCGCAAGGAGCTGGAGCGCAATCCGGTGCAGACGGTCGTGATCGAGCTTTCCTATAACGCGCTGACCCGCAGCCGCGCCGCCGAAGGCCCGGAGGGCGATCTCTATCAGCTCGGGCGCTATGCCAATCCGCTCGACCGCTGGGCCTATTTCTTCACCGCCTTCTCGCCGTCGGAGTACGGCGAGGTGTACCACGACACGCTGACGCGCAGCACGGAGGCATGGAAAAAACTGTTAACGGGCGAAATGGGCCTGCAATCCGTCCGCGGCTACCTCGGCCTTGACCCGGTGGACCAACGTCTGCCGGAAAACGAACGCGCAGCGCATTTCCACACGCAGTCCCTGTCCGTCACGCAGGACCCGGAAAGCGTTTTCTATTTTGAGCGCAGCATGGAGCTGTGCGCCGCGAAGGGCCTGCGCGTGATTCTCGTCACAACGCCGATGCCCACGCGAACGCTGCTGGAATTCGACGGACTGGAAACCGTGCGCGGCTGGTACGCGGCGTACGCCGAGCGCTACGGCTGCGAATTTTACGATTTCAATCTTCTGAAAACCGCCGACTATCCCGACGAAACCGCCTTTTTTGACGCCTCGCATCTGAGCCGCAGCGGCGCGGAAGCCTTCACCGCCGATTTCTGCGCCATCGTGCAGCAAGCCGCCCGCGGCGAGGACGTGTCCGCGCGGTTCTACCCGGACTACGACCGGCTGCTTCAGGCGCTCCTGGAACCATAAAAAGAACTCGCTCCGTTGCGGCGGAGCGAGTTGCTTTATTCTGCCCACGGGAGGAGGCGGGCTTTGCGGAATTGGAAGTAGAGCAGACCGATGGCATCGGCGAGGAACCAGCCGATGGGGACGGACCACCAGATGCCGACCACACCGACCGCCGGGATAGCCGAGAGCAGATAGGCCAGCGCCACACGCGTACCGAGCGACGCGACGGTCAGCACCACGCTCATGCCCGGCCGACCCAAGGCCCGGTACAGGCCGTAGAGCAGGAACAGGCAGCCGATGCCGCAATAGCACGCGCCCTCGATGCGCAGATAGCGCACACCCTCGCGCAGGACCTCCGTTTCCCCCGCCTCGACGAACAGCGCCATAAGCGGCCGGGCGAACACGCAGATCACCGCCGACACCGCGATGCAGAACAGCATCGCCACGGCGACCGCGCCCTTCATGCCCGCGCGGATGCGCTTTTCCTCCTTCGCGCCGTAGTTCTGCGCGATAAACGTCGAAAAGGCATTGCCGAAATCCTGCACCGGCATATAGGCGAAGGCATCGATTTTCACCGCCGCCGCGAAGGCCGCCATCACAACCGGCCCGAAGCTGTTGACCAGCCCCTGCACCATCAGGATGCCGAGGTTCATCACCGACTGCTGCACGCACGTCAGGACGGAAAACGACATAATCTCTCGCACACGCCGCCACCGCAGGCCGCGCAGCCGGAAGTCCGACCGCGCCTGCGGGCTGATGCGCAGTGTATAGGCCGCGATGCCGAAGCCGGAAACGTACTGCGCGATGACCGTCGCCTCCGCCGCCCCGCCGACACCGCGCTCCAGCCCGATCACGAACCACAAGTCGAGCACGATGTTCAGCACGGCGGAGATCGCCAGAAAAATCAGCGGTGTCAGCGAATTGCCGATTGCCCGAAGATAGGACGCGAAGAAATTGTACAGGAACGTCGCGGGAATGCCCCAGAAAATGACGAACAAGTACGCCCGCATATCGCGCCAGACCGCCTCCGTCGGGACCTGAAGGAACGTCCGCAGCCAATCGAGACAGGCAAAGGCCAGCCCGGTCAGCACCGCCGCAGCCGCTGCGATAAAAACGAAGGCGGCGCTGAGGTTTTCGCGCAGGCCCTGCTCGTCGCGCTGGCCGAAGCGGATGGAAAACAGCGCCCCGCTGCCCATGCACAGACCCAACAGGATCGAGGTCAAAAACGTCATCAACGTAAACGACGAGCCGACCGCAGCCAGCGCGTCCCGGCCGAGAACACGCCCGACGATCAGCGTATCGGCAATGTTATAGCACTGCTGGAGCAGATTGCCGAGGATCATCGGGATCGCAAACAGCAGCATGGACCGCAGCACCGGCCCCTTGGTCAAATCGCGGCCCATGGGAAGCCTCCAAGCATCATAGTTGCCGGAACATTATAGCCTCCCCGCCGCCGGAAGTCAACCGCTTTCCCCAAATGCAAAAAACACCGGACCGCCGAGGTAATGAACGGCAGCCCGGTGCTTTTCTAGGCGGTCAGTCCCGGAGGGCGGCCGCGTTTTTGACGAAGTATTCCACGCCGGAATAAAGGGTCGTGGCGGAAATGAGTGCGACGTTGACCCACTCGACGACCGTGCTTGCGCCCTCGCCGAGCAGCTCCGTGAAGAATGCGCCGCGCAGCAGCAGCGCAAGGCAGAGGCAGACCATCGTTGTGGCGGTCTTGACCTTGCCCGACCAGCCCGCCGCAATTACCGTGCCCTTCGTTGCGGCGATCATCCGCAGGCCGCTGACGGCAAATTCGCGCGTCAGGACGATCATCAGCGCCCACGCCGGGAACTGCCCCAGCTCACAGAGCATCGCCATTGCGGCGATCACCAGCACCTTATCGGCCAGCGGGTCAAGAAATTTTCCGAGATTCGACACCTGATTGCAGCGCCGCGCGATCTCTCCGTCCAGGAAATCCGTCAGGCTGGCAATCGCAAACACCGCGAGCGCAACGTAGCACATCCAATCGATGCTTTCGCTCAGATACATAAAAACCAGAAACACCGGGATCAGCAGCACACGCACAAACGTGATTTTCGTTGCAGTCGTCATGGTCATTGGTTCTCCTCCGCAATACCGATCAAATCGCCATCGACCGTGCCGGTAATGCGCACGGGGATGAAATCGCCTTCGCAGGCCCCGTCCGCGTCGAACAGGACGCGCCCGTCGATGTCCGGCGAGTCGGCGTAGGTGCGGCCGAAATACTTCCCGCTTTCCTCATCCCGGCCCTCGCACAGGACCTCCATCACCGTTCCGACACGGGCGGCGTTGTATGCGTCCATGATGCCGGATTGCAGCTCGGAAACGAGCTCGGCGCGGCGGACGGCGACCTCCTCGTCGGGGTAGTCCATCTTTGCCGCCGCCGTTCCCTCCTCCGGGGAGAAGGCAAACGCGCCGACGCGCTCGAGCCTATGTTCCCGCAGCCAATCGCACAGCTCGGCAAACTCCGCCTCGCCCTCGTAGGGCAGGCCCGTGATGATGCTCGTGCGGATAACGACGCCGGGGATGCGCTCGCGCAGCTTGGCAAAGAGCGTGTCCAGCTCCTCGCGGGTGCCGCGCCGGTTCATTTTCTTCAGAATCAGCGGGTTCACGTGCTGAATCGGAATGTCCATGTACTTGACGATCTTCGGCTCAGAGGCGATCACGTCGATCAGCTCGTCAGAAAGCTCGTCGGGGTAGAGATAATGCACGCGGATCCAGTGCAGCTTTTCGATGCGGCAAAGCTCCCGCAGCAGCTCCGGCAGGCGGCGCTCGCCGTACAGATCAATGCCGTAGCGGCTGGTGTCCTGCGCAACGACGATCAGCTCACGCACCCCGTCGTCGGCCAGCCGGCGCGCTTCGTAGAGGCAGTCCTCCATCGTGCGGCTGCGGAATTTCCCGCGCAGGGAGGGAATGACGCAGTAGGAGCAGCGGTTGTCACAGCCCTCGGCGATTTTTAAGTACGCATAGTGGCGCGGCGTGGTCAAGACGCGATCCACCTCGTCCACCGGCGCGTCGATGTCGTCGAACTGGCAGACGCGTTCGCCGTTCAGCAGCGCCCGCACGGCGCTGACGACGCAGCCGTAGCTGCCCGTGCCGAGAACGCCGTCCACCTCCGGCAGCTCCTGCAAAATTTCCTGCTGATAGCGCTGCGACAGGCAGCCGGTGACGAGAATCTTCCCGATCACGCCCTGCTCCTTGAGTGCGCCCATGGCAAGGATGTTGTCGATGGCCTCGCTCTTGGCCGAGTCGATAAAGCCGCAGGTGTTGATGATCACCACGTCCGCGCCCTCGACGGAGGACAGCAGCGTGTACCCCGCGTGCTGCAAAAGATAGAGCATCTGCTCCGCATTGACCTGATTTTTTGCACAGCCGAGGGAGATCATCCCAATGCGTTTGCCCATAGTATTTTCCTTCCTTAGTCTTCTACAAAATCCTCATCCGGCGCATAACGCTCCAGCGCCCGCCGAATATCGCTCCATGAATGGCCCCGCCGCAGCAGAGCATCCGTCGCACGCTTGCACTCGGCGCGGTCGGGGGTCTGCCCGCGAAAGCGCCGCCGCAAAAATTCGTCGATCGCGTCGTCCTGCGCCGGCAGCGTCGCCAGCGCCTCGTCCCAAAGCTCCCGCGGGACGCGCTTTTCAAACAGCATCTGCCGGATACGCGCCGCGCCGTAGCCCTTGGCCGCGCCGGAACGGACAATCTGCGCGGCAACGGCGCTGTCGTCCAGAAGGCGCAGATCGTTCAGCCACTGCACCGCCTCCTGCGCGTGCTCCTCGCTCTCGCCCTTGCGGACAAGGCGATGCTCCAGCTCCCGCTGCGAAACGGCGCTTGCCGCAGCGATGCGCACGGCCCGCTCCTTCGCCGAGGCCAGCGCACAGGTATCGCGCAGGGACTCCAGCGCCGCCGGAGAAAGCTCCAGCCCGGCGCACAGCCGCAGCTCCGCTGCCACGGCGGCGGGGACCGTCAGTCCGGTGCCGTCGTCAAAGCGCACGCGCAGCTTGTCCTTGCCGCGTTTGCTTGGCGCGATCGCCTCAATCTTCATCAAAATCCTCGGCCGAAACGTCTACCGCCTTGCCCGCGGGCTTGGCAACCGCCTTGGCGCGGTTGCTTTGCAGCTCGGCCAGATGGGCGCGGACCTTGGTTTCCAGCTCCTCGGCCAGCTCCGGATGGTCGGCGATATACTGCTTGGCGTTGTCGCGGCCCTGTCCGATGCGCTCCTCGCCGACGGAGAACCAGCTTCCGCTCTTGTTGACCAGCTCCAACGAAACGGCGATATCCAGCAGCTCGCCGAACTTGGAGATGCCCTCGCCGTACATGATATCAAACACGGCCTCGCGGAACGGAGGCGCGACCTTATTTTTAATGACCTTCACGCGGGTACGGTTGCCGATGACCTCGCCGCCCTCCTTGATCGTTTCGACCTTACGCA
Organism: uncultured Eubacteriales bacterium; assembly: GCA_902477055.1. Classification (GTDB taxonomy): domain Bacteria; phylum Bacillota; class Clostridia; order Oscillospirales; family Oscillospiraceae; genus JAZOXB01. The sequence continues at coordinate 11,205 of CABSFY010000059.1, forward strand.
CGTCGAGACGCACGGAGGCGTAGAACTTCAGCGCGTTGCCGCCGGTCGTCGTTTCGGGGTTGCCGTACATGACGCCGATCTTCATACGAAGCTGATTGATGAAAATGACCACGCAGTTCGTCTTTGCGATGGCACCGGCGAGCTTGCGCAGCGCCTGCGACATCATTCTGGCCTGCAGGCCGACGAACGCGTCGCCCATTTCGCCCTCGATCTCGGCGCGGGGGGTCAGCGCAGCAACAGAGTCCACGACGATCACGTCCAGCGCACCGGAGCGGACGAGCGCCTCGGTGATATCCAGCGCCTGCTCGCCGGTATCCGGCTGAGAAACGAGCATGGAATCGATATCCACGCCGATGGCGGCGGCATACACGGGGTCGAGCGCGTGCTCCGCATCCACGAAGGCCACCTCGCCGCCGCGCTTCTGCGCCTCGGCGACGACGTGGAGCGCCAGCGTCGTTTTACCGGACGATTCCGGGCCGTAGATCTCGATGATCCGGCCGCGCGGCAGGCCGCCGATGCCCAACGCGGCATCCAGCGCCAGCGAGCCGGTCGGGATTGCGTCCACGTTCAGCTCCGGGCGGTCGCCCAGACGCATGACCGCGCCCTTGCCGTAGTTCTTTTCGATCTGATGCAGCGCTGTAGTCAATGCTTTTTTCTTGTCCTCTGCGGGGGACGGGGCCTCGTAAGCGGGTTTCTTCTGTGCCATAATCAGCCTTCCTCTCTTTTGCGGGCAAGCACGGCCCGGACGATATCGCCGGTGTCGCGCCGCAGCTCTACAATTTCAAAATTTGCCGCCGTCAGCAGCTCGCAGACCGCGTTCTCCTGCCCCATGCCGAATTCAAAGCAGAAGTAGCCGCCCGGATGGAGCAGCGGCGTAAAGTTCGTAATGATCGCGCGGTAATAATCCAGCCCGTCCGCGCCGCCGTCGAGCGCCAGATGCGGCTCAAAATCCCGGACGGACGGGTCGAGGCTTTTCATCTCCTCGCTCGTCACATAGGGCGGGTTGGAAACGATCAGGTCAAAGCTGCCGAGAAACTCCTGCTTCGGCTTGCGCACGTCGATGGGCAGGCAGCTCACACGCCCGGCCAGATGCTGATTCTGCACGTTTCGCCGCGCCACCCGCAGCGCCGCCGGGGAAATATCGCCCAGCGTGACCCGTGCGTCCTTTACGCGCTTGGCAATTGCAAGGCCGATGCAGCCCGAGCCGGTGCAGAGGTCTAAAATGCGCGGGTTTTGATTCAAAAACAGCGCCTTTTTGATGGCCAGCTCCGTGACGACCATCGTATCGTCACGCGGAATGAGAACGTCCGGCGTAACGACCAGTGTCATGTCATAAAAATCCCACTCGCCGAGAATATACGGCACCGGCTCACCCTTGAGGTAGCGCGAAACAAACGATTCCGTCAGTGCGCAGATCTCGTCCGAGGCATAAAGCTCCCGATCGGCGATCATCTGCTCCGCCGTCTTGCCCGAAGCGGCGCACAGCAGCTCGCGGGCAACGTTCGAGGCGTTCTGCCCCTCCGTCGGCAGCAGGGCGCGGCGCGCGTCGAGGTAGAGGTCGGCGTAGGTTTTTACCATTTATCGTCGCCCTCCTTTTCCGGCAGCACCAGCGTCAGCGCCTCGATGCCGACCTCGATCATGGAGTCGTCCGGCTCGTTCGTCGTCAGATATTGCAGCCACATACCCGGTGCAGACAGCGCACGGGTCAGCCAGTTGTCATACCGTCCGACGAGGCGGTTGAATTCATAGCTGATGCCCACCACGATCGGCAGAAGCAGCAGCTTGAGTACCACGCGCAGCAGCGCCTCGAGCACTCTGGAGTCCAGCTCCGGCGTGATCGGCCGCAGCAGCACGGACGCGACGGAAAAGACCAGAATGGAAACGATGATGACCACGAACAAAAAGCTCGTGCCGCAGCGCGGGTGGAGACGGGTCTGCTTGCGGACGTTTTCGACCGTCAGCGGCAGGCGTGCCTCGTAGGCGCGGATGGTTTTATGCTCCGCGCCGTGGTAGGAAAAGACGCGTTTCATGTCCTTCATCCGGGAGATCAGGAACATATAGGTCAGGAAGATGAGAATGCGCACCAGTCCCTCAATGAGGTTCCGCGCCAGCTCATTCGTGACCCAGCGGCCCAGAAACGACCCGATCAGCGACGGCAGAATGATAAACAGCGCCACGGAAAACGCCACACCGAGAACGACGGAGAGCGTGATGAGAACGTTCTGCGCCTTATCGGACGACAGGCGCTTTTCCAGCCACGCGTCAAACTTCGACTGTTCCTCCGGCACGGCCTCGTCGTCGTCCTCAGCGTAGGCATCGGCGGAGTACATCAGCGCGGAAACACCGGTTTTCATCGACACACCGAAGTTGAACACGCCGCGCAGGAACGGAATTTTCCGCAGGGAGAAGCCCGTAATGTGCTTGCGCGGCTCGATTTTGGTTTTTAAGCCCTTCTTTGTCCGAACGACGGTGGCCACCTTGTCCGGGCCCATCATCATGATGCCCTCAATGAGCGCCTGCCCGCCGATCATTGTTTTGAATTTTTCTTTTTCCATTGCGATCCTTTCCGGTTTTCTGGTTTTGCTGTTGGTTATCGTGTTGGTGTTTATTATACCATTATAATGTACCCGCGCACTTTGGCTCCCTCTGATGAGGGAGCTGTCAGCCGTAGGCTGACTGAGGGAGAGATGCCGGCAGTATCTTCTATAAGAAAATTCATGTTGACCGGAAGGCTCTCTCCTTCCGTCACGGCTTCGCCGTGCCACCTCCCTCACAGAGGAAGGTTTTTCGACTACGCACCATCCAAGGGCTTCCCTGTGTAAGGGAAGCTGTCAGCCGTAGGCTGAGGGAAGGGTTGTTTTCGCGCCTTTGGCGCGAATTTCAATCTGTGCCGCAAGGCACACCTATTTACATTATTCACTATTCACCATTCACTGTTCTATATTCACTAGCCGATACTGCCTGCACGCGGGGCGTCGGGGACGCCGCCCCCTACAAGCGCCGATCGATCGTGCCAGCAGCGGCGGGCTGAGGGCAGCCCGCCCTACGAACGGTGTTCGATACTGCCTACACGGGCCGATGCACCCGCAAGGGGTATGCCGCATCCGTAAGGCGGCACAGCCGCC
>CABSFY010000060.1 GCA_902477055.1 uncultured Eubacteriales bacterium
ATTTCAATCGTGCCGTCAGGCACACCTTCACTGTCCACTGCTCACTAGCCACTATTCACTAATCGATACTGCCAGCAGCGGGCGGTCAATGACCACTCCCACGGCGTGAAACGAAAGTCAGTACGGAATTCGCGGCGGGCTGGGGACAGCCCGCCCTACGAATAAAATTGATACTGCCTGCACGAGATTGCCACAGCCGCAAGCGGCCTCGCAATGGCATATGGGTCAGCCCTTGACGCGCTCAATAAAATGCGCGGCAGTTGCCTGCCGCGCGAACACTTGATTCAGGGCAACGGCGTATTGACGGCGTTGCGCTCCTTTTCCGACTCGGCCATCATTTCCTTTGCATAGGCGTTGGCATAGTCGAAAATCAAATCCTCATAGTTGATCTTCTTGCCGACGATCGATTCGGCCTTGCTCATGATCTTATCAACGATATTCGGCTCCTCCTCAGTCGCCTCGGTCACGGCGGGCTGCTCGATCTCTCCGGCAAGATACGGCGAGAGCAGGCCGTCCACCTTGGCCATCACGAGCTTGTAGGAAACAAGCAGCGCGACCGCGAGCACCGCGACCTCGACCCAAACGAACCACCAATTGCGTCGCACGTATCTCACCTCCTTCTGTCCATTGGACGGGCGGGAACGAAAAAGGTTCCCGGATTATTTCTGATTTTTTCTGTCCTGCGCAATGATAAGCTTCAGGGCCTCGACGGCGACGCGGACGGACGACGAGGTATCCTCATCCATATCCTGATCCAGTCCGGCAGCCTCGCGCTCCTGATTCCAGATCACATGGAAGCACGAGCCGCAGCGGCAGTGCAGCGCATCGGCCACGACAAACAGCGCGGCGGATTCCATCTCACTGGCAAGAACGCCCAGCCGCTTCCAAGCCTCCCACTTTTGCAGCAGCTCGTAGGAAACCGGCATTTTCGCGGGGCTGTGCTGGCCGTAGAACGCGTCCTTACACTGCACAACGCCGGTGTGCGTCCGCTTGCCCATAGCGAGCGAGGCCTGCCGCAGGGCAATCGTGATATCGAGATTTGCGACCGCCGGGTACTCAATGGGCGCATACTCCATCGACGTATGCTCAAAGCGGATCGCGCCGGTGGCGACAACGATATCGCCGGACTTGACGTCCAGATTGATGCCGCCGCAGGTGCCGGTACGGATGAAGGTGTCCGCGCCGATGTTATGCAGCTCCTCCATGGCGATGGAGGCAGACGGGCCGCCGATGCCGGTGGAGCAGACACTGACCTTTTCGCCGAGCAGCGTACCGGTATAGATATTATACTCCCGATTCTGGGCAACATGCACAGGGTTGTCGAAGTACTTCGCGATGGACTCGCAGCGGCCGGGGTCGCCGGGCAGGATGCAGTAACGGCCGACATCGCCCTCGACGCAATGGATATGGAACTGCCTTTCAAGCTGTTGCATGATACAACACTCCTTTATAAAATCTTGCTTTCGAGTTTCTTTCAGTATAACGCACAAAACCCCAAACGGCAAACGATTTTCGGAGTTTCGCCGATTCTTTGTAATTCTGCACGAATTTTCCGGTGAAAATTTGTTGCATCTGTCAGAAAAGCGACATCTGGCTGGTATCCGGCAGGTCGCCGAACGCACCGGCCTGTTTCAGATTTTCGATGTGCGTTTTGGAGACCTTCGGGCAAGCGGCGGAGAATTCCTCGATGGAAACGAACTGCTTCCCCTCGCGGCCCGCGACGATATCGCGCGCTGCCGTTTCGCCGAGGCCCGAAACGGACACGAACGGCGGCAGGAGCTTGCCCTCATAGATCAGGAATTTCGTCGCCTCCGAGCGGTAAAGGTCCATTTTCGCAAAATCAAAGCCGCGCAGATAGAATTCGTAGCAAACCTCCAATGTCGTCAACAGATCGTCGTCCTTTGCCGAACGGTCGGGGTTGTCGGAGATGGCCTTGATGTGTTCCTTGACCGTTTCGATGCCATGGGTCATCATGACCGCGTCAAAGCCGTCCTTCTGGCTCCGGCGGTAGAAATATGCCGCGTAGAACGCCAACGGATGATGCACCTTGAACCACGCGATGCGGAAGGCCATCATGACATAGGCGGCGGCGTGGGCCTTCGGGAACAGATATTTGATCTTTTTGCACGAGCCGATATACCAGTCCGGCACACCGTGATCGATCATCTCCTGCTCCGCGCCCTCCGGCAGGCCGCGGCCCTTTCGGACGGCCTCCATGATCTTGAAGGCCCGCTTTTCCGGCATCCCGCATTTGATGAGATAGTTCATAATATCGTCGCGGCAGCCGATGGCCTGACCGACCGTGGCCGTTCCGCTGAGGATGAGGTCCTTTGCGTTACCGAGCCACACGTCTGTACCGTGGGAGAAGCCGGAAAGGCGAATGAGCGTGTCGAATTGCGTCGGCTTCGTGTCCATCAGCATCCCGCGTGTGAAGCTCGTGCCGAATTCCGGGATGGCAACCGTACCGGGAACCCCCAACAGCGGGTCGTTTTCATAGCCCAGCACGCGGCTGTTTGTGAAAATAGACATCGTATCCTTGTCGTCGAGCGGAATTTTTTGCGCATCAACACCGGTCATATCCTCCATCATGCGGATCATCGTCGGGTCATCATGGCCGAGCATATCGAGCTTCAGCAGATTTGCTTCCATGGAGTGATATTCAAAATGTGTTGTAATAATATCGGTTTTCGTGTCGTCTGCCGGATGCTGCACGGGGCAGAAGTCCCAAATTTCATTTTCCTGCGGGATAACGACCAGACCGCCGGGGTGCTGGCCGGTCGTCCGGCGCACATCCACGCAGCCTGCGGCAAGGCGGTTTTCCTCCGCGCGGGAAACGGTCAGGTTCCGTTCGGCCAGATATTTCTTTACATAGCCGTAAGCCGTCTTTTCCGCGACCGTGCCGATCGTCCCGGCGCGGAACACGTGGCTCGAGCCGAACATTTCAATGCAGTACTGATGCGCACGGGACTGGTATTCGCCGGAAAAGTTCAGGTCGATATCCGGGACCTTGTCGCCGCCGAAGCCGAGGAAGGTTTCAAACGGGATGTTAAAGCCGTCCTTGACCAGCTTTTCGCCGCATTCCGGGCAGACCGCGTCGGGCAGGTCCGCGCCGCAGTTGATGCCCTCCGGCACCTCGAAGGTACAGTATTTGCACTTCGGGCAGCGGTAATGCGGCGGCAGAGAGTTGACCTCCGTGATGCCGGACATATACGCCACCAGCGACGAGCCGACGGAACCACGGGAGCCGACCAGATAGCCGTTTTCCAGCGAATTTTGCACGAGCTTCTGTGCCGACATATAAATCACGTCGTAATGGCAGGTGATAATATCATGCAGCTCCGTTTCCACGCGCTTGGTCACAAGCTCCGGCGGGGTTTCGCCGTAGAGGCGGTGCAGCTTTTCGTAAACCAGCCGCTTCAGATCCTCGACGGAGTTTTCGATCTTCGGCGGGAACAGGTTCTTCGGCAGCGGCAGGACCGTTTCGCACATATCCGCGATGCGGTTCGGATTTGTCACCACGACCTCAAAGGCCTTGTCCGCACCGAGGTAGGAAAATTCCTCCAGCATCTCGTCCGTCGTGCGGAAATAGAGGGGATTGTCCCGGTCGCAATCCGTAAAGCCCTTGCTGGCCAGCAGGATGCGGCGGTAAATCTCATCCTCCGGATTAAGGAAATGCACGTCGCCGGTCGCGCAGACGGGCTTGCCCAGCTCCTCGCCGAGGGAAACAATCGTCCGGTTGAAGTCGCGCAGCTGCTCCACATTCTCGACCGTGCCGTCGGCCAGCATGAACATATTGTTGCTCAGGGGCTGAATTTCGAGGAAATCATAGAACGACGCGATGCGCTTCAGCTCGTTGCGGCTCTTATGCGCGATGACCGCCTGAAACAGCTCGCCTGCCTCGCAGGCCGAGCCGATAATCAGGCCCTCGCGGAACTCCAGCAGCTCGGATTTCGGCATTCTCGGATTGCGCTTGAAGAATTTCAGGTGCGCGTCGGAAATAACGCGGTAAAGATTGCGCAGGCCGGTCTGGTTCTTGGCAAAGACGATGATATGCTTGGCTCGGCGGTCGTTGATGCGGCTGCCGCTGCGCAGGGATGCCATGCAGTCGTTGACCTCCCGCAGCTCGCTCAGCCCGCGCTCGGCCAGCATCGCAGCAAAGCGCAGATAGAGATAGCCGCACGTCAGCGCGTCGTCCGAGGCGCGGTGGTGGTTAAATTCCGGTAAGCTCAGGGCGTCGGCGACGATATTGAGCTTGTGCTTGGAAAGCTGCGGCATCAGATTCTGCGACAGAACCAGCGTGTCGATATACGTCGGCATGAAGGGAATGTGCAGCCGCTCGCAGGCCGCCGTCAGGAAGCCGATGTCGAAATCGGCATTGTGCGCCACCAGCACCCGGCCGCCGCAGAAGTCCAAAAACTTCGGCAGCGCCTCGGCAATATCCGGCGCGTCGGCCAGCATCTCGTCCGTGATACCGGTCAGTTCGGTGTTTTTCGGATCCAGATGCCGGTGCGGGTTCACGAAGCTCTGGAAGGTTTCGACCGGCTTTCCGTCGCGCAGCAGCACCGCGCCGATCTCCGTGATCACGTCCTTGGCCGACGACAGGCCCGTCGTTTCCAGATCGAACGCGACAAATTCGCCCGCCAGGGGCATATTCTGCTCTCCGTGGACGGCAATGCGGTCATCCACATCATTGACGTAGTAGCCCTCGCAGCCGTAGAGAATTTTGATATTCTTATCCGTTCCGGCGACCTTGTTCTTGCTCGCCTTGAACGCATCCGGGAAGGACGAGGCGACGCCGTGATCGGTGATGGCAATGGCCTTATGGCCCCAGCGTGCCGCCGTAGCGACGGCCTCGCCGGTTTTGGTCAGCGCGTCCATCATGGACATTGTGGTGTGCAGATGCAGCTCCACACGCTTTTGCTCAGCGGTATCGTTCCGCTGGGGCGCAGAGGCCGGCATGATGGCAAAGGGCTTGATGACGACCTCCTTGCTGTAGTCGTCGTAATCGACCTTGCCCAGCACACGCAGCCACAGGCCGGGCTTGTTCACGCCGTCCACGATGGGCTTGCCCGTATCGCCCTTAAAATAGCCGCTGACGCGGATGGAGCCGGTATAGTCCGTCATATCGAAGCCGATGACGGTCGCCGCGCCCTTTTTGATATCGCGATGGTCCACGGCAAAGACCTTGCCCTCGATGATAACGCGCTCATCCTGCATATCGAGGTGGATCTGCCCGATTTTGACCGTGTCGCCGCGGAAGGGCTTGCCGTAGATCGTGGACGGCGACGGCTCGGCAGCGGAGGATTTTTTCTCCGGCGAGGAAAACCGCGCGGCCGGGACCTCGCGCATGGCCTCGCGTCGGAACTGCTCCGTCTGCGCGAACAGCTCCTCGCCCTCGGCGGTACTGCCGCAGCGGACCTCGATCTTCGTGGACAGGTCAAAGCGTTCGCTGAGATACTGCTCAGCCCGGCGCAGGTGCGGCGCGATGGCATCCTTTCCGTTGGCGCGAAGCTGCAAAATGCTCGTCCCCTGCGCCAGCTTCCACTGACAGCCCGCGAGGATCGCTGCCGCCGGAGAAAACGCGGAGATAATGCAGCGATTCAGCTCCTTCGGCTCGATCTTCGCCGCGGCATCCTTCGGGAAGCGCGGAACGAGCCGCACTGCCTTCAGACCGTAAAGCGCCGCCAGCTGCTCTGCCGTTTCGTTCAGCGTCGTCGCCGGAACGTAGTCGGGCAGGTGCAGCTCCAGCTCGATCTGCCGTGTGGCCGGGTCGATCTCTGCACGGCAAACCGCCGCCTGCTCATAAAGCGCACGCAGCGGTTGTTCCGGCTGGTATTCATAAAACATCTGCAAGAAGGGATAGGGATTCATCTGTTTCTCCTGTTATAATTGCTCTATGTAGCGCAGCAGCGCGGGCAGCAGCTCGTCGTAGGGCAGCGTTTCCTTCCGCTCGCCCTTGACGAAGATGACACCGCAGCCGTCGCCGCCGGCAACGCCGATGTCGGCCTCCCGCGCCTCACCGGGGCCGTTGACGACGCAGCCCATGACCGCGACGGTAATGTCCTTGTCGATGCCCCGGAGAGCCTCCTCAACGCGGCCGGCAAGGCCGATGAGGTCGATTTTCGTTCGCCCGCAGGTCGGGCAGGAAATGAGGTTCACACCCCCGCGCAGTCCGGCGGCGCGCAAAATCGCCTTCGCCGCCTCGACCTCGCGCACGGGATCGGCGGTCAGGGACACGCGGATGGTGTCGCCGATGCCGAGGCACAGAAGGCCGCCGATGCCCATCGCCGACTTGATCGTTCCCATGTATTCCGTCCCCGTTTCCGTCACGCCGAGGTGCAGCGGGTAGTCCGACTGCTCGGAAAACAGCCGGTAGGCCTGCATCATCAGCGGCACGGAGCTGGACTTCATGGAAACGCAGATATCGTCAAAGCCGAACTTTTCCAGCAGCCGGATGTGAGAAAACGCGCTTTCGACCAGCGCCTCCGGCGTGGGGTGGCCGTATTTTTCCAGCAGGCGTTTTTCCAGACTGCCGCCGTTGACGCCGATGCGGATGGGAATATGATGCGCCTTGCAGCAGTCCACGACCGCTCGGACGCGGTCCTCGCCGCCGATGTTGCCGGGGTTGATGCGAATTTTTGCCGCACCGCGCTCGGCGGCGGCGATGGCCAGCCGGTAGTCAAAATGGATATCGGCGACCAGCGGCAGCGGCGATTGCGCTGCGATCTGACCGAACGCCTCCGCCGCCGCCATATCCGGCACGGACAGGCGCACGATCTCACAGCCCGCGGTCCGCAGCGCCGTAATCTGGTCGAGGCAGTCCTCGACACGGACGTTCGGAATATTCAGCATCGACTGGATGGAAACCGGCGCGCCTCCGCCGATCTTCACCCCGCCGACCGTGATTTGCTTTGTCATGTCAGCCTCCAATCAACTGGTACACGTCCTTGACGAAGATAAACGCCATAAACAGCAGCAGCAGGATCATGAACGCGCCGTTGAGATAGCCCTCATATTTCGGATTGATTTTCCGGCGCAGGAGCTTCTCCGCCGCCGTCGTGACCAGCAGGCAGACCACGCGGCCGCCGTCGAGCGCCGGAATCGGCAGCAGATTCATCACCGCCAGGTTGATTGCGATAAAGGCGAACAGATTCAGCACGTTCGTAATGCCAATGCCGACGCTCTGCGCCGACGTGCCCTCCTTCGCCGCCTCGGAAATGATAACGACCGGGCCGCCCATGTCTTTGATGCCGGCTCTGCCGGTAAAGAGATCGGCCAGCCCCAGTCGGACCCAGCGGGCAAAATCCAGCGAGGTGCGCCACGTGTTGGAAAGCAGGCTGCCGAAGGTTTTTTCCTCCGCGTCGATGCCGAAGCCATACCGCGCATTGCCCTCCGCGTCGATATAGTCGCGGGCGATCGGCACGTCCTTCAGCTCAATCGTCTCGCCGTTGCGGCGGACGGTGAGATCCTGATAGCCGTCGATATCGCGGTCGAGGAGCATGGTAATGTCCCCGCCGATGTAGACGTGTGCGCCATTGATGGACACAAACTCATCGCCCGGCTGAAATACGACGCAAACGGCCGGCCCTCGACGATGTTGGCGATCTGGCGCGTGTTAAAGCCTTCGGCGGTGATGCCGAGGACAAGCAGCAGGACGACAAAGCCGAACAGGAAGTTCATAAACGAACCGGCGACCAGAATAATCAGCCGCTTCCAGACCTTCGCCCTGCCGAACGAACGCGGGTTGTCGCTCTCGCCGTCCTCGCCCTCCATCGCGCAGTAGCCGCCGATGGGGATGCAGCGCAGCGCGTAGGTCGTTTCGCCCCTCTTCTTTTTCCAGATGGCAGGACCCATGAACAGCGAAAACTCGTTGACCTGCACGCCGGAGAGCTTCGCGGTCAAAAAATGTCCCAGTTCGTGTACGAAAATCAATACGCCGAACAATAAAATTGCAAGAACTACATAAAAAACGGTCAATCGTTACACCTCTGCGCGTGCAGTCGAACGGCCTCTCGCGCCGCCCGGTCTGCCGCCAAAATTTCGTCCAAATCCGGCTTTGCCGTCAGCGGCACCGCATCCATCGCGGCCCGGATCAGGCGGGGGATGTCATAAAAGCCGATCGCATCCTGCAAATACAGGGCAACGGCAGCCTCATTCGCACCGTTCATCACCGCGCAGGCCGTTCCCCCGCGCCGCGCCGCCTCTTTCGCCAGCGCAAGGCACGGAAACGCCGTCTCGTCAGGCCGGTCAAATGTCAGCGGGCCGCAGGTCAGCAGATCCAGCGGCGCGTCGGGATTCTCCGTCCGATGCGGATAGGTCAGCGCGAGGCGGATGGGGATGCGCATATCCGGAACGCCGAGCTGCGCCAGCACCGCGCCGTCGCGGAGCTCCACAAGCGAATGGACGATGCTCTGCCGATGAATCACCGCGTCCACCCGCTCCAGCGGGAGGTCGTACAGCCGCATGGCCTCGATGATCTCCAGCCCCTTGTTCATCAGAGTAGCACAATCGATGGTGATCTTTTCGCCCATCTTCCAGTTCGGATGGCGCAGCGCGTCAGCTTTTGTGACGTTTTGCAGCTCCTTCGGCGATTTGCCGTAAAACGGCCCGCCGGAGCAGGTCAAAATCAGCCGCCGAATCTCCCTCCGATCCTCACAGCCCATCAGGCACTGGAAAATTGCAGAATGCTCAGAATCGACGGGGATGATCTCCGCGCCAAAGCGCCAGGCCTCCGCCATGACCAGCTCACCGGCGCAGACGAGCGTTTCCTTGTTGGCAAGCGCGATACGCTTTTTCTTCCGGATGGCGGCCAGCGTCGGGTGCAGACCGAGCATCCCCACAACGGCGGTCACCACCGTGTCGGCCTGCTCGTATTCTGCGGCGGCGATCAGTCCGGCCTCGCCGGAGAGGACGGTAATAGCTTCCCCCGCCAGCGCCGCTTTTACTTCCTGCGCCGCTTTTTCGGTCGCCATGACCGCGAGCTGCGGGTGAAATTCGCGGCACTGCTCCACCATACGCTCCACATTCGTCCCCGCCGTCAGCGCGGCGATGCGGACGGGAAGCTGCCGTACCACATCGAGCGTCTGCCGCCCGATGGAGCCGGTGGAGCCGAGAATCGATAGATATTTTGTCATATTATTTCACCGCGAACGGGATGAGCAGCAGCAGGATTTCCGTCAGCGGGGCGACGGCCATCGTGCTGTCAAAACGGTCGAGAATTCCGCCGTGGCCGGGGATAAGATTGCCGTAGTCCTTGATGCCAACCTGCCGCTTTACGACGGAGAGCGTCAGATCGCCGATGATGGACGCGATCGCGCCGAGCACGCCGTAGATCGCGGCAAAAAGATAATTCACCTCAGTAAAATTAAAGCACTTTTTCAGCAAAAAGGCATAAAGCAGCATCACCGCAACGTTCGTCACAACACCGCCGATCGCGCCCTCGACCGTCTTTTTCGGACTGATGACCGGCGCGAGCTTATGCTTGCCGCAGGCACGGCCGACAAAATACGCGCCCGTGTCGGCAATCATTGACAGGACGAAGGCCGTGATGATAAAGAACACGCCGCCGTCCATGCAGCGCAGGCGAACCAGCGCGCCGATCAGAAACGGGTAGACAACGCCGGAAAACAGCGGCGCGGCCAACGAAGTGAATTGCAGCTTCGTATGTCCCGCCAGCAGCTCGCAGAACAGCGCCATGAAGAACACGAACAGTGCCGTCAGCGCACTTGCCCAGAGCGTCTGCTCCGAAATGATGCCCTCGCCCTTACCCCATGACCACATCACCGTCGCCGCCGCCATCAGCGCCGTGTAGACCAAAATCCGCTTGTGCTTCAACAGCCCCGTGCGCCAGAGCATCTCATACGCGCCGATCATGCACGCCGCGGCAAACAGGATAGCCGTCGCAACCGGCGGCAGCAGAATGACGATCGCCAGCAGCAGCGGCAGACCGACCGCAGCGGCAAGAATTCGTACCAGCATTATTTTGCACCTCCGAACCGGCGATTTCGCTGCTGATAGGCAGCGATCGCCTTGTCAAGCTCCTTCGGGCCGAAGTCCGGCCAGAGGACGTCCGTAAAATAGTATTCGGCATACGCCGACTGCCATAACAGAAAATTTGAGGTCCGCAGCTCGCCGCCCGGACGGATGACCAGCTCCGGGTCGGGAATTCCCGCCGAATACATCAAATTCGACAGGCACTCCTCCGTCAGGTCCTCCGGCTTGCATTTCCCGTCCACACAATCCTGCGCAAACTGTCGCGCGGCACGAACGATCTCGGCCCGTCCGCCGTAGTTCAGGCAGAAGTTGACCTGCACGCCCGCATACTGCTTCGAGCGCTCGGCGGCGACGCGCGCCTCCTCCTGCAGCTGCGGCGAGAGGCGGGAAAGGTCGCCGAAGAAGCAGAAGCGCACCTTGTTTTTCTCCATATCGCGGATGGCCTCGCTCAGATAACGCTCTAAAAGCTCCATGATAGCCTCGACCTCCTCCGGGGAACGCTTCCAGTTCTCCGTGGAAAAGGCATAGACCGTCAGATAGTTCAGACCGATGGACTTTGCATAGTTTGCGATCGTGCGGAACGCCTCCGCGCCGACCTTATGCCCGGCTTGGCGCGGCAGACCGCGGCTTTTTGCCCAGCGGCCGTTGCCGTCCATGACGATGGCAATGTGCGTCGGAAGCGCCCGCTGCGGCGCGGGCTTTGGTTTTCTGAACAGCATAAATAATCTCCAAAAGAAAGAGCGGCCGGGTCTGCACCGCGTCGCGGCAGGCCGACCCGACCGTTCCGGTGGTCAAATAAAAGTTTGGGGTGTTGCAAAACATGAAGTGCCAGCGCGGGGCGTCGAGGACGCCGCCCCCTACGCAGCGGGCGAAGCCCGCCATTATTCACTATTCACTGTTCACCATTCACTATTCACTAAATCGATAGTGCCTACGCGGCGGGCTGAGGGCAGCCCGCCCTACGCATCATTGGGGGAGCAAAGGGATCAAAGCTCCATCAGTTCCTTTTCCTTGACTGCGCAGGCTTCATCGACCTTCTTGATATACTTATCGGTCAGCTCCTGCAGGTCCTTTTCGGCCTTTTTCTGGTCGTCCTCGGTGATCTCGGAGTCCTTCTTGAGCTTCTTGATATAGTCCATTGCGTCGCGGCGGATGTTGCGGACTGCGACCTTGCCATCCTCACCGTACTTCTTGACCTGCTTGACCAGCTCCTTACGACGCTCCTCGGTGAGCTGCGGGAACACAAGGCGGATCACACGGCCGTCGTTCTGCGGGTTGATGCCGAGGTCGGAGGTCTGGATGGCCTTCTCGATCTTCTTCAGCAGCGAGCCGTCCCACGGCTGGATGACGAGCGTGCGGGCATCGGGAGAGGAAATCGTACCGACCTGCCCGATGGGCGTGTCAACGCCGTAGTACTCTACGACGATGCGGTCGAGGACGCGGGCGTTGGCGCGGCCAGCACGGATTGCGCCGAAGTCCTCCTGTAAAATGTCCAGGGTCTTTTCCATCTTTCGGGTGAATTCTTTGAAATCAACTGACATATTATTTATCCTCCTTAACAACTGTTCCGATTTTTTCTCCCATCACGACGCGGTAGATATTCTCCGGGTCGGCCAGTGCGAACAAAATGATGGGGATGTGATTGTCCATCGACAGGGATGTAGCGGTGCTGTCCATCACCGTCAGGTGCCGCGCCAGCACCTCGTCATAGGTAATCTCGTCAAACTTGACGGCTTCGGGGTTCTTGTTGGGGTCGTCCGAGTACACGCCGTCCACGTTCTTGGCCAGCAGAATGGCATCGGCATTGATCTCCGCCGCGCGAAGCACTGCGCCGGTGTCCGTGGAGAAGAAGGGATTGCCCGTACCGCAGCCAAAAATCACGACGCGCCCCTTTTCCAAATGGCGAATGGCTCTGCTGCGGATATAGGGCTCTGCGATGCGGTTCATCTCGATCGCGGTCTGCACGCGGACGGGGACGTTGCGCTGCTCCAGGCTGTCGGCCAACGCGAGGCAGTTGATGACCGTCGCCAGCATACCCATATGGTCGGCGCGGGTGCGCTCCATGCGGTCGCCGCCGTCCTTGAGGCCGCGCCAGAAATTGCCGCCGCCGACGACGATGCCGACCTGCACGCCGGACTCCACACATTTTTTCACCACATCACAGACGCTGCCGATCACGTCGAAATTCAGGCCGCGATGCGCGTCGCCCGCCAGCGCCTCGCCGCTGATCTTCAGCAGGACGCGGCGGTACTTCGGCTCGTTCATGGGGAACCACTCCTTATGTTCAAAATTTCTCGCGTCTATTCTATAATAATTTCGCCCGCTTGACAACCAAAATTTCGTTTTTTCACAAATTGTTTTCAAATATTCCCTCCGGATAAACTTTTTTCACCGGACGCGCTACAATTTCGTTGCCAAATGCAGAAAAATGGTATATAATGAGTGCCGAATATTCTCAGGAGGATAAAAGCAATGGCGGAAGCGAAAAATTTTATTGAAGCGTTTGTCGAGGAGGATATTGCTGCCGGCGGCCAGTTCGAGGGCATGACGGTGCATACCCGGTTCCCGCCCGAGCCGAACGGCTATCTGCACATCGGCCACTGCAAGGCACTGTGCATCGATTTCGGCACGGCGGAAAAGTTCGGCGGCATCTGCAATCTGCGCATGGACGACACCAACCCCACCAAGGAGGATGTCGAATACGTTGATGCCATCAAGCAGGACATCCACTGGCTCGGCTTTGACTGGGGCGACCGGTTCTACTACGCCTCGCAGTATTTTGACAAGATGTACGAATGCGCCGAGGCGCTGATTCAAAAGGGCCTCGCCTACGTCTGCGAGCTGACGCCGGAGCAGATGCGCGAATATCGCGGCGATCTGACCACCCCGGCCAGAAGCCCGTACCGCGACCGCCCAACGGAGGAGTCGCTGGACCTCTTCCGCCGGATGAAGGCGGGCGAGTTCCCGAACGGCGCAATGACGCTGCGCGCAAAAATCGACCTTGCCTCCGGCAACTTTAATATGCGCGATCCGGCGATCTACCGCATCAATCATATGCCGCATCATGCCACCGGCGACAAGTGGTGCATCTACCCGATGTACGACTTTGCCCATCCCATCGAGGATGCCATGGAGCACATCACGCACTCGCTGTGCTCACTGGAGTTTGAGGCGCATCGCCCGCTGTATAACTGGGTCGTCGAGCACTGCGACCTGCCCGCAAAGCCGCGGCAGATCGAGTTTGCCCGCCTCGGCATCGACCATACCGTCATGTCCAAGCGCAAGCTGCGCCTGCTGGTCGAAACGGGCCGTGTTTCCGGCTGGGACGACCCGCGGATGCCCACGCTCTGCGGTCTGCGCCGCCGGGGCTACACGTCCCATTCCATCCGCGAGTTCTGCGAGCGCATCGGCGTAGCCAAGGCAGCCTCCACGATCGAGTACGGTTTCCTGGAGCATTGCCTGCGCGAGGATCTGAACGAAACCGCCGAGCGCACCATGGCCGTGCTGCATCCGGTAAAGCTCATTTTGACGAACTATCCGGAGGGGCAATCGGAAACCTTTGAGGTTGAGAACAACCCCGTCCACCCCGAGCAGGGGACGCATACCATCACCTTCAGCCGTGAGCTTTGGATCGAGGCCGAGGACTTCCTGGAAGCGCCGATCCCGAAGTACAAGCGGATGTATCCGGGCAATGAGGTCCGCCTCAAGGGCGCGTATCTTGTCACCGCGACCGGCTGCAGGAAGGACGAAAGCGGCAATGTCGTCGAGGTCTACGCCGAGTACGACCCCCTCTCCCGCGGCGGCAACCCCGCTGACGGCCGGAAGATCAAGGGCGCAACGATCCACTGGGTCGATGCCGCCTCCTGCGTCGATGCCGAGGTACGGCTTTACGACAATCTGTTCTCCGACGCGCAGCCCGACAGCCTGGACAAGGACTTTCTTGACTGCCTGAATCCCGATTCGCTGACCGTCCTGCACGGCTGCAAGGTCGAGGCCGCGCTCGTGGAGGATGCCCGCCGCTACGATGCCGAGGGCGAGAGCCGCACTGCACACACCGCACCGTCGTATCAGTTCATGCGCGTCGGCTACTTCTGCATGGACAGCAAGGACTGCACAGCGGAGCATCTCGTCTTTAACCGCTCCGTCAGCCTCAAGGACAGCTACAAGCCCGCTCAATAAAACACATCGCCCCGCCGTTTTGCAAAGCGGCGGGGCGATTCAGCTTGTCAAAAAAGTCCTCACGGACTTTTTTGACAAGCTGCTTTCAAAATTGCAAAATAGGAATAAGGAAGATTATTTTGCAATTT
>CABSFY010000061.1 GCA_902477055.1 uncultured Eubacteriales bacterium
GCAACTTCTCCAATGAGCTGCTGATCTCCTGCATCAACACCGACCTTGCCAACGACCTCGGCAACCTCGTCAGCCGCACCGTCGCGATGGTGCAAAAATACTTCCCCGGCGGCAAGCTGCCCGCCGAGCAGGTCGAGGATCCCGCGCTCGATCACGAGCTGGTTTCCATGGCCGCCGCGCTGCATGAAAAATATGAGGCGCAGATGGAGCATTATGCCTTCCAGAACGCACTGAGCGAGGTGTTTGCCGTCATTTCCCGCGCAAACAAGTATATTGACGAAACCACCCCGTGGGTGCTGGCGAAGGACGAGGAAAAAAAGCCGCGCCTTGCCCGCGTGATGTATAATCTGCTCGAAACCGTGCGCATCTGCGGCGGCCTGTTGCAGCCGTTCATGCCCGACACTGCCGCCGAGATCATGAAGCGCATCGGTGCTGCGCCGTGTGACTGGGACAGCCTGTGCGTGTTCGGCGGCCTCAGCCGCGAGACGCAGGTCGTTTCCGGCGCGCCGCTCTTCCCGCGCATCGACGCGGAAAAGGAGTTGGTTGCACTTGAAGCGCTGACCGCCAAGCCCAAGGAGCCGGAGGCCGACCCGCTGCCCGAGCCTCTGCCCCCGGTGAGCTTCGACGAATTCTGCAAGGTCGAGATGACCGTCGTGAAGGTTTTGACCTGTGAAAAGGTCAAAAAGTCCGAAAAGCTCCTGAAATTCACCCTCGACGACGGTACCGGCACGCCGCGCCAGATCCTTTCCGGCATCGCGAAGTTCTATCAGCCGGAGGAGCTGCTCGGCAAGACCCTCGTCGCCGTGACGAATCTGCCCCCGCGCAAGATGATGGGGCAGGAGAGCTGCGGAATGCTGCTGTCCGCCGAGCGCGGCGAGAAGCTCAACCTCATCATGCTCGACGACAAGATCCCCGCCGGCGCCCGGCTGGTCTGAAAATAATCAATACAAAACCCCGGAGAGCGGAACGAAACCGCTCTCCGGGGTTTTGCCTTTTTCATTACTCGATCTCCAGCCGCTTTGCTTCGGGCAGGACGGTCTGCTGCTTCGGGAGGGTCAGCTTCAGAACGCCGTTGTCATACTTCGCCTTGATCGCAGCGGTGTCGATGCCGCTGACGTCGAACTGGCGGCTGTAGGAGCCGTAGGAACGCTCGATGCGGACGACCTTGTCCTTCTTATCCTTGTCCTCGAGCTTGGAATGACGCTCGGCGGTCACGGTCAGTACGTCGCCGTTCAGCTCCAGGTGAATGTCCTTCTTCTCGAAGCCCGGCAGGTCGGCCTCCAGCAGATAATGATCGCCCTCGTCGGTCACATCGGTCTTGAACTCGGCCAGCTCACGGCTGTCAAAGAAGCCGCCGAACGGACGGCCGAAGAAGCTGCGCTCAAAGTCCTCCATCTCGCGGAAGGGGTTGTAGGCGCTGGCCGGATGATTATTATTTCTACGCATGAGTTCAAACATAACACATACCTCCAAAAAATTGATTTGCCGGCTGTCAGGAGAAGCGGCCGTGCGTGCGGAGCCGGTGCCGCGCACATCCCGGCGGCCTGTGCCGCCGCTTCGCTCTCCATCTCTTTCTTACAGCTTTATTATGCACTGTAAAATCGGAGGTTGTGTGTCTTTTTTATGAACGGTCTGTAAATTTTAGCACTCTTAATACGAGAGTGCTAAAACCTTGGATACCTTTTGCACGCAGCTCCCTCCCGCAGCCGGGGTGGGAGTGCTTGCTTTTTGGGCTGCAATATGCTATAGTTGTTAAAGATTGAAAATGGGGGATTACGCCATGAGAATCGTGATTATCGGCGCGGGAAAAATCGGCGTGACGCTGGCCGATCAGCTTGCGCGAGAGGGGCATGAGATCACCGTGGTGGACCGCGCGTCGGCGATGCTGGAGCAGGTCGCTACGCTGGACGTGATGACCGTCGAGGGCAATGGCATTTCCATTGAAGCGCAGGTCGAGGCGGGCGTTCCGAACGCCGACCTTGCGATCGCTGTCATGTCAACGGATGAGCAGAACCTGCTGGCCTGCCTGATTGCGAAGAAGCTGGGCGTCGGCAACACCATCGCCCGCGTACGCAATCCGGAATACTCGACCGGTATCCGCATGGTCAAGGATGACCTTGGCCTGAGCATGGCGCTCAACCCGGAGCTGGCCAGCGCATCGGAAATCGCGCGAATTCTACGCGCTCCGGCGGCAATTAAGATCGACACATTCTCAAAAGGACGCGTAGAATTGCATAAATTCCGCATCCCCGACGGCTCCGTCCTCAACGGGATGCAGCTCATGGAGCTGGGCAAGCTCCAAACCGGCGTTCTGATCTGCGTGGTTGAGCGCGGTGCGCATGACGTGTTCATCCCGTCCGGCTCGTTCACACTCCTTGCGGGCGACCGCATCAGCTTCGTGGCCAAGCCCAAGACAGCCTATAAATTCTTCCACAAGATCGGCGTGGAAACGAACCCCGTCAAGCGCGTGCTGCTGATCGGCGGGGGACGCATCAGCTATTATCTGGCGCGTCAAATGCTTGATTTCGGCGCGAACGTTAAAATTATCGAAGCAAATCGCGCGGTCTGCGACGAGCTGTCTGAGCGACTGCCCGACGCGACGATTATCCACGGCGACGGCACGAACGAAAAGCTGCTGGCCGAGGAGGGCCTTGCAAGGATGGACGCTGTTGCGACCCTGACCGGCATCGACGAGGAAAACGTCCTCATGAGTCTTTACGCCCGCAGCGTGTCTGAGGCGAAGATTATTACGAAAATCAACCGCACGACATTCTCGCATATCATCAAGTCAATGGATCTCGGCAGCGTATTTCATCCGCGTTATATTGCTGCTGACCATATTGTTCGCTATGTCCGCGCGATGCAGAATTCCCTCGGCTCGAACGTGGAAACGCTCTATAAAATCGTCGGCAACAAGGCCGAGGCGCTTGAGTTCCGCGCGACGGCGAAGTCGCTCGTCTGTGGCAAGCCGCTGATGGAGCTGCGGCTGCGGCCGAATCTGCTCATCGGTGCGATCAATCGGGGCGGCAAGATTCTCACGCCTGCCGGCCGCGACACGATCGAGCCGGGCGACACGGTGATTGTCGTCACCTCCGTCACGGGTCTAAATGACCTCGACGATATTATCCGTTGAGCGGAGGCTGCCGATGAATTATCGAATGATCCTGTCTCTGCTGGGGCATATCCTGTTAATCATCAGTGCTGCCCTGCTGCTGCCATGTATTGTTGCACTGTGCTACGGCGAATCGGTGCTGGCGCTGCTGGTAACGGTCGGCATCTGCACGGTGACCGGCACGGCACTCATCCTCCTGCGGCCGAAGCGCAACCGCATGATGCACGCCCGCGAGGGCTTCGTTATGGTGTCGCTGTCGTGGATTGTTATTTCATTGGTCGGAGCGCTGCCGTTTTATATTTCCGGTGCAATTCCATCCTACGTGGATGCCGTGTTTGAAACGGTATCCGGCTTTACGACCACGGGCGCGAGCATTTTGAACGCGCCGGAGGCTCTTCCGCATTGCCTGCTGTTCTGGCGCAGCTTCACGCACTGGTTGGGCGGTATGGGTGTGCTGGTATTCATGCTGGCGGTCGTGCCGCTTTCAGGCGACAGCATTTATCTGCTGCGCGCCGAATCCCCCGGCCCGTCGGTAGGCAAGATGGTGCCGAAAATGCGCACGTCTGCGTTGATTCTTTACGCGATTTATTTTGTCATAACGCTGCTGCAAATTCTTGCTTATCGTATCGGCGTCTGGTGCGGCTGGGGTGAGATCTCGGTCTTTGACAGCTTCTGCATCGCCTTCGGCACGGCAGGTACGGGCGGCTTCTCGCTGACGAGTGCGGGACTTGCCGCCTATTCGTCCTATGAGCAGACGGTGACGACGGTGTTCATGCTGATGTGCGGTGTGAATTTTTCCATTTATTTCTTCCTGATCTGCCGAAAATTCAAGCTGGTTTGGAAGAATTCCGAACTCAAAGCCTATCTTGCCATTGCTTTTTCGGCCATTGCGATTATTACCCTGAACCTGATGCTCAAGGGCGGGTATTTTACGAATGTCCGCGCGGCAATCCATCATGTTTCCTTCACCGTCGGCTCGATCATGACGACCACGGGCTACGGAACGGTCGATTTTTCCCTCTGGCCAGAGTTTTCTAAAGCGATATTGATCGTGCTGATGATCATCGGCGGCTGCGCAGGCTCGACGAGCGGCGGCATGAAGGTCAGCCGCATGATGATTTTGATCAAATCTGCGCGCTCCAGCGTTCGGCACATGCTCCATCCGCACTCGGTCGAGGTCATGACGATGGACGGCAAGCGCGTGGACCGCGACGTGATCGACGGCTCGTTTGCCTTCCTTGCGGTCTACGTGCTGGTCGCGGTGTTCTCCATGACGCTGCTGTCGCTGGACAACCTCGGCGCGGAAACGTCGGTCAGTGCGGTGATGGCGACGCTGAACAACATCGGCCCGGGTGTCAGCTCACTTGTCGGCCCTTACGGCAGCTTCAACGTGTTTTCCAATCTGTCAAAGGTCGTTATGATCGCCGATATGCTTTTCGGCCGTCTGGAGCTGTTCCCGATGATTATGCTCCTGCGCCCGACCACCTGGCGCAAGCATGGATAAAAAACGGCTGGCAGCCTCGAAATCCGTCCGTAGGACGGGCTGCCTCCGGCCCGCCGCGTGCAGGAACTCTCTTTCGCTGCGTAGGGGCCGATGCCCATAGCGCAGCCGTTAGCGACGAAGGAGCTTTCCGGATGCGGCATACCCCTTGCGGGTACATCGGCCCGTGCTGGCAGTATCGAATCATGTATCATGCGGAATTGTGGTGTGCCGAACGGCATAAATTAAAATCCCCTGCGGCGGGGAAACGGGAAAAATTAAAAAAAGGAGTGCGACAGTATGGCGCTGTTATATTGGCTGGAGGACCTGCGGAGGCCGGTTTTGGATGCGGTGATGCAGTTTTTCACCTATTTTGGCGAGGAACTGGTGTTCACCGTCGCGGCACTGGTCGTTTTCTGGTGCGTGAACAAGCGCGAGGGGTATTATCTGCTGTTCGTCGGCTTTGTCGGCACGATTTTTAACCAATTTTTGAAGCTCCTGTGCCGCATCCCGCGCCCGTGGGTGCGCGACCCGTCGTTTACCATTGTCGAAAGCGCCCGCAGCGGTGCGACCGGTTACTCCTTCCCGTCCGGCCACACGCAGAACGTCGTCGGTACGTTCGGCGGGCTTGCGCGGTGGAACAAAAACCGCGTCCTGCGCGTCGTCTGCATCGCTATCGCGGCGCTGACGAGCTTTTCTCGGATGTACCTCGGCGTGCATACCCCGGCGGACGTCGGCGTGTCGCTTTGCATTGCGACCGTGCTGGTGTTTGTGTTCTACCCGCTTGTGCGGTGGTGCAGCGACGATGAAAAACGCATGACCGTCCTGCTGCTGGCGATGCTGGCGCTGGCCGTCGCGTTCGTCTGCTACGCAAATTTCGCCCGTTTCCCGGCGGACATCGACCCGGACAACCTCTACGAGGGCCGGAAGAACAGCTTCTCTCTGCTCGGTGCGCTGCTGGGCTTTTTTATCGCTTATCCTGTCGAACGGAAGCACATCCGCTTTGATGAAAAGGCAGTCTGGTGGGTGCAGGTGCTCAAGGTCGTCCTCGGCCTCGCGGGCCTGCTGGCGATCAAGGAGGGGCTGAAGGCACTTTTCACCGCCGTCGGCTTTACGTGGGTCGGCACGAACGCCATCCGCTATTTCATTGTCATCCTGTTTGCAGCACTGGTCTGGCCGCTTTGCTTCCCGCTGCTGCGCCGGTTGGAGAAAAAGAAGCAATGAAAGCTGCCATTTTGATCGCGGTGGTGCTGGTCCTTCTCGCTCTGTTTGGCGGGTCGCTTTTCGCGATGTGCCTCGCCTGTCTGCACGCGCGTTGGACGACCGGCAACCTCGACCGTGCAATTCAACATTCCAGTTTTCGCCGTTATAAGGACGAACTGACCGCCGGTTTCCAATGGATCGCCGCCCAGCCGAGCGAAACGGTGACGATCAAGGCCTACGACGGCGTTCGCCTCGTTGCCAAGTATCTGCCGTGCGAAAACGCGCGCGGCACGCTGTTGTGCTTCCACGGCTGGCGGAGCTGCCCGGAGATCGACTTCGGCTGCGCGTTGTCCTTTTACCAATCGCTCGGGCTGAACCTTCTGCTCGTGAACGAGCGGGCGCACGGCGCGTCCGGCGGACGCTTCATCACCTTCGGCATCCGCGAGCGCCGCGACGTGCATAGCTGGGTCAAGTGGCATAACCAACGCTTCGGCGCGGAAGCGCCGGTGCTGCTTGCGGGCCTTTCGATGGGCGCGTCCACCGTGCTGATGGCCTGCGGGGAGCCGTTCCCTGCGAACGTCCGGGGCGTGATTGCCGACTGCGGCTTCACCTCGCCGTACGATATCGTGGCAAAAATCGCGCGGGAAAAGCATATTCCGCTCTGGTTTTTGCCGTTTGTGAGCCTGCAAACCCGTCTGTTCGCGGGCTTCGGCCTGAAGGACTATTCTACGCTGACGGCGCTGCAAGACTGCCGCCTGCCGCTCATGCTGATTCACGGCGAGGGCGACACGTTTGTGCCATGTGATATGTCCAGAAAAGCCTACGCCGCCAGCGCCGCGTCCGATAAAACGCTCCTGACCGTCCCGAACGCGGGCCACGGCCAGAGCTTCCTGCTGGAGGGCGACCGCTATCGCCGGACGCTGACGGACTTTGTGAATCGCGTTTTGAAAGGGGCTGCGCAATGAATTACGCCGCAATTAAAACCTATGACATTGCAAATGGGCCGGGCGTTCGCTCGGTGATCTTCGTTTCCGGCTGCACGCGCCACTGCAAGGAGTGCTTCCAGCCGCAGACGTGGGACTTCGACTACGGTGCGCCGCTGACGCAGGAGGTTACGGACTACCTGCTCGAAACGCTCGCGCCGCCGCAGATCGCCGGGCTGACCGTCCTCGGCGGCGAGCCGTTTGAGCCGCGCAACCAGGCCGGGGTGCTGGCCCTGCTGGAGCAGGTGCGGGCGGTCTATCCGCAGAAGTCCATCTGGGCCTTCACCGGCTACCTGCTCGACGCGGAGCTGCTGGCCGGAACGGTCGGCGACCCGGCAACGGTACAAAAAATTCTGGCCCTGCTGGACGTGCTGGTAGACGGGCCGTTTATGATTGAGAAGAAAAATCTGACGCTGCGCTTCCGAGGCTCGGAAAATCAGCGCCTCATTGATATGAAAAAAACGCTGCAAGCGGGAAGCGTCGTCCTCTGGGACGATGGGTACACGCGGGGAGGAAGCCGATGATGCGCGAGGTAAAAGTCAAAAAGCTCTATGAAAACGCAAAGCTGCCGGTTTACGGGACAGAGTTTTCCGCCGGGGCGGATCTCTGCGCCTGCCTCGATGTGCCGGTGACGCTCCAGCCCGGCGAAACGCGCCTGATCTCTATCGGCATCGCCATGGAAATCCCCGCGGGCTACGCCGGACTGGTCTACGCCCGCAGCGGCCTTGCCTCCAAGCGCGGTTTGGCCCCGGCGAACAAGGTCGGCGTGGTCGATTCGGACTATCGCGGTGAGTTTTTCGTGCCGCTGCACAACCACGGCGCCGTGCCGCAGACCATCGAGCCGGGCGATCGCATCGCGCAGATGATTCTGACACCTTATCTGACCGCAAACTTCATCGAAGCCGACACGCTTTCTGACACCGTTCGCGGAGAGGGCGGCTTTGGCTCGACGGGGACGAACGGATGAGCTTCCTGCCGGTCGATTGCCGCGAAATGGCGGCGCTGGGCTGGGAACGGCCCGATTTTGTCTACGTCATCGGCGATGCCTATGTCGATCACCCGTCCTTCGGCCACGCCATCATCAGCCGCGTACTGGAAAGCGCAGGGTATAAGGTTGCGATCTGCTCTCAGCCGGACTGGAAGGACCCGAATTCCATCAACGAATTCGGCACGCCCCGCCTCGGCTGGCTCGTCAGCGGCGGCAACATGGACTCGATGGTCAACCACTATTCCGTCGGCAAGCACCGCCGCAAAACCGATGCCTACACCGACGGCGGCGTGACCGGCAAGCGCCCGGACTACGCGACGATCGTCTACTGCAACCTTATCCGCCGCACGCATCCGCACGAGGCGATTTTGATCGGCGGCATCGAGGCCAGCCTGCGCAGACTGGCACATTACGATTACTGGTCAGACAAGCTAAAGCGCTCCATCCTGCTCGATTCGCAGGCCGACCTGCTGCTGTACGGCATGGGCGAAAAGAGCATCGTCGAGGCTGCCGATGCGCTGGACAGCGGACTTTCCGTCCACGACCTGACGTTCTTGGCCGGAACGGCCTACCGCACGACCGCGCCCGATACGGATGAGGCGATCATTTTACCCGCATATTCCGAACTTTTGCAGAATAAAAAGCGCTATGCAGAGAGCTTTTATCTGCAATATCAGAACACCGACCCGTTTTCGGCCAAGCGGCTCATCGAGCCGTATGGCCGCGAGTTTGTCGTGCAGAATCCGCCGCAGAAGCCGCTGACGACGGAGGAAATGGATGCGGTGTACGCTCTGCCCTATGAAAATGCGCCCCATCCGTCGTACAAAAACGGCGTTCCCGCGATTTCGGAGGTCCAATTTTCGCTCGTTTCCAACCGCGGCTGCTTCGGCGGCTGCTCGTTCTGCGCGTTAACATTCCATCAAGGCCGCATCATTCAGACGCGGAGCCACGCCTCGCTGCTCGAAGAAGCGAAGCGCATGACGCAGCATCCGGACTTCAAGGGTTACATCCACGATGTCGGCGGCCCGACGGCGAACTTCCGCCAGCCCGCCTGCGAAAAGCAGTTAAAGGCCGGGGCCTGCCCGAACCGGCAGTGCCTGTTCCCAAAACCATGCCGGAATCTGCGGGCGGATCATACGGATTATGTAAACCTGTTGCAGGAGCTTCGCACCTTACCCGGCGTGAAGAAGGTTTTTGTCCGCAGCGGTATTCGCTTCGACTACCTGCTGGCCGACAAGAGCGACGCTTTTTTACGCGAATTGGTGCAATATCACGTTTCCGGTCAGCTCAAGGTCGCGCCGGAACACGTGTCTGCACCCGTCCTGCGCCGCATGGGTAAGCCGGAACACGCGGTCTACGAGGAATTCTGCCGCCGCTACCGGGCGCTGAACGACCGCCTTGGCCTGAAGCAGTTCCTCGTCCCGTACCTCATGAGCTCGCACCCCGGCTCGACGCTGCGCGAGGCGGTCGAGCTGGCGGAATACTGCCGCGACCTCGGCTATATGCCGGAGCAGGTCCAGGATTTTTATCCCACCCCCTCGACACTCTCGACGGTCATGTATTACACCGGCCTCGACCCGCGCACGATGGAGCCGGTCTACGTCCCCACCGACCCGCACGAAAAGGCAATGCAGCGCGCGCTGATTCAGTATCGCGACCCGAAGAATTACGCGCTGGTCCATGAGGCGCTGGAAAAGGCGCACCGCACCGACCTCATCGGCTACGACGCGAAGTGCCTCATCCGCCCCCGCAAGGGCGAAAAGCCCGGCGGCGAGGCCCGCAGCGAAAAGCGCAAGGCCGCGCCCGCCCGTCCGGAGGCCCGGCCGCCAAAGAAGCCGTCGAGGCCTGCCCGCGGCGCAAACGCACCGAAGCCTACCGCCAAAAAAACGGCCGAAAAGCAGCCCATGCGGCCGATTCCGACGAAAAAACCGACCCCGGCGCCGCCGACCCCGGCGCAGCTGGCCCGCGCCGAGCAATATCTGAAGCGCCGCAAGAAATGACCCCGCCGCGCCGGGGAAACCACACGACAGGAGGCCCTCATGAAGCTGCCGATCTCAAAACGACTGCAATGCGTCGCCGCGCTGGTGCCGGAGGGCGCGCGCGTGGCGGACATCGGCTGCGACCACGGCTATCTGAGCCTCTACCTGCTGCAAACCGGCCGCGCGGCCTTCGTCCACGCCTGCGATCTGCGGGAAAAGCCGCTGGAAAACGCGCGGGAAAACGCCGCCCGTTTCGGCATTTCCAAGGGGCTGTGTCTTTCGTGTGCGGACGGCCTGCTCGCGGTGGACCCCGCCGGCGTGGACACGATCGTCTGCGCGGGCATGGGCGGCGACCTGATCGCGCAGATCTTACGCGATGCGCCGTGGGTCCGCGACGAGCGCTATCTTCTGATTTTGCAGCCGCAGTCCGGCGGCAGTGATCTGCGGCGCTTTCTTGCCGAGCGCGGCTTCGGGACGCTGCGCGAGGAGCTGGCGGAGGACGGCGGCTTTCTGTACAATATCATCTGCGCCCGCTTCGGCTCCGCCGTGCCGCTGTCGCCGGGGGAGCAGTACGTCCCGCCGTGCCTGCTGCATGGCGGCAGTCTGCTTTTGCCGCGTTATCTGAAACGCATCGAGCGCGCACTGCGCCTGACGGTCGAGGGCCTGTCCCGCGCAGCCGACCCGGCAAGCCGTGAGCGGCTCGAATATTTCCAAACTGCCCTGAACGAGGTGCGCGGTTTCCGTGCGGAAATCGAACCATAAGGAGATTTATTATGCCGACTGTCCAAACGATTTATGATTTTTTACAAACACTTGCGCCGGAGTCCATGGCCTACGATTGGGACCATGTCGGCCTGCTCTGCGGCCGTGCTGACCGGGAGGTGCGGCGGCTGCTGGTCGCGCTCGACCCGTTTTTGCCGGTTTGCGAGGAGGCGGCGGCGCTTGGCTGCCAGCTCCTGGTCACACATCACCCGGCGATCTGGGACCTGAAGGCCGTCAACGACGCAACGCCTGCGGGCCGTGCCTTACTATTTTTGGTTGAAAACGGCATCTCTGCGCTTAACGCGCACACGAATCTCGACTGCGCCCCCGGCGGCGTGAATGATTGCCTTGCGGCAAGGGTTGGTTTACATAATGCCGCCGCCATCGATCCGGCCGGTGTAGATGCCAACGGCCGTCCCTACGGCCTTCTGCGCGGCGGCGACCTCGCGGAAGCGGCAGAGCCTGAGGCGTTCGTGCGCCACGTCAAGGCTGCGCTGAACTGCGAAGGTGTTCGCTATGTCCACGCTGGGCGGACGGTCCGGCGCGTGGCGGTCGGTGGCGGGAGCTGCGGCGACGCGCTGTTCCGCGTGGCTGAGCTGGGCTACGATGCCTTTGTCACCGCCGACTGCAAGTACAATCAGTTCGCCGACGCGCAGGCGCTGGGTCTGACGCTCGTGGACGCGGGGCATTTTGAAACTGAAAATCCGGTCTGCGCCTACCTCGCCGCCGCTATGCGGGAGCGTTTCCCGGAGGTTGAGGTAATTTTGTCGAAAAATCACCGGGACTGCATTAAATTCGCATAAGCCGGTTGTTTTTTGCGCGTGCTTATGCTAAAATACAGGATGAGATTTTAACAAGAAGGGAAGAACTACCATGTCGGGTCATTCCAAGTGGCATAATATTCAGAAAACTAAGGGTGCGCAGGACGCAAAGCGCGCCGCCGCGTTCACCAAGATCGCGAAGGAAATGTACGTCGCGGTCAAGGAGGGCGGCGGCTCGACCGACCCCAACTATAACTCCCGCCTCGCGACCGTTATCACCAAGGCCAAGGCCGCGAATATGCCCAACGACAACATCAAGCGCGTGCTGGAAAAGGCCGCGAACGCCGGCTCCGGCGACGCGTATGAGGCCATCACCTATGAGGGCTACGGCCCCGGCGGCGTGGCCGTGATTGTCGAAACCATGACCGAAAACCGCAACCGTACCGCGGGCAATATGCGCCATCATTTTGACAAGTATGGCGGCAAGATGGGCACGACCGGCTGCGTTAGCTGGAACTTCGCGAAGAAGGGCGTCCTCGTCATCGACAACGAGGACGGCGACTACGAAGAGGATGCCGTCATGATGGACGCGATGGACTGCGGCGCGGACGACTTCGAGGCCGAGGAGGATTGCTTCACCATCTACACCGACCCCGACGACTTCAACGCCGTCGCCGACGCGCTGAGCAAGAAGGGCTACAGCTTCGTTTCTGCCCAGATCGAAATGGTCCCCGGCGAGTATAAAAAGCTCGAAAACCCGGACGACATCGCCATGATGGAAAAGATGCTCGATATCTTCGATGACGACGACGATGTTCAGAACACCTGGCATAACTGGGATCGCGATTGATGGAACACCCCAAGCCTCCGTGCGCACAAATCCGCACGGAGGCTTGATTTTTAGCTTCGTAAGCAGACGAAGCCTTTTGCTGCATTCGGCATACTTGCTTTCGGGGCGGTTTCGCTGGTATAATAATGAAAAAGCGCGGCGGAGGCTGCGCAGGAAGGAGCGGCATCGATGACGGATAGAGAAAAACGCGTGCGGTGGTTTCAGGAGGCCCGGTTTGGGATGTTCCTGCATTGGGGGCTTTACGCGATTCCCGGACGCGGCGAGTGGTACATGAGCGGGGCGCGGATGCCGGCGGCGCAATATGAGCGCTATCTACAGGAGTTCACTGCGAAGGCCTACGACCCCAGAGCTTGGGCGAGGCGGGCGAAGCGGGCCGGGATGCAGTATGTCGTGCTGACGGCGAAGCATCACGACGGATTTTGTCTGTTCGACTCGAAATTGACAGATTACAAAAGCACAAACGCGCCGTGCGGGCGCGATCTGGTGCGGGAATTTGTGGAGGCTGTCCGTGCCGAGGGGCTGCGCGTGGGACTGTATTACTCGCTGCTCGATTGGCACCACCCGGATTTTCCGAAGTATAACGACCCCAACCATCCGATGCGCGGCAATCCCGCCTATGAACACGAGCAGATCGACTTTGACCGCTATCTTGCCTATCTGCACGGTCAGGTCGAGGAGTTGGTCACAAACTACGGCAAGATTGACATTTTATGGTTCGATTTTGCCTACGGCGAGCTGCGCGGCGAGGCGTGGAAGGCCACGGAGCTGATGCAGATGGTGCGCCGCCACCAGCCGGAGGTCGTCGTAGATAACCGGCTCGAGGCCAGCGGCGAGAGCTACGGGAGCCTTGTTACGGAAAACCCGGCGTATTACAGCGGCGATTTCGTCAGCCCGGAACAGCTCCTGCCGCCGGAGGGCATCCGCAATGTCCGCGGCGAACGCGTGCCGTGGGAGCTTTGTGCGACGATGAACAACAACTGGGGTTATGTGCCCTATGACACGAATTACAAGCCCGCGTCCATGCTGATTCGCAAGCTGGTCGAGTGCGTCAGCAAGGGCGGCAACATGATCCTGAACGTCGGCCCGGACGCAACCGGCCGCTTCCCGGCGCAGAGCTGCCGTCTGCTGGACGAGATTGGCGCATGGATGGCGCGTAACGGCGAGAGCATCTACGGCTGCGGCAGCGCGGAGCTTCCGAAGCCGGACTGGGGCTGGTACACCAGAGGCGCGGGAAAGCTCTACGCACACGTGCTGGAAGCGCCGCTCGGACCGCTGCCGCTGACCGGCCTCGCGCCGGAGCGGATCGGGGCGGTGCGGCGGCTTGCGGACGGCGGCGAGGTAGTGCGCGGCGAGAGCTGGGTCACGAGCGCATATGAAAACCTCGCCTTCGTCAGCTTCGGGACGGTCCCGCAGTACACCTATCCGCTGCCGGACCAGATCGACACCGTGCTGGAAATTGAGTATCGATAGAAAGGCCTGCAAGCTATGGAAAAACAAGTGCAAGCAAATGTCGTTTTTACCGACGATGCATACCTGAAAACACGCTATCTGCCCGATGAAACGGGCGGCTATACCATCCGGGTCGGCCGGGGCGGGCGCAGGGACGTTCTGGCCTGTAAGGAGCTGTACGGCAAGGCGGTCAAAACGGCGCTGGAGCTGGACTGCACGGCCTGCGCCTTTGCGCTTGACCCGGCGGCGGAGCTGGGGCAGGAGGGGCTGTTCGCGGCGGTCGAGGGTGTCTGCGGCGGCGCGTATCAGAAAAAATTTGCCCTGAGCGGCCGCTGGGAGCCGGAGCTGGCTTGCAGCTTCCCCGGTGCGGATGCGGAGACGCTGAAGCAGGCGTGGGAGCTGGCGCGGTCCGTGATGGAAACGCGCGATCTGGTCAACTGCCCGGCCAATCTGCTGCCGCCGGAGACATTCGCGCAGCGGCTGGCGGAAATGGCGCAGGGGCTTCCGATCGAGGCGAAGCTTTATGACCGGCAGGCGCTGGAGCGGCTGGGTCTGCGGGCGCTTCTGACCGTCGGCGACAGCAGCGCCCACGCGCCGAGGATGGCCGTCCTGCGCTATACCGGCGGCCGGTATAGCGCA
>CABSFY010000062.1 GCA_902477055.1 uncultured Eubacteriales bacterium
CAATGCCCAGCGTACCGGACGTAATGGTGTTCACAGCCGTCGAGGCCGTGTCCGTAAACCACGCGAAGGTGGTCCCGATGAGCATCACAAAGCAGAGCATGATCGAACACACGCTCAGCAGCAACGCCCGTTTTGTCGATTTACGAGATTTCATTGTTTGTCCTCCCTTTCAGAGTATTGATAGTAATGTATGTAAACACAAGCTGCGTTTCGTTTTGTCGCAAAATTCTCCAAATTTGTCATTGCGAGGTGCGCAGCAACGGCAGTCTTTCGGCAAATCGGATTGGCTTTCGTGTCCACAACGACGGAAAATCAAAAATCCAGCCGGTCAAAAGGTATGCTCTTTGACCGTTTTTTTGCAGTGTGTTTTTCATCGACATTTCCGCGCCCCGGCGCACGCAGAAAGGCCGCTCCAACCGGAGACGGCCTTTTGATTTTCTTATGCTACCGCTTATGCTGCGGTGTACAGCAGGGACACGAACAGCGTCAGCAGGACGAACACGGCGGCGATCCACTTGGTCATACGCGCGAGCTTCGCATCTCTGGAAGCGCCCTTGCCCTTGCCGAAATAGTTCTCGGAGTTGCCGGCGATTGCGCCGAGGCCGTCCTCTTTGCTGGACTGCATCATAACGATCAGCGTCAGAGCAACGCAGGAAATCATCTGGCAAACCAGAAGAACGATTCTTAAAGCACCCATTTTACCCTCCATATGTCACCGCGCTTACGGCAGGCGGTACGCCGAAATTTTTTCGTGAAGTTCTGTACGAACACAATTACACACAGTACTGTTGATTTTATCACAAAATTCGGATTATTTCAAGCACTAATTTGCAATTTCCCCCATTATTTTGTCGCCCACGTGCCGGTCGCGGCGCAGGTCAGATAGGCGTTGATGAAGCCGTCGATCGCGCCGTCCATCACGGCGTTGATATTCGTCGTTTCAAAGCCGGTGCGGGTGTCCTTGACGAGGGTGTAGGGCATGAAAACGTAGTTGCGGATCTGGCTGCCCCATTCGATCTTCATCTGTGCGCCCTTGATATCGGAGATTTTATCCAGATGCTCGCGCTCCTTGATCTCGATGAGCTTCGAGCGCAGCATCCGCATACAGGTTTCGCGGTTCT
Organism: uncultured Eubacteriales bacterium; assembly: GCA_902477055.1. GTDB lineage: Bacteria > Bacillota > Clostridia > Oscillospirales > Oscillospiraceae > JAZOXB01. The sequence goes on from CABSFY010000062.1 coordinate 1,122, forward strand.
GGAACTGGTCGCGCTGTGTCTGGCAGGCGACGACGATGCCGGTCGGCTTATGGATCAGGCGCACGGCCGAGGAGGTCTTGTTGATGTGCTGACCGCCCGCGCCGGAGGAGCGATAGACCTGCATTTCGATGTCCTCCGGGCGAATTTCCACGTCCTTGGAGTCGTCGGCAATCTCCGGAATGACCTCGACCGCCGCGAACGACGTCTGCCGCCGCGCGTTGGCATCGAACGGAGAAACACGGACCAGCCGGTGCACGCCGTTCTCGCTTTTCAGGAAGCCATAGGCGTTGTCGCCCTCGACAAGGATGCTGGCGGATTTGATGCCCGCCTCGTCGCCGTCGAGGTAGTCGAGAATTTTATAGTTCAGCCCGTGGGACTCGACCCAACGGGTGTACATCCGGTAGAGCATCTGCGTCCAGTCCTGCGCCTCGGTGCCGCCCGCGCCGGCCTGGAAGGACACGATGGCGTTGTTGCCGTCGTACTCGCCCTTGAGCAGCGTTTCCAGCCGCGCCTCCTCCATCTCGCGTTCGAGCTTTGCGTAGCCCTCGGTCAGCTCCGGGAGCATGGAGTCGTCGTTCTCCTCCAGCGCCATCTCGCAGATGGTCATCAGGTCGTCCCAGCCGGAGGTCATGGCGTGGAAGCGGTCGCGCTTGGATTCCAGTGTTTTCGTGCGCATCACAGCCTTTTGCGACCGGGCCGGATCGTCCCAAAAGCCGGGGGCCTCGGCCATTGCGTGGAGCCGCTCCAGCTCGTCGAGCAGGCTCTGCGGCAAAAACGCCGCCTGCAGCTCCTCCAGCTTCGGCTTAAGATCATTCAATTTTCCCTTGTATTCTTCAAATTCGATCATGTTACCTGCTCCATCCGAAATTTATCGCATATAGTATAACCGAAGTTCCCGGTTCTGTAAAGGAGAATTTTTCATTTCAGCAAAATCAATATTCATGGCGTAGGGGCCGATGGCTATAGCGCAGCCGTTGGCGGCTGTGCCGCCTTACGGATGCGGCATACCCCTTGCGGGTGCATCGGCCCGTTGCAGGCAGTCCCGTAATTGCAGGCACTATCGAACCCCGTTCGTAGGGCGGGATGCCCCCATCCCGCCGCAGAGTGCAGCTGCAGCTGGGATAGGTATTCCGTAATACAGAACAACATTTCCATACAGCGCTGCCAACAGCGGGGCGTCGGGGACGCCGCCCCCTACAATGGTGTTCGCTCGGTTCTGGGTTTGTAGGGGCTGGCGTCCCCGACAGCCCGCTGCAGGCAGTGACATATTGGAATTGTACTGTATTATGGGGCATCTGTCCCTATCAGAGCTGCGCTCTGCGGCGGGGTCAGGTGACCCCGCCCTACGAACGATGTTCGATCGTGCGTCCAGCAGAATCGCGCAAAAAAGCGAGGTCCGGCACAGCCGGACCTCGCGGGGGTGGAAATGCTTATTTCACCAGATCCTTGCAGGCGTAGGAGCCGTCGAGGTAGCGCATCACGATGCAGGCGAATTCTGCACGGGTGGCGTTATCGGTGGGCTTGAGGTTGCCGTTGTCGCCGTTGAAGATGCCTTCGGAAACGGCCCAAGCCATGGCTTCCTTCGCATAATCGCTGATCTTGTCGGCATCCTTGAAGCCGTCGAACTTACTCTCGGCGGCGGGCTTGCCCTCATAGCGCCACAGGATGGTCGCGATCTGCTCACGGGTGACGAAATCGTTCGGCGCAAACTTATCGGTCAGAACGCCGAGGACGATGCCGTTGTCCTGCGCCCAGGTGATCGCGTCGGAGTACCACTGGCCGGCGGGAACGTCGGTGAAGGAGGAATTACCCTTGACCTCCGGCGAACCGGCCATACGGTAAAGCACCGTAACCATCATCGCACGGGTCATCGTGCCGTCCGGGTCGAAGCGGTCGGCCGCAACGCCCTTCATCAGGTCGTTGGCAACGGCGAAATCGACCGCCTCATGATACCATTTGGACTTGCAATCCTTGAAGCTCTTGAACGAGCAGGTCGGATAGCCCGTTGCCGGGATGACCTCGCCCTTCTGCAGCAGCTTGCCGCAGATGGAGCAGTAGGTGTCGCCGGTGTAGCCGTCGGTATCCTTGGTCGCTTCCTTCGCGTCGCGAAGCTCCGTCGCGCCGTTATGCTTGCAGTCGCCGGTCGGGCTGGTGGTATAGCCGCTCACGTCAAGCTCGGTGTCGCTGTAGCAGTACAGCCAGTTGAGATAGTAGTCCGACGGACGGATGCCAATGCCGAGGAAGGAGCCGACCGTGGTGGTGTCGTCCATGAGCTGGAACTCGCCCTTGTCATCGTTGTAGGCAAGGATCCACTTCGTATCCTGCGCACTGCGGATGACCGCGCCGTTCGCGTCCAGATTGGAGGTGACCGTCCACTTCGCAGCAGCAGTCACGGCATCGACAAACGCCAGCTTGCCGTCCGCAACGGCCAGATACTTGCCGCTCTTGTGGTTCCGGATGGTGTAGATGCCGTCCTCGCCGCGCTCGAAGGTGAAGCGGAGGCCTTCCTCTGCGCTGTAGAACTCCACAAAGGTATCGCCAACCGTGCCGCCGAGATCGTCTACAACGCTCTTGGTTTCGCCGGTTTCGACAAGCACCTTGGGCTTGCTGGTGTCATACTTGCTGTCCACATAGTCCAGACCGCCGATGGCCCAGTCGCCGCTGTAGTCAAGCACAACATCATAATAGTAGTTCGGAGTTTCGAGCTGCTTTTCTTCACCGTAGGCATACAGGGCATAGACCGTCATGTCGCCGGAAACGGTGATTTCATCATCCTTGAAGTACATTGCGGAAACCGCGTCGAAAATCGTGATATCATCCGCGTTTTCAACTTCCTTGTCGACCCAGCAGACGAACTTCGCATCGTCATAGCTTTCGGTGCAGCCCTCGATGGTGTAGGCATCGCCGGTTTTCACGGAGACCGTCTTGGTGTTGTTCGGAGTGACGTAGGTGATGGTCGCGTCCTTGCCGACCTCGTAGAGCGGAGCAGTCGCTTTGACCTCGTTGGTCGCGTAGTCCAGCGCACAGACGGTGATCTCCGCCAGACCCGCCTCGAGCAGCTTCGTAACGTCAAAGGTCGCGGTGAAGGTCTTGCCCGCCTCATCGGAGGAGAATGCCTCAGCGGGCAGGTTCTTCATCGATTTGCTGTACAGATAGATGGCAGCCAGATAGCTTTCGTCCGTTGCGGTGACGGTCAGGGTCTTTGCCGCCTCATCGAAAACAACGGACTTGATCTCCGGCGCGGTGTAGTCGACCTCGACGGGGAAGCTCCAGATGTTCTTGAATTCGGTGTCGCGGTAGGGCAGAACTGCATCAAAGACAACATTCGCAACCGTGCCGGAGGGAACGTACTTGCCGTTCTTGTCCTTGCCGGTCCAGTAGAACGCCCCCTCTGCCTGCCAGACGCTCTTGTCCTCGTTGTAGTAGGCCTTGCCCAGATACGGCGTATCATCCACATAGTAGATCTCGCCGGTCTCGGCGTTGGAGATCGTCATCTTAAGGCTCTTGCAGTTGCGGAGCTGATACGGCTTGATGTAAATACCGTTGGCGTAAATGCCGTCCGCATCGGTATCCAGCGTGGTGAACGCGTTATGCTCTGCGAAGTACTCAACGTAATCAATCATGTTGTCGCCAAGGTAGAAATTTAGATCCTGCGGCTCGTCCTTGGTGTTGAACACGGCGGTGTAGGCCATGTTCGCATCGGTGTAGACATTCAGGAGGTCGTAAGCGGTAGCACCGTAATCCGCATAGGTGTTGCCGTCTTCATCCACGACCGTCGTGCTGACGTAGTTGTTGGCCTCGATGAAGTCAACGAAGTCCTCTTTCTCCAGAATGTTGCCCTTCGTCCAGTCGCCGTAGAAGGTCAGCAGTGTGGCGTGGTTGACGGTGTCCTCGTCAACATAGACACTGAGGTCGGCCTCGTCACCCGTATAATAGATCTTTTTACCGTCCCCGTCGAGCTTGGCAATAAAGTTATCGCTCTCATCGTAGGTCAACAGATACGCGCCGGTTTCATCAAGTGCGTAGGCGTTACTGTCCGCATCGAGGTAGACCAGTGTGCCGTCGGCCATTGCGCGAGTTTCATAGAAGTACACATAGCCGTCAATGTAATTGCCGTTCGGGAACATCTGGTCGAAGTAAGCCTTCACATCGTCGGTCAGCGTGAGCTTGACATGAACCGTGGTGGACTTGCCCGACTCGACAATGATCGACGTACCGTCAAGTTCCTGCCCATTCACGCTGTAGGAAGCCGTGTAGTCCTCGCCCAGCTTGAAGATGTTCTCCGTCAGGGTGTTCAGGTACAGCGGTTTCTTGTCCGGATCGTTCTGATTGTAATCGACGATATAGTCGCACAGCAGTGCGGAAGCCGGATAGTAATTGGCACGCTGATTGGACTCGTTGGTCAGCGTCACGTCGAATTCATAAATGCCCTTCTTCTCCGCATCGTCGCCCAGCTCCTTGATCGGGTCGGAAACGTATGCACCAACAGTATAGTTGGACAGCGCATAGAACACGTCGGTCAGGCCGGCGCCCTGCTTGCGGACGGAGTAGGGATAGCCGTCCTCGTCCGTGAGCACCATGGCCGTGCTCTCCAGCAGCGCCAGTGCCTTCTCGGAGCGCTCGGACTTCGTGAGGGACTCGTCCTGCTCCTTCAGGTATTGCAGCACAAGCGATACCGTACCGGCAAAGTTCGGCGCGGCCATCGAAGTACCGGAATAAACATCGTAGTCATGATCGCCGGTCTGGACGGAGGAATAAACCTGGCCGCCGACGGAGGTGATGACCGGGGCCATCGTCAGCATCGGAGTAGTACCCCAGTTGGAGAAGTCGCTCATCAAGCCGCCCTGCGGGTTCAGGACCTTCTGCTTCTCCTTCGGCGTAGTGACGGTCTTGGTTTCCGCGTTGAGGAACGCATCGACCGCCGACACTTCAACGCAGATTGCAGGAACCTCAAAGGTTTCGATCGACATCCGCAGCATGGTTGCTTCGTTGTTCACAACGATGCAGCCGACCGCACCGGCGTTGGCAGCGTTTTCGACCTTTTCCTCAAAGCTGAGGCTGCCGCGCTGCACGACCGCGATCTTGCCCTTAACATCCGTCGCAGCAAAATCTTCGGGAGAGCCGAGGCCAATCTCGGACTTTTCGTTCACCTTTTTGGTGTCCGGAACAACGACATACTCGACTTCCTTATCGCCGAACGCATTGAGCCACATCTTGGCTTCTTCCGTGCAGGTGTCGGTGTAGGTATATCTGCCGCCGCCAACCTTGACAACATACGCCGGGTAGAACAGGTTTTCAACAGAAGCGACCGCAGTGCTGCCGATGTAGGTGGACGGAGAAGCGACCGTTCCGTAGTCCTGATATTCCGGGCCGATATAACCCATGGAGGAATACTGTGCCATGGAGTACTCGTTGCCGGCCGCGACGGACAGAATGATACCGGCGGAGGACAGGCGCTTGTAGATGTTGCCGAACACGACGGTTTCCAGACTCGAATCGTAGGTAAAGCCGTTCTGCGCGCCGATGGACATATTGACAACGTCAACGCCCAGACGGTAGGCATCCTCCAGCGCGTAGAAGTAAACATCACTTGACGTGCCGGACCCGCCGTCCTTAAAGATCTTCATGGAAACGATCTGCGCATGGGGCGCAGCACCCTGGAAGCTGTAAGAGCCTTCCTCTGCGTCGTACGTGCAGCCCGCAGCAATACCGGAAACATGCGTGCCGTGGCCCTGGCTGTCGGTCACGTCGTCGTCTCTGTCGGCGTAGTCGTAAGCAAACGGGACCTTCGCGTTGATGTACTTGCCGGGAACGGCGGCCAAAGCGGCATCCGCCGCAGTCAGGCGGCCAGTGTCTGCGCAAGCGCCGTCGGCATCCTGGAACGCTTCATGTGTGGTGTTCAGGCCGGTGTCCAGCACAGCGATGACCATGCCGCTGCCGTCAACCTCGAAGAAATCCCACGCATCTTCAACGCCGGTCATCCAGGAGTTGGAGGTGGACATTCTCGTTTCCTTGCCCTTTTCCAGCACCGGTGCGTCGTAGTGGTTCGCGATATAGACCGCGTCAACGCCGTCGATGGACGCGATCTTGTCCAAATCGCCGTAGGCAACGTCGCAGCTAAAGCCGTTGAGCAGGGTATCGTAGGTGTACTGCACCTCGTAATCGATACCGCGCATGGCCTTGCGGACCTTGTCCTGGCTGGCCTTGACCTGCGCACGGGCGCTGGCCTCATTCGCCGCGCCGCGCTTGGCAAGCGCCGCCGTCGGGGCATCCTTCAGCACAACGATCGCACGAACTACGTCGTCGTCGTTATACTTGTTGAGGTTTGCCTGAAATTCGGCGCTCTTGAAGCCCTTGGCTTCAGCAGCGTTACCCTTGCTCTCGCCGTCCAGCTCGGATACCGGCGTCTTTGCGGCAAACGCCGTTCCGACGCAGCCCAGAACCAGGACCAACGCGAGAAGGAGCGCAAGAACACTCTTGAACTTTCTCATGTTTTCTTCTCCTTTTCATTATGATATGGCGTACCGTGGAGCGATTTTGCAGGAATCGCATTTTCTTGCAAAACCATTCACTTTAACCTAATTTTTATTCTACCAGTATCCTTTTCATTTGTCCAGTAGGCCCACGCAGTTTTTTTGTAAAAAATTTAATGCTTTAAAGCAGGTTCTATTGTAAAAAATACCAACATCCCGCCCCATGCCTTATCGAAGCTCCCCGAACAGTCCCGTAATGTCAAGTACCCCCAATACCGGATGCCGGTATTGGGGGGGGGATTCCTATTTCTGAGTTTTTTTAGAGGGCAAATATGAGGTCGTCGCCGTCGTGGGCGGGTGCGAGGCGGAAGCCCAGTGTATGGTAGAGGCGCTGGGCCTTTTGGTTTTCGGGTTCGACGGCGAGCCGGAGGGGAACGGCGGGGTTGGCGGCCTTCAGCAGGCGGACTGCCAGCCGGGCGGCGGCTTTCCCGTAGCCCTTGCCCTGCTGGCGCACATCGATGAAATAGCCCCATGCGTAGGCCGGTTCGCCGCTGCGCCAATTGTAGAAATCGAGGAAGCCAACGCGCTCCCCTGCCGCCGTGCAGATGACGCAGGGGACGTGGTCCTCCGGTGCGAGATAGGCCCGGCCGAACGTGAACCAGACGGGATTCACCAAATCGGACTGGTCGTCGCGCAGGCGGCATTCGCTGCCGGCGTAGATCAGGTCGTCCTCCGTCGCAACCGGGCGAAAAAAGACGGTTTCATTCGCCCACGCCGCTTCCGGCAGTCGCAGCAAATCGGTTCGGATGGACATGGGCTTCTCCTTTCGCGGGTGGGGTGTTGATTTGAATTGTTATATGCCGCGTTCTGTGTCGCAGCAAAATCGATGCTGCCCGCACGGGCCGATGTAGGCATCGGCCCCTACGCATAAGGGGGGGGACGTTTTGCGCTCAAGCTCCGTCTTTGTGTAGGGCGCGATGCCCACATCGCGCCGCAGAGCGCAATTTCAATTTTGGAAAACATATCATAGATACTAAATAATATCCGATACTGCACTGCCAGCGGCGGGGTCAGGGGACCCTGCCCTACGAACGGTTTTCGGTGGTACGTCCGGCGGGCCGATGAGGGCATCGGCTCCTGCGCGGGGATGGCGGTGTTACTGCGGAGCTTTCTGTGATTGGTTTACATAATCTATATATTGGAAGCGAATCGTACCTTCCTCTAAAATGTCGGATTGGGAGGTGATTTCCCAACCGGGGAGGGCATCGAGGTCGGGGAAAAAGCGGTCGGCCGGCAGCTCGGTCAGGGTGCGGGTCAGGAAAACGCGGTCGCAGTACGGCAGCAGCGCCGTATAAACGCTCGCGCCGCCGATGACGGCAACGTCCGTCGTATCCTCCGGCAGTGCAGCAAGCAGGGACGGCAAATCGTGAAACACCTCCGCGCCCTCGACACAAAACGACGTATCGCGCGACAAGATTAGATTCCGGCGGTTCCTGAGGGGGCGGCCGCCGGGGAAGGTTTCCAGCGTTTTTCGGCCCAGAATGACGGTTTTTCCCTCCGTCAGGCGGCGGAAACGCTGCAAATCGGCCCGAATCGTGACGAGCAACTGATTTTCCATCCCGATGCCCCAGCGGAGGTCGGCATTGACGACAGCAAACATTTTTCCGTCCCCCACTCAGATTGCAACCGGGATGCGATCCGTGAATTCGTGCCAGCGGTAGTTTTCAAAGCGGAAATCGTCTGCCGTAAAATCGTAGAAATCCTTAATCTCTTGGTTTACATAAAATTTCGGCGCTTCCAGCGGCTCGCGTTCGAGCAGCTTCTCCACCAGCGGCACATGGCGGTCGTAAATATGGCAGTCGGCAATCACATGGACCAGCTCGCCCGCCTCCAGTCCGCTGACCTGCGCCAGCATATGCACCAGAACGGCATATTGCGTAACGTTCCAGTTGTTCGCAGTCAGCATATCCTGCGACCGTTGATTCAAAATCGCGTTCAGCGTGTTTCCGCTGACGTTGAAGGTCATGGAATAGGCACAGGGATAGAGCGCCATCTCATGCAGGTCGGCAAAATTATAGAGATTCGTCAGGATGCGGCGGCTGGCGGGGTTGTTTTTGAGGTCGAACAGCACACGATCAACCTGATCGAATTCACCCTCCGGGTATTGATGCTTCACGCCGAGCTGGTAGCCGTAGGCCTTGCCGATCGTGCCGTCCTCGCGCGCCCAGTTATCCCAGATGTGGCTGTGCAGCTCGGCGACGCGGTTGGATTTTTTCTGCCAGATCCACAGCAGCTCGTCGATGCAGGAGCGATAGTAAGTGCGCCGCAGGGTCATGATCGGAAATTCCTCGCGCAGATTATAGCGGTTGACCACACCGAAGGTCTTGATCGTGTGGGCGGGCGTGCCGTCCTCCCAATGCGGCCGGACCTCTCGGTCGGTATCCCAGACACCCTCGGAAAGAATTTTTTTGCAGGTTTCAATGTATAACAGGTCTGCTTTACTCATTTTTTCATCACCGTGTTCCAGTATACCAGAATTTCCGCCCGTTGTAAAGGAAAAACGCGGCCTGCGATGCAAGCCGCGTTGTCCGTATTATTTCTTGTTTTCCTGCTTTTGCAGCAGCTCGACGGTGAGGGCCGTGTTCATAGCGATGCTGCGGAGATTCGTCGCGTTGTTCAGGGCAATCATGCCGCCGGCGACGGTGATGAAGGCCAGCAGAATGGAGCCGAAGAAATACAGGGCGCTCACCAGCGGCTCCCACCTAAGCCACTGAATGGCAAGCACGGTGCCGGTGATCACGATCGCGGCGAACATGATCCAGAGGATCACGCGCAGAAACACGATCCAGCCCATGCCCTTGCCGGTCTTGCCGGTCTTTTGATAGAACACGGGATTCGGCTGATAAGGCATCTGCGGATACGGATTCTGCTGATAGGCAGGAGCAGGGCGAACGGGGGCTTCGGGCTTGGGCGGGACGGGCTGCGCTGGGGCTGCCTGCGCGGGCTGAGTCGGCTCCTGCACGGCCTTAGCCGGACGGCCGCAATCCGGGCAGAAGGCCTGCTCCGCCGTCAGCTCTCGGCCGCAGCCGGAGCATACGAATTTTGCCATATTGATTTACCTCTCTTTTTTCGTTTTCCGGGAGGTGTGGCCCCCGGTTTCCGTTGTCACTATTATAGAACTGCCATTGCAGCGTGTCAAGGCGGAAAAAGGAAGGCCGCCGCTTCAAGCGACAGCCTTCCGATTTTTAAGACCGCTTCTCCGCAACCGAGATGCGGTTAAGCGCACGGGCGAGCTTTACCCTGGCCAGCGCGATCTCCTTTTCCTCGTTCGCGGCAGCAATGCGCTGCTTGGCGCGTTCCTCGGCAGCCTTAGCGCGTTCGAGGTCGATTGCCTCGGCGTATTCAAAGGTCGTGGCGACCAGTCGCACCTCGCCCTTTTCGACGCTCAGAAAGCCGCCGCCGCAGGCCGCATCTCTGGCCGTTCCATCGACCGTCACCGTGACGACGCCGATGTCCAGCACGGCGAGATAATCGGCGTGACCGGCGCGGATGCTGACGTAGCCCTCCGTCGTGCGAAGGCGAAGCGCCTCGGCCTGCCCGTCAAAGGCGCTGCCGTCGGGCGTGACGATTTGAAGATGAAAGGCGCTCACTTTGCCGCACCCTTCGCCTTCTCCACCGCCTCGTCGATGGTGCCGACAAAGAGGAAGGCGGATTCGGGCAGATCGTCATGCTTGCCTTCCAGAATCTCCTTGAAGCCGCGCACCGTTTCCTTAATGGGAACGTACTTGCCCTCGTAGCCGGTAAACTGCTCGGCCACGCTGAACGGCTGCGACAGGAAGCGCTGAATCTTTCTCGCGCGGCTGACGATGCGCTTGTCCTCCTCGGACAGCTCGTCCATGCCCATGATGGCGATGATATCCTGAAGCTCCTTATAACGCTGCAAAATGCGCTGCGTTTCGCGGGCGACCTCGTAATGCTCCGTGCCGACGATCTCCGGCGTGAGGATACGGGAGGTGGACTCCAGCGGGTCAACGGCGGGATAGATGCCCAGTGAGGCGATGCCGCGGTCAAGAACGGTCGTCGCGTCGAGGTGGGCAAAGGTCGTGGCCGGGGCGGGGTCGGTCAGGTCGTCGGCAGGGACGTAAACGGCCTGCACGGACGTGATAGAGCCCTTCTTCGTGGAGGTGATGCGCTCCTGCAGGGCACCCATTTCGGTCGCCAGCGTGGGCTGGTAGCCGACGGCAGAGGGCATACGGCCCAGCAGCGCCGAAACCTCGGAGCCGGCCTGCGTAAAGCGGAAGATGTTATCGATAAACAGCAGCACATCCTGTCCTTCGCGGTCGCGGAAATACTCCGCCATCGTCAAGCCGGACAGCGCCACGCGCATTCTGGCTCCGGGCGGTTCGTTCATCTGGCCGTAGACCAAGGCGGTCTTGTTGATAACGCCCGATTCCATCATTTCGTTATAAAGATCGTTGCCCTCGCGGGTACGTTCGCCGACACCCGCAAAGACGGAGATGCCGCCGTGCTGCTTGGCGATGTTGTTAATCAGCTCCATGATGAGCACCGTCTTGCCGACACCGGCGCCGCCAAACAGACCGATCTTGCCGCCCTTGGCGTAGGGGGCGATGAGGTCCACGACCTTGATGCCGGTTTCGAGCATCTCGGTAGTGCTTTCCTGCTCGTCGTAGGCGGGCGGGTCGCGATGGATGCTCCATTTTTCGCAGGTGACGGGCTGCGGCTTGTCGTCGATGGCGCGGCCGAGCAGGTTAAAGACTCTGCCGAGCGTTTCCTTGCCGACGGGGACCTTGATGGGAGCGCCGGTGTCCTCGGCCTCCATGCCGCGCACCATGCCGTCGGTGCTGCTCATGGCGATGCAGCGGACCACATCGTCACCGAGCTGCTGGGCGACTTCACAGATGAGCTTGCCGTCCTCGCGCGGGATTTCAATGGCGTTGAGCAGGTTCGGCAGACGGCCGTTCTCGAACCGAATGTCCAGAACGGGGCCGATGACCTGAACCACAACACCCGTATTTTTTTCTTGCATACGGAGTTCTCCTTTTCGTTAGAGCGCTTCTGCGCCGGAAACAATTTCCGTAATTTCTTGCGTGATCGCCGCCTGGCGGGCGCGATTATAATGCAGCACCAGATCGTCGATGATTTCGCCCGCGTTTTTGTTCGCAGCGTTCATCGCCGTCCGTCGCGCACCATGCTCCGAGGCCGCCGCCTCACAGAGCGTCGAATACAGCACACCGGACAGATACAGCGGCACGATCCTCTCGACCAGCTCCGCCGGGTTGCCTTCGATGATCGTAACGGAGCAGTTATGCCCCTCCTGCTCCAGCGCCAGCGGGAGCAGCGGCTCCGTCGCCGGGACCTGCGAGAGCATGGACTGGAAGCGCGTGTAGAGAATTTCAACGCGGTCGAACTTCCCTGCCGCATAGCCGTCGCACAGCAGCTTGGCAAGCTGCACACAGTCGCCGATGCCGAGCGTGGCCGTCACGCCGAAGTAGGTGCTGACCAGCTCGGTACCGAGGCGGTTGAAATGCTCCAGTGTCTTTTTGCCGATCGGCAGGACGCAGCTCTCGCCGGCCTGCATCTTCTGCGCCGCCAGCCGGAACAGGTTCGCGTTATAGCCGCCGGCCAGCCCGCGGTCGCCGCCGATGACGACATAACAGGTCTTTTTGACCTCCCGCTGCTCGGCAAAAACGCACTGCGTTTCCTCCGTACCGGCCTCCAGACTGGCAATGGCTTCGGCAAGAACGTCGTGATAGGGGCGGGTGCGTTCGGCGCGTTCCTTGGCGCGGCGCAGCTTGCTCGTTGCGACCAGCTCCATCGCCTTGGTGATCTGGCGGGTGCTCTCGACGCTCTTGATGCGGTTTTTAATGTGTTTTATGGATGCTCCGCCCATCGCACTGACTCCTTACTTCTTGATGAACCGTTCCTTGCAGACCTCGATCGCCTTGCGCAGCTCGACCTCGTTCTCCTTGGTCAGGACCTTGGTGGAACGGATTTCGTCCGGGATCGCCGATTGCTGCACGGTCAGATACTCGAACAGCGCCTGCTCGAACTCGGAAATGCGCTCGACCGGCACATCGCTGAGCAGGTCGTTGACCACCGCGTAGATGATGCAGACCTGAAGCTCGGTGCGGATGGGGGCGTTGCGGTTCTGCTTGAGGATCTCCACGATCCGTGCGCCCTGTGCCAAACGGGCCTTGGTGTCCGCGTCGAGGTCCGAGCCGAACTGTGCGAACGATTGCAGCTCGCGGTACTGCGAATACATCAGCTTCAGTGAGCCGGCGACCTTCTTCATCGCCTTGATCTGCGCACTGCCGCCGACACGGGAAACGGAAATGCCGGGGTTGATCGCCGGACGGACACCGGAATGGAACAGCTCCGATTCCAGGTAGATCTGGCCGTCGGTAATGGAAATGACGTTCGTCGGGATATAGGCCGAAA
>CABSFY010000063.1 GCA_902477055.1 uncultured Eubacteriales bacterium
CCCGATCATCGGCGTGACCGGCTCGGACGGCAAAACGACGACCACCACGCTCATCGCCGAGATGCTGCGTCACGCGGGCCGGACCGTCTGGCTCGGCGGCAACATCGGCACGCCGCTGCTTGACAAGGCCGACCGGATACGCCCGACGGACTGCGCGGTGCTGGAGCTTAGCTCGTTCCAGCTCATGGATCTGCATCATAGCTGTCATATCGCTGTCGTGACGAACCTCGCGCCGAACCATCTGGATATGCACCGCGATATGCAGGAATACGTGGACGCGAAGAAGAATATCTTCCTGCGGCAGACGGCGGACGACACGCTGATTCTGAACCTCGACAACGAGATTACGGCGGGCTTCGTGCCGCTGGCGAAGGGGAAGGTCAAGGGCTTTTCGCGGCGGATCGTGCCGGAAAACGGCGTGTATTTCCGCGACGGCGCGATTTGGCGCGGGCAGGAGGCGCTCGTCCGGCAGAAGGACATTCTCATTCCCGGCCTGCACAATGTGGAAAACTACATGGCGGCGATTTTGGCCGTCGAGGGGCTGGTATCGGACGACGATATCCGCTATGTTGCAAGTCATTTTGGCGGTGTGGAGCATCGCATCGAGCTGGTACGCGTCAAGGACGGCGTGAAATACTATAACGATTCCATTGCCTCCTCGCCCAGCCGGACGATCGCGGGCCTGCGGAGCTTTGAGCAGAAGGTCCTTCTGATTGCGGGCGGCTATGACAAGCACATTCCGTATGACGTATTAGGCCCGGAGATCGCGGCGCACGTGCGGCTTTTGATCTGCACCGGCGCGACCGGCGGGAAAATCGCCGCCGCCGCCCGGACGCAGCCCGACGCGCCTGAGATTGTCGAGATCGACGATTTTTACGAGGCCGTCCGCTATGCTGCAAGTCGTGCCGTATCAGGCGACGTTGTTCTGCTGTCCCCGGCGAGCGCGGCGTTCGATAAATTCAAGAATTTTATGGTCCGCGGCGCGGAATTCAAGAAAACGGTGATGGCACTGTGAGAAGTCAGATAAACGCCTGCACCGCCGTGATCGTCGCGGCGGGAACGGCCAGCCGGATGCACGGCATCGACAAAATGCTGGCCCCGCTGAACGGGCAGCCCGTGCTGCTGCGAACGGTCCGGGCGCTGGCGGCAAGCAGCCGCATCGGGCAGATCATTATCGTCACACGTGACGATTTGTTGGCGTCGGTGCGGGCGCTGTGCGGCGGTGAAAAGAAGGTTTGCGCCGTTGTTCCCGGCGGAGCGACCCGTGCGGAAAGCGTCCTGAATGGGCTGCGCCGTGTCAAAACGCCGGTTGTCGCGATACACGACGGTGCAAGACCGCTCGTCACGCCGGAGGTCATCGACACGGCCATTTCGGCGGCGGAAAAAACCGGCGCGGCAGCCCCGGCCGTCCCGGTCCGCGACACGATCAAAATTGCCGAGGGCGGCATGGTCCGCGCAACGCCCGACCGGACAGCGCTGTACGCCGTGCAGACCCCGCAGGTGTTTGCAACGGAACGGATCCGCGCGGCCCTGGCGGACGCGCTGGAAAAGGCGCTGCCGCTGACGGACGACTGCTCCGCGGCCGAGGCGGCGGGGCTGCCCGTCGCGCTGACCGCAGGGAGCGAGGAAAATATCAAGATCACCACGCCGATCGACCTCGTTCTGGCGGAGGCGATCCTACGGCGGAGGGAAACGACATGAGAATTGGCCACGGCTACGACGTGCATCGACTCGTTCCGGGACGTAAATTGATCCTGGGCGGCGTAGAAATTCCGCACAAGCTGGGCCTCGACGGCCACAGCGATGCCGACGTGCTGGTCCACGCGGTGATGGACGCGCTCCTCGGCGCGGCCGCGCTGCGCGACATCGGCGTGCTGTTCCCCGACACCGACCCGGCCTACGCGGGCATTTCCAGCATGACGCTGCTGGCCGAGGTGCTGCGGCATGTCGGCGAAAAGGGCCTGCGCGTCGGCAACGTTGACGTGACGGTGCTGGCCCAGCGGCCGAAGCTGCGCGATTACATCCCGGCAATGGTGCACTCCCTCGCCGGGGCAATGGACGTGCCGCTCGACCGCGTGAACATCAAGGCGACGACCGAGGAGGGCCTCGGCTTCACCGGCCGCGAAGAAGCCATCGCCTGCCATGCCGTGTGCTTGCTGGAAGAACTATAAGCATCTGCAAGTGTCTGTGGTTTCCTTCTCATATCGATACTGTCAGCGTGCTGCATTTTGTTATATAAACCATCAAAAAGGAGGATGCACCATGTTTCATAAGGAGAAAGCGCCATTTTCGGCGGAACAGGTACAGCCCAAATGGGAGGAGCTGGTCAGGCTCGAACGGCGGCTGCGCCGAAACGCGCTGCTTTGCCGGATTTTGCAGCCGGTTGGGACGATCTTATTCGCGGTGAATCTGCTGCTTGCCGCGCTGAATTTCGTCTGGTGCGTCGGTGGTGAAAAATTGATGCAGTTTTTCACGACGGTTCCGCTGTTTGTCAGCCTGACCGAGGGCCTGCCGCACGCGACGCTCGGCAGCTGCATCGGCTTTTTGCTCTGGTTCGGGTTTTTGATCCCGGCGGCCGTCTGCGGCGCGATCACGGGCGTGATCTACGTCCTCGACCGGCGCAAGCCGCAGGAGGAGCGCCCGCTCGTCGGCAGCACGGCCCAGCAGGCGCGCGCGCTGGCCAACGAGGGCGAAACGGTCTATATGCTGTGCCGTAATATGCCGCGCTGGTCGGTCTTTCTGGAGGCGGGCATCGTCACGGCGCTCATGGGCCTGCCGGTGCTGCTGCGGCTGATCGAGATCGCAAAGAGCGCCGAGCCGTCTGTGTTACAGCTCACCGTCGGCATCTGCCTGCTGCTGGTGTGCCTGTTCGTGCTGTACTGGGTCTTCACGGGCCTGCTGGAGTGCTTCTCGCTGCTCATTTCGCTCTTTTACCTGTCGCCGGGCGAATGGACGCTTTACAAGCAGCATCGTGAGCTGGACGCGTATTGGGAAAGCGTCGATCCGGACGAGTTTGCCCGCCGGGAACGCGCCGCTGCCGAGCGGAAGAAGGGAAAACGCAGATGAAAACACTGTTACATATCTGCTGCGCCCCCTGCGCCAACCAGTGCATCGACGTGCTGCGCGCCGACGGCATCGAGCTGACGGGCTTTTGGTACAATCCGAACATTCATCCTTTTACGGAATATCGCAGCCGCCGCAATTGCCTGCGCGAGTACGCGCAGACGATTGAGCTTCCGCTGCTGGAGCACGATCAGTACGCGCTGCGGCCGTTTGTCCGAGAAGTCGTGTCAGATATCGCAAATCGCTGCGTAAAATGCTACGAAATGCGCCTGTTTGAAACAGCGCGGACGGCGGCCGAGGGCGGCTTCGACAGCTTCACCTCGTCACTGTTTATCAGCCCCTATCAGAAGCATGATTTAATGCGCGAGGTTGCAGAACGTGCGGCGGCGACGTATGGCGTGCAGTTTTTGTACCGCGATTTTCGCCCCTACTTCCGCGCCGGTCAGGACCGCGCCCGTGCGCTGGGCTTCTATATGCAAAAATACTGCGGCTGCGTTTTCTCCGAGGAGGAACGTTACCTGAAGGAATCCAAACGCATCCCGTGAGGCAGGATCCCTTGATCAGACGCTGCAAGTGCGTCACTGCCAACGGAAAAAAATCCCGGCCTGTGGGGGTTCCACGGGCCGGGATTTGCCGTTTTTTGTTCGATTCCCTCCGGATTTATACTAGAATCTGTTAAAAAGCTTGAAAAGCTTTTTATAGCGCCAAAGGCGCGTCAGATTCTGCATGAGACGGCGCATCGTGCGTTCGCACGATGCGAGTGTGCGTAGCACATGGGATTCTTGATGAAATATTTTTAATCAAGAATCCGTATTATTCCGCGAGGACGGCCTTGTGGTAGACCTTTTTGCCCTTGCGGAGCTTGATGCCGGTTTTGAGTTGGTCGGCAGTGAAGGTCACGTCGATGGAGGCGACCTTTTCGTCGTCGGCGAACACGCCGCCCTGCTGGACGAGGCGACGGGCCTCAGACTTGGACGGGGCCAGCTTGCAGGCCAGCATCAGGTCAAGGACGGCGATCTTGCCGTCGGTGAGCTGGTCGGCGGACAGCTCGGTAGTGGGCATATTGGCATCGTCCGCGCCGCCGCCGAACAGGGCCAGCGCCGCTGCCTTGGCTTTTTCGGCCTCCGCTTCGCCGTGGACGAGCTTCGTCAGCTCGTAGGCGAGGATGCCCTTGGCCTTGTTCAGCTCGCTGCCCTCCCACTTGTCCATCGCGTCGATCTCCTCGAGCGGGAGGAACGTCAGCATCCGGATGCACTTCATGACATCGGCATCGTCGATGTTGCGCCAGTACTGATAGAAGTCGAACGGCGAGGTCTTGTTCGGGTCGAGCCAGACCGCGCCCTTTGCCGTCTTGCCCATCTTTTTGCCCTCGGAATTGAGCAGCAGGGTGATGGTCATAGCGTGCGCGTCCTTGCCGAGCTTACGGCGGATCAGCTCGGTGCCGCCGAGCATATTGCTCCACTGGTCGTTGCCGCCGAACTGCATGTTGCAGCCGTAGTGCTGGAACAGGTAGTAGAAGTCGTAGGACTGCATGGGCATATAGTTGAATTCCAGGAAGCTCAATCCCTTTTCCATGCGCTGCTTGAAGCACTCGGCGCGCAGCATATTGTTCACCGAGAAGCAGCCGCCGATGTCGCGGATGAAATCGACATAGTTGAGCTTGAGCAGCCAGTCGGCGTTGTTGACCATCTGCGCCTTGCCCTCGCCGAACTCGATAAAGCGCTCCATCTGCTTTTTGAAGCACGCGCAGTTGTGGTCGATCGTTTCCCGCGTCATCATCGAGCGCATATCGGTCCGGCCGGAGGGATCGCCGATCATGGCCGTGCCGCCGCCGATGAGGGCGATGGGCTTGTTGCCCGCCATTTGCAGGCGCTTCATCAGGCACAGGGCCATGAAATGGCCGACGTGCAGCGAATCGGCCGTCGGGTCGAAGCCGATATAGAACGTCGCCTTGCCGTTGTCGATCATTTCGCGGATCTCTTCCTCGTTCGTCACCTGCGCAATCAGGCCGCGGGCGACCAGCTCGTCATATACTTTCATAGTTCCTCCTAAAAAATCAACGCCCTCTGTCCGTCGTTCGGACAGAGGGCGTAAAAATTACGCGGTACCACCTCTGGTTCGCAGCGGCCTTGCGGCGGCTGCCTCGTCGGGTTCGGTCAAAAACCCCTGCGCGTTCACGGGCGCACCCGTCAGACCCTACTGGTTTCCGTTCCGGTCTGCCGCTCCGGGAGGTATTTCTCCGACCGCCCCGACCGCCTTACACCAACCGGCGGCTCTCTTTGCGCGGGCAAAATCGGGTACTTCTTCCCTTCTCAGCGTTCTCTGGGGCTATCCTATCAGACGTCCGCCGGTTTGTCAAGCCCTTTTTTACGGGCTCCAGGCCTCGTAAGGCACAAGGGCAAAGGTAATGTCGCCGGGGGCGTCGCGGTAATAGTACGACTCGATGGCCTTGCTGTCCTCGCCGTAGACGTAGTCGGCATACGGATAGTCCGGCAGGGTGATCTGTGTTGCACCGGCGGCGATCTGCTGCTCGGTGTAGGCCACACGGACGGCCTCAAAGCGGCCGTTTTCGACCATCATGAACAGGAAAGCCGCAAGGACGGCGCCCGCGCAGAGGCACACACACCGCCGCGCCAGCCGCGGCAGGGCAGGGCGGCAGCAGCACAGCCGCCCGACGCGCAGCGCCGCGCACAGCAGCAGAACATCCGGCAGATACAGGCAGCGCGGCCCGATGGGATGCACCGCCAGCAGCGGCGCGAGGAACAGCACCGCCGCGCCGAGGGGCAGCAGGGCGCGGCGGCGCTCGGTCTTTTCCGGCACACCCACCCAAATGGCAACGGTCACGCCCACCAGCCACAGCAGCGCCGCAAGCGCCAGCAGCAGCTGCACTGCCATGACCGCCGCGGAAGCTCCCGCTGCCATCAGCGGCAGCAGCAGCACCGGGCAGAGCACCAGACCCGCCGTCGCGGCGGTCAGCGCAAAGGCGGCCAGCTTCTTGGCGCGCTTGGGCGCGGGGTCCGCGCGCCGCAGCAGCAGCGCGCACAGGAGGGTAAGCAAACCGATGCCCTGCCAATTCTTCAGCATCAGCTTGTTGACGATGACGCCGAAATTTTCGATCGCATTGGCGAGCATCCCGGAAAGCCCGCTGGGAATTTCGCGGTACAACTCCGCGCCGACGTTCCGGTAGCCGGGCGCGAGGAGCATCAGCACGCCGCCGAGCAGCGCGCCGAGGGCGTGCGCCGCCAGCTGCGGGGCAAAGCGCCCCTGCCGCACGCGGCAGAGGATGCACAGCCCCAAGGACAGCAGACACAGCGCAACGGTCACGTTTTCGACAAAAAACTGCGATGCCATCCCCAGCAGGAACAGCGCCGGGGTCTGCCACGCAGGCGCACGCCCGCCGCGCTCAAGCTGCCCGGCCGCCGCATTCAGGTACAGCAGCACCAGCAGCGCCGGGGGCACATAGTTGAAAAAGCCCGCCGCCCACGCGTAGGTCTCGGCGTAGATATCCGCCGGGACAGCAACCAGCAGCGCCATGCACACCAGCCGTTCCCAGCCCCTGCGCAGCCCGCAGAAGCGGCACGCAGCCAGAAAAACGCCGAAGATGCACCCGCCGCGCACCAGCTCGCGCAGGAGCTTGGAGGTGCCCATCGCCCCGGCGAGGAAGTTGCCGAGATAGCGGCCGTTGGTCGTCTGCGCGTGCGCCGCAGCGGTGTCATAGCCGATGCGCAGGGCGTGCAGCAGGTTGCCGTCCGCGCGGCGCAGGGTGAAGAACCAGTCGTCGCCCGTGACCGGGAAGCCGTAGGTCAGCGCCAGCGCAAGGAAGAAAAACGCGGCCAGCTGCAGCCACGTTTTCCGGCTTGACCGCACATACATTTGCTGCGTCATTTTGTATTCTCCCGTCCCGCGCGCATCATTTCCGCCGCGCTTTGGAGGGTCGTTTCGGTAATGCTTGTGCCGCCGATGATGCGGGCCAGCTCGGCCTTGCGGCCCTCGAAGTCCAGCGGCGTGACGGTGGTGAAGGTCCGGCCGTCGCGTTCGCCCTTGGCAATGAGCAGATGCGTGTCCGCCAGCGCGGCGATCTGCGGCAGATGCGTAACGCACAGGACCTGCTTGGTCTGGGAAACGGACCGCAGCTTTTCCGCAACGCGCTGAGCGGCACGGCCGGAAACGCCGGTGTCCACCTCGTCGAAGATCAGCGTCGGCACATGGTCGCGCTCGGCCAGCACGTTCTTCAGCGCCAGCATGATACGCGCCAATTCGCCGCCTGATGCGACTTTGTTGAGCGGCTTGAGCGCCTCGCCGAGGTTTGCAGACATATAAAACGCCACAGCATCCGCACCGAGGGGCGAAAGCTCCGTCTCCGTGAACACGCAGGAAAACTGCACGCGCTTCATATCGAGATCGGCCAGCTCCGTCAGGACGCGCTCCGTCAGCGCGGCGGCGGCGGTTTTTCGGACCTCGCGCAGGGTCAGCGCCGCGTCCCACGCCGCCTTTTCGGCCGCCTTTTGCTTGCCGCGCAGCTGCTCCAGCCGGTCGTCGGCAAACTCGATCTCGTCCAGCTCGTTTTTCGCGCGGTCGAGATAGGCCAGAATTTCCACGCAGTCCGTGCCATACTTCCGGCGCAGGCGGTGGATGGTGTCCAGCCGCTCCTCGATGCGCTCCAGCTCATCGGCGGAATACGACAGGGCATACAGTCGGTCGCCGACCTGCTCGGCCATGTCGCGGACCTGATACATAAGATCGGCAACCGTGTCATGCAGCGCGGCAAGCGAGTCGTCGTAGCGCGACAGCTTGGCCAGCGCCCGCTCGGCCTGTCCCAGCAGCTCCGCCGCGCCGTCCGTTCCCTCACCGCCGTCGAGGCAGGCGTTGGCCTCCTGCAAGCCGTCGGAGAGCTTTTCCGCGTTTTGCAGCAGCTTGCGTCGGCCTTCCAGCTCGTCGTCCTCGCCGGGCTTCAGGTCCGCGCGGGAAATCTCCTCGATCTGATATTTCAGCGTTTCCATGCGACGCAGCTTCTCGCTCTCGTCCATGGAAAGCCGCTCGATCTCCCGCCGCAGGGCCTGCACGGCCTGATACCGCTCGGTATAGGCCGCCATCGCCGGCGCATCGCAGGCGAAGCCGTCGAGGAAGGAGAGATGATAATTTTCGTCAAATAACGCAGCAGAATCGTGCTGCCCGTGGATGTTGATGAGCTGGATGCCGAGCTTCTTCAGCAGACTGACGCTGACCGGCATCCCGTTGACGCGGCAGACGTTCCTGCCGTCGAGATAGATTTCGCGCTGGACGATCGTTTCGTCCTCATAGGGAACGCCGTTTTCCTCGAACCACGGCAGGCGCATTACGTTGTCAAAAATCGCGCGGACGGAGGCCTTGCTCTCGCCGGTGCGGATCATGTCGCGGTAGGCGCGTTCGCCCAGAATCGCGGAAATGGCGTCGATGACGATGGATTTGCCCGCGCCGGTTTCGCCGGTCATCACGTTGAAGCCCGGCTCAAAAACGATGTCCGCCTGCTCGATGACGGCGATATTCTCGATGTGCAGCAGCCGGAGCATGGCGCAGCCTCCTTAGTCGAGCATCCGGTGGATCTCGTCGCAGAAATCCATCGCCGACTCGTTGTCGCGCATAATGACCAATGTCGTGTCGTCGCCGGAGAGCGTACCGACCACGGAGGGCATATGCAGCGCATCGATGTTCGCGCCCGCCGCAGCGCCGAGGCTGGGCATCGTCTTGATGACGATCAGGTTCTGTGCGCAGTCGATGGACGTGACGCACTCGCGGAAGATCACGCGGAAGCGCGCGTCGAAGCGGTCGCCCTCGTGCTTGTGCGGGACGCTGTAGCGGTAGCCGCCGAGGCCGTCGAGCGATTTGACGATGCGCAGCTCCTTGATGTCGCGGGAAACCGTCGCCTGTGTGCTTTTATAGCCGCAATCGTGCAGCTCCTTGAGAAGCTGCTCCTGCGTTTCGATGTTCTTTTCGGAGATCAGCTCCAGAATTTTCTTTTGTCTGCCAGTTTTCATGATGCACCTACCTGAATTTATTTTTCACAACGTCGAAGAATTCGCGGCGGCTCAGTCGGACGAGCCGCGTTACGTGCTGGGAGCGAGTGATGGTGATGCGGTCGCCGGTGCCGAGGCGCAGCGCCCGCCCGCCGTCCACAGACAGGAAGGCGTTTTTCCGGCCAATGCGTCCGATGTCCACGGTGATGCGCCGCTGCGGCGAGGTGACGACCGTTTTCGAGCGCATATCGTGGGCGCAGATGGGGGTGATGATGAAGTTTTTCGTCGTCGGCTCGACGATCGGGCCGCCGGCGGACATGGAGTAGGCGGTCGAGCCGGTGGGCGTGCTGACGATCACGCCGTCGCCGCCGAAATTCATGATCTCCACGCCGTCGCAGCTCACGGACATCTGCACAATCCGCGCGACGGCGCCCTTCGTGATGACCGCGTCGTTGAGCGCGTTTTCCTCTAAAATGACCTTGCCCTCATGCTCGGCGCGGACGTGGAGCATCATGCGCTCCTCGATTGTAAAATCGTCCGTCGCCAGCCGCGCCAGCTCGCTTAGCTCCGTGCTTTCCAGCTCGGCCATGAAGCCCATCGTGCCGATATTCACGCCGAGGATCGGCACCTTGGCATACGTCGCGGCCTTGGACGCGTGAAGAATCGTCCCGTCGCCGCCGAAGCAGATCAGCAGGTCCGCGTCGCGCAGCTCCTTGCTCAGATCGTGCAGCGCCACGTCCTCCGGCAGCTCGAAGCTCTTGTCTACGTCGAAGGCGAGGCAGATGCGCGTTTCCAGCCCTGCATCGCGGAGAATTTTCTCGGCTTGATTGGCGAATTTGAAATTTTTGTCCCGATACGGATTCGGGGTCATGACGACTTTTTTCATAGCGTTTCGTGTGCGGCGGCGACCAGCGCCTTGACATCCGGCGTAATCGCGCCCTCCGGGAGCATCGAAAGATGCCCCAAAAATTCGATGTTGCCCTCCGGCCCCTTGACCGGAGAGAAGGTCAGATTGCGTACCGTCAGCCCAAGCTCCGCCGCCAACGCCAGAAAATGCTCCAGCACCTCGCAGTGGACGGCCGGATCGCGGACAACGCCCTTTTTGCCGACCTTGTCCTTCCCGGCCTCAAACTGAGGCTTGATGAGGCACACAAGCTGCCCCGTCGGCTTGAGCAGGGCCTTGATCGCCGGCAGGACGAGGCGCAGCGAGATGAACGACACGTCCACCACCGAGAAGTCCAGCGGCTCGCCGAGCTGCTCTGGGGTCACGTAACGGATGTTCGTCCGCTCCATGCACACGACGCGCGGGTCCGTGCGGATGCTCCATGCGAGCTGCCCGTAGCCGACATCGATGGCAAAAACCTTTTTCGCGCCCTGTTGCAGCAGGCAGTCGGTAAAGCCGCCCGTGGACGCGCCCGAATCGCTGCAAACCCAACCGTTCGGGTCGATGCCGAAGTCGCGCAGCGCCTTTTCCAGCTTCAGGCCGCCGCGGCTGACATAGGGGCAGTGGCTGCCGCGAATCTCGATCTGCGCCGCGTTGTCAACGGGCGTTCCGGCCTTGTCGCATTTCTGCCCGTCTACATAGACCTCGCCGCTCATGATGAGCGCCTGCGCCTTCGCACGGCTTTCGCACAGGCCCTTCTGTGTGAGCAGCACGTCCAGCCGTTCCTTATTTTTCATGCCGCAGCACCTCCTTTGCCGCCTGCGCCAGCGAGGCCGCGTCCAAGCCCAGCAGCCGGTGCAGCTCCGGGACCTTGCCGTGCTGCACGAAGCGGTCGCCGATGTTGCAAAGGCGCATCGGGACGGTCAGGTCCACCGTCCGCAGCAGGGCGGCAACCTCCTTGCCAACGCAGCCGATGCAGACCGCGTCCTCCGCAACGAGCAGATGGCCGGTCTTGCGGACGGAGGCCGCGACGGCCGCCATGTCGATGGGCTTGATGGCGGGGAGCTTGACGACCTCGGCGGAAATGCCCTCCTGCGCCAGCAGCTCCGCCGCAGATAATACGTTATTGATCATAATGCCGTAGCTGACGAGCGTGATCTGCTCGCCGGGACGGACGACCGCCTGCGTCGCCGCCTGCGTGAAAGCGCCATCGCCGCCGCGCGGATAGCGCACCGCGACCGGGCCGTCCAGCTCCGTCACAGCCTGCCGCAGCATGAGGCGCAGCTCGGCCTGATTCGACGGGCAGAGCACGCGCAGGTTCGGGACCGAGCGCAGGAAATTCACGTCGAACACACCCTGATGCGTTTCGCCGTCCTCGCCGACGATGCCCGCGCGGTCCACGGCAAACACGGCGTGGAGCTTTTGCATTGCAATATCCTGTAACAGCATATCGTAGGCGCGCTGCAAGAACGTCGAATAGATCGCGACGACCGGGATCATGCCCTGCGCCGCGAGGCCGCCGGCCATGGAAACCGCGTGGCCCTCGGCGATGCCGACATCGAAGCAGCGCTTCGGAAAGCGTTCGGCAAACGGCGTCAGACCTGTGCCGTGCAGCATCGCAGCCGTAATGGCGCACACACGCGGCTCGTCCTGCGCAATTTCGCAGAGCGTCTGGCCGAACGTGTCGGAAAATGTGGTTTTCGGCGCGGAAAGCGGCTTGCCGCTGTCCGGGTCGAACGCGCCGATGCCGTGGAACACGTCGGGGTTCTCCTCGGCGGGCGCATAGCCCATGCCCTTGCGCGTAATGACGTGCAAAAGGACAGGTTGGCTACATTCCTTCACGACGCGCAGCATATATTCCAGCCGCTGCTCGTCATGCCCGTCCACGGGGCCGTAGTAGGCGAAGCCCATCTCCTCGAACAGCGTCGAGCCGAGGACCATCCGCTTCCAGCGATCCTTCAGATTGCTTGTAAAGTTGTAAATCGCCCTGCCGCCGGGGAGCTTCTGCGTCACGGTGCGGTAAGCCTTTTTTAGGCGGAAATAGCCGGGACGTAGGCGCAGCTCGGACAGATAGTGTGACATTCCGCCGACGTTTTTCGTGATGGACATTCCGTTGTCATTGAGAATGACGATGAGCGGCTCGTTCGTTTCGCCCGCGTCGTTCATCGCCTCGTAGGCAAGGCCGCCGGTCATGGCGCCGTCGCCCATGAGGGCAATGATATGCTGCTTTTTCCCCAGCAGCGTCCGCGCCCGCGCCATACCCAGCGCTGTGGAAACGGCGGAGGACGCGTGGCCCGCGACGAACGCATCGCACGGGCTTTCCTCCGGCTTGGGGAAGCCCGCCATGCCGCCGAGGGAGCGCAGCGTCGAAAACGCCTCCCGCCGCCCGGTCAGCAGCTTATGCACGTAGGACTGATGCCCGACATCGAACAGCAGTCGATCGTTTGACGTGTCAAAAACACGCTCGAGCGCCACCGTCAGCTCCACCACGCCGAGATTCGACGCCAGGTGGCCGCCGGTTTTCGCCACGTGCTGCACCAGATATTCCCGAATCTCTGCACAGAGCTGCGGCAGCTCCGCAGGCGAAAGCGCAAGAAGATCGGCTCTGGAATTGATTTGATTCAGCAAATTCAAGCTCACACAACCTGTCAAATGCCGCTTATTTTTTCGTTCTCGGTCTGCGCCGGAACAGCGACTTTATGTAATAGATCGGCTTGGAAACCAGAGAAACGACGCGTGTCGCCTGCTTCATGGCGATGCCCTTGCCGCAGGCCTTGCCGCCGATGGTCAGACCCGCGACAAACGCGGACATGATGAGCTGGCCCACCGTTTCGGAGGTGAGGTTCGACAGCGCCTTGACCGCGATAACCGCCGAGGCCGAGCCGGACACGACGCCGCAGATGTCGCCTACAACGTCATTGCAGAAGCTGGACACCTTGTCCGCATTGCGCAGCAGCTTCAGCGCCTCCGCCGCACCGGGAACCTTCTTGGCCGCCATGGAATGGAACGGTTTTTCGTTCGCAGACATGACCGCCACGCCGATAATGTCAAAAATGATGCCCAGCAGCACAATCAGCAGCAGGACAATAAACGCCCCGACAATTCCGGCATCCTCCAGAACCAGAGAGGAAGAAAATGAAATCGCCGAGGAGATGATCATCGCAACGAAGAAAATCGTCACGATCCAACGAACATTGCTGTCTTTCTTTGTCTTTTTCGTCTTACTTCGAGGGTTGTCGTCCTTAGCCACAAAAAACCTCCGGATAAAATGGATATCACTTGTTTCCTTGCGCAAGCGCAAGGATGGCGGGCTTGGCCCGCCAACGTTCTTGCCTGTGTACAGGTGCTTTTACGAATACAGGGGTGGCAGCAGAAAGAGTAAATCTTGCGGCTTAGGTCGGGTTGGATTTCCCCTTTGGCTGCCATCCGTCGCCGGATGGTCGTTTCCGTTTAAAGCCGCGGCGGAGCGTTACCGTCCTCCGCTACCCGATTGCCACTTAGTCCGCACTGCAATCCTCCATCTGCCCCTTGGGGAAAGACAGCCTAGGTGTTTTCCACAACATCGAGCGACGGTTCTATCCTCTTTTGCAGGTAAGATTTCACGGGGCAATATCGCCCTCGGCCGCGGCCACGGCCGGAAACGCTTCGCTCCCCGATCCCAGCTTACCCACGCAAGGCAGGCTACACTGCACACAGCACACGATTCTGCGCACCGCGATGCAGGTTCTATTCCTGTCTCGTACGCAGTCCGGGCGCCCTCCGGAGAGGGTACTGTACGGCTGTCGCACGATAGCAGGTCTCCACGGAATCCGGGTCGGTTGGTATATGCCATTACACCTCGCCCGAAAACCTTAACCCCCAGCACCCACCCTAATCTGGGCGAAAAAAGCAAGCACCAGGGACTTCATCGATATGCCCTT
>CABSFY010000064.1 GCA_902477055.1 uncultured Eubacteriales bacterium
CCCGCCGATATGCCGCGCCCTAGGTGGCTGGGAGGGCTGAATGACCCTCAATGACCGGTTCAATTCCGGTGCGCGGCGGCTTGCATTTCGTTGCATTGGCCTCCTTTCTGTTAACGCCCCACGACGGATGGCGCTTTTGCGAGCTGCGAGACGGCCGAGCGTCCGGGATGAAACAATCCGTGCCGGTGAAAATCCGGCGACATGTGGGGCATTAGTTCAAAAACGCGGTCTACAAAGAGATAGGCTGCGCCGGTAGATGGAGCTGCATCCGATGGCGGTTCGAGTCCGTCATGCCCCTGCCTTATGCTTCCGACTATGGTAGGTTGGAGATAAACAGTTTATCTGTTTGACCGTCGAACGTATTTTCAAAATTATTACTTATGGCATTGTGATATACTTTGTTCGCGACAATATCCGCAGCACGTACAAGCGTGACAGACGCGGAATTGCAGAATCTCAGTGTTACAGACTTAACAGACGGGAAAATCGGCGGGAAAAATCGCGTAAAGTTGGCGGAAAACATTCCGTTTTTGAATTCTTCTTCCAATGATTCGCGCAATTCATACAGTCCGTTCGTTGAGGTCGAGTGTTCGTCAACAGAGAAATAGATGTTCTCGACCTTCCCCTGCTGAATCACGCCACGGGCTATCAGCTCCTGAAAACACCGCTTAACGCCAATTTTGAAAACATAGTCCAAAAAACGCTGTTTCGATTTCTTGTTTTGCATAATCGTGTTAAGCACGCGTTCCTGATGGACGATCACGCCAAATTTATAGGAGCTATTCAGCGAACGATAAAGTTTTGATTTTTCTTTGGCGCTAATCACAGAGGCTTTAATCTCCACGTCGCGTCCGTAATTGTTCCGCTTGCGAATCACCTGTTCTGCTGCTATGTATTTTCTTGCCGCAATGTCTTTTTCATCTCCGGACAAGAAAATAAGACCGCCGAACACGAAGTATTTGTTGTGCGCTTTATCTAAGACCCCCGACTCATCAGAGTAGACAAAAATATTCAAAAACCGACACCTCGATACAAAAAAAGCCGCCCGAAGGCGGCTCCCCGTGTCCGGCGCTATTGCATAGCGCTTAAACGCTAATTCGGTTCCACGAGTATACAGTGCATTTCTGCCTGCATCTATATTATATACAACTGTTTCCAAAAAAGCAACTACTTTTCAGAATTTTTTCATTTGAATAAGGGGTGTCCATTTCGTTCACCCCTTGCACACTGAACAACGTTATTCTTGCGATTACTCCTACAAATTCGTCACCTTGCACAAATTTAGCTCCTGAATTTCGTACATTCTGCCGTTTCAATTATCCTTGACTTTTGGCGGACATAAGTTATAATAGACTTATGGCAGACAAAAGTTGGAGGTGAGGTACATTGTCGCCAAGAACCGGCAGACCAACAGAAAACCCGAAGCAAGAGCGCATTACCGTCCGATTGGACAGGGAATCCGCTGAAACACTGCATCTGTACTGCGAGAAAAAGAACGTAGACAGAGCAGAGGCGATTCGCCGAGGGATTAAGAAGTTGGCAGACGAAATAAAATAGAGTGTTGGCCGCCTCTCACAACAAACCAACACCCTATCAGTCAGGACAGGGAAACCTATCCGAAATCATTATACATCGGAGCGGCTTCCTTGTCAAACATTGTTTTGAAAAGGAGCTATTATGAATAACGAGATTCAGATTTTCAGCAATGAAGAATTCGGAGAAATCCGCACTTTGGCTATCGACGATGAGCCGTGGCTCGTCGGAAAGGATGTAGCCGAAATCCTTGGATATGCAAACCCCAACGAAGCAATATCAGACCATGTAGATGACGAGGACAAACTCAATAGCAAAACGCTATCGAGTTTTTCTGCAAATCTCGGACAGCGCGGCGGCTGGCTCATTAACGAAAGCGGGTTATACTCGCTTATCATGAGTTCCAAGCTCCCAGCAGCAAAGAAGTTCAAGCGCTGGGTAACGTCCGAAGTTCTCCCCTCTATCCGCAAGAACGGCGGGTATATCGCCGGGCAAGAGAGCATGACACCGGCGGAGCTGATGGCTTCGGCGCTGCTGATGGCGCAAAGAACGCTGGCAGAGCGCGAGGCGAGAATTGCCGACCTGACGGTGCAGAATCAAATCATGCAGCCGAAAGCGGAATACTTCGATGAGCTGTGCGACAGGGAAACCTTGACCGGCATTTACGAGACGGCGAAGGAGCTGGGCGTAGCGCCGAGGAAGTTCACGGCGGATTTGGTCAAGCACAGATACCTGTACCGTGGGAAAAAGGGACAGCTCCTGCCATACGAGAGCAAGAACGACGGGCTGTTTGTATTAAAAGAAACCTTCAACAACCAAACCAAATGGAGCGGCACACAGACCCTCATCACCGTAAAAGGGCGCGAACTGTTCCGCATGATGCGCCTCGGCGCTTGATTGGAGGCGCAGGGTATGTTTGAGGGCTATTCGTTAGAGGAAATCACCGATATGATTCGGCACACGCTGAAAGACCCCGAACGGCGGGAAAGGCTGCTCGGCCTTTTGGAAGAGCTGGGGCTTTTGCCGAGGAATTCATAAACTACATAGTGTAATGCAGCCGCGAATGGGCGGCTGTGAAGAGCAAAGAGGCTCATTGACACAGGAGACTGTGTTAATGGGTCTCTTTTTTGTTGCTTTCACAGATTATTCAACCAAGGAAGTGATTATCACATGGCTTTAAGAGATTACGAGGCGCGATGGCAATTTCTGCGGCAACCGGCGCGGGAGGCTACCGAGGCCTACGAAACCGGCACACGGTGGTTCGACCAGATGAAGGAGCTGCTGCTCATTGAGGGCGGACTGGTGCATCTTTCGGAGATGTTCCACCGGACGGCGCACTGGTTCCCAACGCAGTTTGACGTGATCGGAGACATTCTGCACCAGCGGCACGTGATTCAGGACTACGGCGCGACACCGGAATTTCCGGGCGTCGGCTTGTCGGACGGCGGCGAAATCGGCACTTGCTTTGAGATGGCAATGCGGGTGTTTGAGGAGATCGAGCGGAAGCTCAAGACGCTGATTCGCCTCTGCGACGAGCAGAACGCTTGGGCGATTGCGCGGCAGTTTGAAAATCTGCAAGTTGCCAACAGCCAGCGGCACGAGCGGTTCCTGTACGCATGGAAGATGTACGAGGAAGCCGAGAGCGCCAGCTCGTTTGATAATTGGGTGCTGCACCTGCTGGACGAGGAAGAAACGGAGGCGGATGCGTAATGCCCTTTAAGAAACCGGCCGGAGGCGACCGCTACCGGAGCTTTTGCGGCGAATTTCGATTCCTTTCGACAGACGACGCGTTCAATTTCCACGTGGAAATCTGGCTATTGAATGATCTCGTCAACCGGAACAACTGGAAATACATCAATCTGGAACAGCACAGAGCACTGTTTGCGGGTACGCCGATCCTGATTGCCTATACCAACGGCGGCAAGGGCATCGGCGACGGACACAATTTCCGCATGGAAACCGACCCGCGAACGGGAGAGGAAGCGCCGTCGTTTACCGGCGCGACCGCAGAACGTATTGTTGGCGCTCTTTCCGATGACCAAGCCGATGTACGGCTTGAGCAGAGGGACGGACATACATGGATTGTCGGCAGAGGCCGCCTGTGGAAATGGTACGCCAAGGAGCTGGTGGAAAAGATTGAGCGTGACGCGCGACAGGGGCGCAGCATGAGCATCTCCATCGAGACCTTGGTGACGAAAGCCCACATGGAGGGCGACGTCGAGGTAGAGGAGGAATACAAAATCCTCGGCACAACCATTTTAGGCGACCATGTTACTCCGGCAGTCGCAGGCGCTCACATAGCCGCCTTGCAGGAAATGAAGCAGTTCAATGAGCTAAAGGTCCGGGCTGCATCCTACAACGGCAAACCACAAGCAAACAGCAAGCCTAACAATCAACATCAAGATCGAAAAGGAGTGAAAACCTTGAATCTTTTCAGTAAGAACCAGCTCAAGGAGCTTCAGAGCCGCTTTGCCGAGCACACCGTTTTGGCAGCGGGCAGCGACGACAATGGCATTCATGTTTGCATGATTGACAAGGACGGCGCTCCCATTGTTTACACGATGTCGGGCATGGAGGACACCATTGTCCCCGAGGGCTTCCACAGAGACTCCGTGAGTGCGGAATTCTCCTGCGGTGTTCGCGTTGATGCTTTTGACGCAATCGAACGGGCGCTTTCGCCCATGACCGCCGAGAACCGCGTCCTGCGCGAGCAGAACGAGAAGCTGACGGCTGACCTTGCCGCCGCCAACAACAGCGTCAAGGCGATGCGGGAGGCCGAGGACAAGCGCCGCAAGGCCGCCGCAAAGGCTGCTGCCGAAGCGTTCCTCGAAAAGCTGAACGAAAACCGCGACGAGATCGACCGCATCAGCGTTGAGGTCATCAAGCCCGTGCTGGAGCGCGCCGAGGCAGGCGGCTTCAACGAAATCTGCAACGAGGCCGGCGAATGGTGCGGCGACCGCGCTGCCGAGGATGCCGTTTGCGAGCGCGCCATGCGCCAGCAGATGGAGATCGACAAGCGCAACGCCGAGCAGACCAGAAACGCGCAGAAGAAAACCTACGCGTTCGAGGTTGCCGGTAAGGACGGCACGAATTCCGGCTCGGAAATCGAAAACATCTACAACAACCTCATGAAATAATGAAAGGGTGAATCTACTATGGCTTCTATCGCTAAAACCGCATTTGAGGTTTCCGTGAGCAACATCACGAGAAACAACATCCAGAATGTCCCCGGTTATTTCGGCAGCGGCACCGGAACTTCCTTCGTTCCCGACATCTGCCCGGCCGGCTTCCTCTGCACCCGCTCCGAGCTGGCTGCGAACGAGGGCTACGAGGGCAACGGCGCGAACGGC
The DNA here is from genome assembly GCA_902477055.1 of uncultured Eubacteriales bacterium. Lineage (GTDB taxonomy): Bacteria > Bacillota > Clostridia > Oscillospirales > Oscillospiraceae > JAZOXB01. Next base: position 4,884 of record CABSFY010000064.1, read on the forward strand.
GCTGACATTCTCAACGGCAACACGTGGCGTTTTATCGCGGCGGCGGCCGGCACCTCCGGCGACCGTCTGGGCGACCACACCGGCATTTATGCCTTCAATTCCTACAACGCACAGCAGGGCACCATCGGCGGCAATACCTACTATGCCGGTGCGAACACCCTCGGCCTTGAGCTTCCCGCAGGCGAGCGCGGCGACTTTACCGAGCTGATTGTCGGTGAGCAGTACACGTGGGGCGCGGAAAACTTCTCCACCGCTCCCACGGACAGCACCTTCCTGTATGCGACCATCGTCAACGGTCTGCTCGTGGCCTCCAAGACCGCACCCGCAGACGGCAGCGGCGTGTACCTGAAAATCCTCCGCAGCAAGCCTTTCACGAAGGGCGCTCGCTACGCCGGATTTAACGGCTATGTCTGCGAGGTTTGCCGCGCAGCGGCAGCCAAGTCCTGAGAGAAAAGGAGAGTGAAGTAATATGTTGAAGCTCAACAGCCTTGACACCAATGTTTTTATCTATCACAGCAACAACGACGAGACCATCGGCACCGGCGCGAACAAAATCAGCCGCGATGAGCTGATTGCCTCCGGCCGTCTGTGCGCTACCGAATATCTCGGCAAGCAGCTCGACCCGAAGGGCTTCGTTTCCCGCCTTGCGCAGTTTGGCGGCAGCTACGACGTTGCGGCCCGCAAGCACATGGAGAAGAAGCTCCTGTTCTGTGCGACCAAAGCCTACGCGGCGGTCGGCAAGCCCGCTCCGGAGAACGTGGAAGCGGTCAAGAGCGACATGAACCTCTGGAAAGACCCGATTTTCCTGCGCACGATGTCCTACATTGACGCAGAGGTCGTATCTCCCCTTCTGTACAGCGTCATTTCCGACCTTGGCGGCCAGATGCTGAATCTGCGCAGCGCTCCGGTTGGCCGCACGGTTGAAATCAACGTGCAGTCCAACGAGGCGTTCCTGTGGGAGGACAGCGCTCCCGGCTCCGGCCACAGCACCACCAAGAACTACCTGTACGGCGACACCATCACCCTCAACCCGAAGATGTACGTCTGCAACGGCACCATCAAGTGGTTCCAGCTCGTCGCTTCGGACAACGGTATGGATGCCGGCTGGTACTACACCGCCATTATCCGTGGCCTGTGGAGCAAGATCACCGCGCTTTACACCAAGGCGCTGCTGAACGCGGCGACTAACACCATGTACGTCCCCTCCTACCTGACCTTCGACTCCTACACCTCCGCCAACTGGGCATCCGCGACCACTGCCGCTGCGGTTGCCAACGGCGTTCGCCGCGAGCAGCTGATGGCGTTCGGCAACTACGCAAGCCTCCAGAAGGTGCTGCCTTCCGGCACCGCCTCTGACGCTGCGCTGACCTATCAGCTCGGCGAGGAATGGATGCGCAACGGCTTCGTGAGCATGGTTGGCCGCGTGCCGCTGTTCGAGATCATGCCTGCCATGGTTCCCGGCACGGTGAACACCACCGGCACGATGATCGACCTCGACAAGCACCTGTTTATTACCGCGCGTGTCGGCGACGCGATGGCTCCCATCTACGGCGCGATTGCCGAGGGCTGGCCCGTTGCGATGGAGTACACCCCGTCCGAGACTGCGGACTTTGAGATCAGCATCAACATGAGCACGCTCATGGATTTCAAGCCTGTGTTTGCCTCCAAGGTCGCCGTTATCCAGAACGTTATCTAATCCAAGCCTTTTTCGGAGGGCGGGAAACCGCCCTCCCCTATCCGCCGCTCTGGGATGGTCTCCTTTCGGCAAGTACAGAAAGGCACGACGGTTCGACTCCGTCGAGCGGCACTTAAAAAACGAATTATCACCATAGTTGAGGAGGTAAAAACCTATGGCAGAGACAACGAAGCGAACCTACACGAAGAAAACCACGGCTGCGCCGAAGGAAACCGCTGAAACGGCGGCTCCCGCAGCAGAAAAGACCTACACGAAGGCTGAGCTGGACGCTATGATCGCGGCGGCAGTCCAACAGGCTATCGCGAATTATGCTCCCGCACCGCTCCCCGCGCAGACGGCCGGCGACAGCGTTGTTACCGTGCTGTTTATCGCAGAGGTATCGAAGGAGAACCAGTTGGAGCTTCCGGGCTACGGCGCGATGCGTCCGAATTCGTATCTGGAAATCCCGAAGAAGGAGTTTGGAGGCAAGTTCATGTCGCCGCTGGCACGGCTCCTGATTGATAAGCGCCATATTCTGGTGGTGGACGGGCTGACGGAGGACGAAAGAATCCGCTGGAACTGCGACTACAAGGACGGCGAGGTGCTGTCCGAGCGCGTATTTGACCACATGCTGGACTTTGACACCGCGCAGTTGTGTGACATCGTTTCCCATCTTTGCGACGAACACAAGCGCTTTGTGTGCCGCAGAATCACGCAGGCGCGGGTAGACAAGGACAACCGGCTCTCTCTTGACCGCGTGAAGGCGGTAAATGCGCTGACGACCCACATTGTGGAGGGCGGCCTTTTGCAGCCGGTCATTGAGGATTTTGCAAAGGAACTCGTGAAGAAGTAAGCAAATCTACGCGATTTCCCCATAAAAAATAAGACTATTTCAAAGGAAGTGACCAACGTGACGACAAGTTGGAGCGACATTCTCACCGCAGCGCTCACGGTTATCAACGATATTCGGTGGAGAAAGCAGCTTGCGACCAATGCGGCAGAGTTCTACCGAGCGAAATCCGCCTATGTCACAATGGCGCTTCCTTTGCTCTGCCGTCCTCCGGAGCTGCTACAGCACATGCAAAGCGGATTGGTGGAGCCGGAATACGCCTCGATGGAATGGAGAGTATCGGAAAACGACACCACCGGCGAGAAGGTTGAAATATCTACCGGATTGGTAGGCTTTGAGCTGATGAGCGTGTCGATGCTCCTGCCGGACGGAACCGGCGCGATTGCCTATCCGAACGCAACCTATGACGCAGGGAGCGGGAAAATCACGTTCCCGCCGCAGGACGCAAGCGGCGTGGTCTACAGCATCGACTTTTACACGGACGGGCAGTTCCAAGACCTGACCTTTACGCAAAAGCGGCTGCTGGCGCTGGCCGTGGCGGTGGTGTGGGACGAGCATTTTGACCGAGACTGGCTGAACAGAACGCCGAAAATCCACGACGCAAGCTTTGAAACCGTGAACGAGGCGAACTACACAGATAAATCATCCAAAAGCCGCAGTGAAAGCAGGGCAATCTTCGAGGACGAGCTTCGGAAGTATGAGCAAAACTGCGCATACGTCGCCACGATGCCGAAAGCGCCCCCGCGCGTCACACTGATTTAGGAGGTGCTGAAATGGCAGAGGTTTTTCTGAAGGGCTCGGCTTATTCCATCCCATTCCTTGTAAAAAGCGGGAAAACAACCATCACAAACGAAAACGTCGCCAGCGTTCGGCTGGGGCTTGGCAACCTGACGGCAAGCTGGCCGGGCGGACGGCTCCGCTACAGCGGCGGGTACTGGCTTTTCCCGGTGACGCAGGCCCAGAGCTACGCGCTGCCGCAGGGCGAAACCTACTATCAGGCGCAGATTCAAATGGCCAGCGGAGAGACGTTTTCCTCGAAACGGCAATGCATCTTCGTTGACGGCACAATCTTCCGAACGCCATTCGGCGAGACGCAGTTGGCCACGCCCGAAACGGCAGACGCGCAGCCGATTCCGGCGCAAATCGAGCCAAAGCCTGAGCAAATCGCGGTGGAAATCCAGACGCTTGGCGGTGGGCTGCCGTCGAGTTATGTGCTTCCTCCGGCAACGAGCGACAAGCTGGGCGGCGTAAAGGCTGACCCCGCGACCGAGCAAGATACCGTCCCCGTAAGAATTGGGAAAGATGAAAAGCTCTATGCAGAAAATCAGCTCCCGACCGTTACCGAGGAGGACAACGGGAAGGTTCTGGGCGTGGTGGACGGGAAAATTGGTCTGATCTCGGGCGGTGGCGCGATTTACGAAGGCCCCTATAAGGTATCGCCCATCTTTGACGACCCTACCGATCTGCCGACAGAGGGAAAGCTCATGGCGCAGGACGTTACGGTAAATCCCATCGGCCTTTCTAGGACGAGCAATCCTAGCGGAGGGCAAACTATTTTTATTGGAGGAATCACAAATGGCTAACCAGTACGCAAACAAGGTCGTGCTTGCCAACGGTACCACGCTCATCGACTTAACTGCCGATACCGTAGTCGCTGACAAGTTACTCAAGGGCTACACCGCCCACGACAAATCCGGCGCTATTATCACCGGCACCAGCACCTTTGACGCAGACACCAGCGATGCTACTGCCGGTGCAGCGGAAATCCTGCTCGGTAAGACCGCTTATGTGTCCGGACAGAAAATCACCGGCACGATGCCCAACAACGGCGCAAAGACCCTGAACATCACCAAGGCCGACACGCCGGTTACCATCCCCATGGGCTACCACGACGGCTCCGGCAAGGCACAGATCGACCCGACCGAGCAGGCGAAGATCATTGCCGCGAACATCCGCGAGGGCGTGACCATCCTCGGTGTCGAAGGTGCGATGAGCGGCTCTGAGGACATGAAGCCGCAGGCCAAAACCATCACCCCGACGTTTGCGGCGCAGGAGGTTCTTCCCGATGAGGGATACAACTGTCTGTCGCAGGTCACAGTCAACGCAATCCCCGTGGCTCGCGTTGACAACGCGCAGGGAGGTCAGACCGTCACCATCGGCTGAACCGCTACTCGGAACAGAAAGGAAAGCAGAAATGGCAGCGAATAAAGTTATTGTCAATAACCAGACGATTCTTGATTTGACCGCTGATACTGTCACGGCGGCGACGCTCAAAAAGGGCGTCACCGCCCATGACGCAAGCGGGGCGCAGATTACCGGCACGCTGGAAAGCGGCGGCGGCTCCACCAGCGAAACTTGGGTGCTAGATAGCGCAGCATATGACCCCAGCGGCACTGGCGCGGAATTTAATGCAGTTTTTACTTCCAATGGGCTATCTTTTAGTTCAATTCGGCTAACAACAAATTTCCGGAGACAGATATCGTATGATAGCACTGTAGTAAAAGCGTTCGATGAATGGACTTCCCAAGCCTACCGGAAACTTACATTTGCTACCGCGCCGACCGGAGATTTGCTGACGTGGCTCGAAAAGTGTGGCGTAAAGCAACCCGCGAACCTCGCCGTCCAGCCGTCGAAGGATGTCACCATTACCTCGAACGGCACGACCGAAATTATGCCGGACGCGCCGTATGACGTGATGGAAAAGGCGAATGTGACCGTGGATGTGGCGACGGGCGGCGGTACGACGGCGGTCTCCTCGAAGGACATCAACTTCTACGACTACGACGGCACCTGCGTTGCGGCGTGGTCACTATCGGAACTGGCGGGAAAAACCGCGCTGCCGGACTACCCTACCCACGACGGGATGACGTGCCAAGGCTGGAACTGGACGCTGGCAGACCTGAAGGCAGAAAACGCCAAGATGAACGTCGGCGCGATGTATATCACCACAGACGGAAAGACGAGAATTCACATCACGCTCCAAGAGGGCCGCAAAAGTCCGATGCTGGGCGTTTGCCCGAACGGAACGGTAACAGTGGACTGGGGCGACGGCACCACGCCAAACACGCTGACCGGGACAAGTGTTAGCACCGTCAAATTGACACCGACGCACAATTACGCTGCGGCGGGGGATTATGTGATTACGCTGACGGTAAATGGGACGTTTGGTATTGTTGGGGCCTACGGAGGAGGGAGACTACTTTGTTATAGTAAAGCCAACGATAACAGGAATCGCGCCTATCAGAATGCAATTCAGCGCGTTTTTCTTGGGGACGGCGTTACCAGCATCGGCAACGATGCGTTCCAATACTGTGGCAGCCTCGCTCAGATAACGCTACCGAGCGGCGTTACCAGCATCGGCAAGGAAGCGTTCCAACTCTGCCGCAGTCTCGCTCAGATAACGCTACCGAGCGGCGTTACCAGCATCAGCGACTACGCGCTCTCCTCCTGTGACAGCCTCGCTCAGATAACGCTACCGAGCGGCGTTACCAGCATCGGCAACTACGCGCTATCCTCCTGTGGCAGCCTCGCTCAGATAACGCTACCGAGCGGCGTTACCAGCATCGGCAACTACGCGTTTTACAACTGCTACGCTCTCGCTCAGATAACGCTACCGAGCGGCGTTACCAGCATCGGCAACTATGCGTTCTCCGGCTGCTACGCTCTCGCTCAGATAACGCTACCGAGCGGCGTTACCAGCATCGGCTACTACGCGTTCAACAACTGCCGCAGTCTCGCTCAGATAACGCTACCGAGCGGCGTTACCAGCATCGGCAACTACGCGTTTTACAACTGCTACGCTCTCGCTCAGATAACGCTACCGAGCGGCGTTACCAGCATCGGCATCGAAATGCTTTACAACTGCTACAGCCTCGCTCAGATAACGCTACCGAGCGGCGTTACCAGCATCGGCAAGCAAGCGTTCCAATACTGCGGAAGCATGGCTTTCTACGACTTTACCGCCTGCACGGCAGTCCCGACACTGGACAACACAAACGCCTTTAACGGCATCGCCGCTGACTGCCAAATCCGCGTTCCGGCAGCGCTTTTGAACGAATGGAAGGCAGCGACAAACTGGGCGACATACGCGAGCCATATTGTGGGGGTATAACGAATGATCTACTTACACGAGCAGCAGCTCGACGAGCGCCTTGTGCGGCACTGGGCATCCGACAGTGAAACCGGCGGGGAGGCCACGCACTATCTGCGTCAGATCGAGACCGGCATTCTCTACAGCGAGGCGGTAGATGTCATCCCGTGCCGGTATACCTATGAGGCGACGGAGACACCGATTGAGGACGATACAAGCGACGAGGCGACGGAGCCGGACTACCTTGCCGCACTCGCGGAACTTGGGGTGACAGAGTGAAGAAGAAGGAACTGAAGGAAAAAACTGCGGCGGTCAAGGACGCGACACGGGTTGCGTTGCAGCTTTTATATGACAACATCAACAAGGGACAGCAGAAGCAGCTCGTCAAGCGAGAGGAAATCAAGGCATTATTTGACCGTTACGGCGTGGCATACTAAGTCGCGCCTTCCAATGGAGCCGAGAAGTCGGCTCCGCTTAAAAAAACTGTTTGCAGGAGGCGTTGCGCTTGGACGCTCAAGAAATCTTAACCCTTATCGGCGAGTTGGTCGCTCTTATCGGAACCATTACCGCCTGCGCCGTGAGCATCGGCAAGGTCATGAGCGGGACGAAATGCCTGCTGCGAAGCGAGATGCTGCGAATCTACTACAAGCACAAGGATACCCAGCAGATACGGCAGTATGAGTATGAAAACTTCGTGTACCTTTACGAAGCATACAAAAAACTGGGCGGCAACTCGTTTATTGACAAAATCTATCTTGAGGTAAGGACGTGGGAGGTCACGTCGTGAGCCGGGCGAAGGGAGCGGAAAAATGAAGAAGGAATACCAATTCGGGACGGTCCTCTACGACGAGCAAGAGCACCTGATCCGCTGCATGGCCTGCAAACGGCCGGTCAACGAGAAAAAGCTCCTGTTCCGACACGACGGACAGTGGGTGTGTGGGAAGTGCCTGTGCGGCGTTGAGAACACCCCTACGCAATGCACACTTTGCAGCACCGCGAAGGCTGCTGTGGAGGGATAAGGCACGGCAACCCCTCAGTCAGCTTTGCTGACAGCTCCCCTTACACAGGGGAGCCGATGGAAAACGGATTGCTACGGCGGGCGCTGCCCGCTTTGCAATGACAGACCTGAAAGAAAGGAGAAAACAACTATGATGAACGACAAACTGTACAAAATTCTGAAGTACATCGCCATGATCTTCCTGCCTGCGCTGGGAACGCTGTATTTCGCGCTGGCGGGAATTTGGGGCTTCCCCTATGCCGAGCAAGTGGTCGGCACAATCACCGCCGTTGACACGTTCTTGGGCGTGATTCTGGGCATCTCCACGGCGCAGTACAACAAGAAATTGGGAGGCTGACGCAATGAAGATCGTCCAGCAATTTATCACCAAGAATCCGAGCTACTATGCCAACGAGGTACAGCAGGACTATCGGTATACCGATTTTCAAAAGTACGGCGCGAAGGGCGCTGTGCTGCACAGCATCGGCGTGCAGCAGCCGTCGGCGCAGCTGATTGCCAACAACTTCAACCGCTCCAACGCAGAGGCCTCCGTCCATGCCGTTTTGCAGGCGGATGGGCTGGTGGTGCAGACGATGCCGTGGAATTACCGGGCATGGCACGTCGGCGGCAGCGCGAACAACACGCATATCGGCGTGGAGATGACGGAGCCGGATTGCATCTGGTACGACGCGAAGAACGGCTACAAGGTACACATCAACGACTACGCCAAGGCGACCGCGT
>CABSFY010000065.1 GCA_902477055.1 uncultured Eubacteriales bacterium
GCGACAATAACGGCCTTTGGGAAACAAGCTTTGGCCACCTCGCGGAAATGAGGATCCGGCATACTTTCAACTCGTTCTGTAAAGCAATCCCCCAAGGTATTTGTACTAACCTGTGGTTATGCTCTCCGGCGGCGAACAGCAGCGCGTGGCCATTGCGCGGGCGCTGGCGGCAGGCAACGAGCTGATTCTGGCCGACGAGCCGACCGGCAACCTCGACAGCGAGAACAGCCGGAACATTGTAGAAATTCTGCAAAAGCTGGCGCATGACAAAAACCGCTGCGTCATCGTCGTGACCCACGACCCCGCCGTCGCCGAGAGCGCCGATCTCTGCCTGCGTATGCGAGACGGGAAAATTGAACCCTAAAAAAAGAATACTTGCCGCCCGCAGCAGTCAATCACGGCTGCTGCGGGCGGCGGTTTTTTTGAAGGAATTAAAGATTGTCACCGGCTTCGCCGCCGGGAGCAGCGGGAGGCTCGCTGCCGGGCCTCTGACCGCCGCCGAATTGTGCGGAGGACGTACCGGTCTGAGCGGTGGCTGCTGCGGCGGATGTGCCGTCGGCGGAGAGCGTATAGCTCTCATCGGTGCTCAGGTCGGGCGAGGAGAAGAACACGAAGGCTGCGTTGCAGGGAGCTTCACCGGTGGAAACGACGTTGCCGGACGCATCGAGAATGGTAACGGTGCTGCCGCTTGAAATCAGCGCGTTGCCGATACCGCCGGGCTGTATGCCGCTGTCGGACGGCGCGTTGCCGCCGGACTGGGAATCCCTGCCGGGCTGGAAGCTGTCGTCGGACTGGGAATCCCTGCCGGGCTGGAAGCTGTCGCCGAACTGGGAATCCCTGCCGGGCTGGAAGCTGTCGTCGGGCCGGAAACCTCCGCCGGGCTGGTCGCTGCCGGACTGCGGGGGCTGCATTCCGCCGCCGAAGCCGCCGGGCTGCCCACCCATATTGCCCATGCCGCCCATGCCGTCCATGCCGGTGGACCCGAAGGTGACGTAGGCCTGCGTGGCGCTGAGGTTCATGCCCATACCTGCGCTGCCGCCTGCGGCAAGCACGGTGCCGCCGGTGATGGAGAACGTGCCGTCCGCATCAAGAGGCTGGTTGTCGGCGGAGCTGGCGGTCCAGACGGTCACATTGCCGCCGGAGATCGTCAGGCTGCCGTTGGAGTCGAACCCGTCGCCTTCGCTGGTGTAGGCGACGATCGTGCCGCCGGAGATGTTCATCGAGAAATCGTAGCTGCCGAGGTCGGAATTTGCAACGTTCATGCAATCGTCCGTGCAGAGGATGGAAATGTCGCCGGACTGAATGTTCAGCGTCGCGGCCTCGATGCCCTCATAGGCCTCGGTGATCTTGATTGTCGGGCCGTCCGTGCCTTCTGCGCCGACATCCATGGTCAGGTCGCAGTGCAGCGCGTCGTCTGCGGCGGCGAGGTTCAGTGCGCCGCTTTCGACGGCGAGGTACTGCTCAGCGTTCACCGCGTCATTTACGGCGGCGTTGATGTTCAGTGTCAGCTCGCGGATGGTGAGGGAGGCTTCACCCTCCTCGTCGGTGGTCGCGCCGGACTTGATGCCGTTCTTGCCGTTGGCATTCAGCGTCAGCGTGCCGGTGCCGCAGAGGGTGACGGTCGAGCCGTCCTTACATTTGATAACGGCGTTTTCCGCGTTTTCATTGTCGGGGTAATCGTCGTTATTGTTCTCCGCCGCGTCGGTCAGCGTGTTTTCCGTCCCGCCGGCGGCGACGACGGTGACTTCGGTGGATTTGTTGCACGCGATCGGTGCGGTGTTGCTGCTGGTGAGCGTCAGACCGTTCAGAACGAGCGTCACGCCGGTTGTGCCTTTCTTTACTTTAACGGAGCCGTCCGCGCAGGAGCCGGAGAGGACGTAGGTGCCTGCCGCGTCAATCGTCAGCGCCGTACCTTCGCACTCGAAGCCGTTGCTGCTGCCGGAGGTGACGCTGATGCCGCTGTCGGAAAAGGCGAGTGCGGTTTCCTCACCGGTGAGGGCGACGGTTGTTGCCGCTTGGGTGGCTCTCGCCGTTTCCGAGGGCGTAGTGGCGGTAGCGCTGCCCGATTCCGTGCCGCAGGCGGCGAGGGAAAGCAGAAGCGCCGATCCGGTCAGAATGGAGAGCAGCTGTTTCTTTTTCATAAGAATGACCTCCTTCGTCATTGTAGTGCAAGGGTTGTGGGACCGCTGTCCCTTTGAATGCGGCCAGCATACGCGCCGAACTTAAAGGCTGGTTAAAGGAAAAATCGTTTTTTCTTTTAGGTCCTTTTTAGGCTCGCAGCATAGGATGGGGGTGCAAAGGAGGTCAGGACAATGCAATTCAGCTTTGAACGATATGAAAAGAAGTACCTGCTCAGCGCGGAACAACAGGCATCTTTTCTTGATAAGATGCGCCCGTATGTGCAGGCCGATCGCTACAGTAACTACACGATCTGCAATCTTTATTATGATACCGACGACTGGCGGCTCATCCGCACCTCTCTGGGAAAGCCCGCCTACAAGGAAAAGCTCCGCGTCCGCAGCTACGGCGTTCCGGGCAATATGGACAGCGTGTTCGTCGAGCTGAAAAAGAAGTTTGACGGTATCGTCTATAAGCGCCGCATCACAACTGGCCTGAACGAGGTCGCTCCGTTGCTGAACGGCGATATCCCCGCCGAGCGCTACGGTCAGATCGGTAAGGAGCTTGCGTGGTTCCAGTCGTTCTACCGCACGGAGCCGAAGGTGTTCATCGGCTACGACCGGCAGGCCTTTATGGGTATCGAGGACCCGTCGCTGCGCATTACCTTTGATACGAACCTCCGCTGGCGCACGACGGAGCTGTCGCTGAGTGCCGGAGATCACGGCGCACCGATCACGATGGCGGGCGATGTGCTGCTGGAATTGAAGCTCCCGGCGGCCTGCCCGCTGTGGCTCAGCCGCCTGCTGTCCGAGGCCGGGGCCTTTCCGGTTTCGTTCTCCAAATACGGCAGCTGCTATCAAAACGACCTCCCCATGGGAGAGAAAGCAAAGGAGGCGCTTCTCTGTGCTTAATTCCATCATCGGGTCAGAATTGACCCTCTCGACTTTTTTAATCTGTACGGCGGTATCCCTTGCGCTCGGTATCGGTCTGGCGTTGGTCGGGATGTACCGCTCGCGCTCGACGCAGAGCTTCGCGGTCACGATTGCGATTTTGCCGCTTGCGGTGCAGCTGGTCATTATGCTCGTCAACGGCAACCTCGGTGTGGGTGTTGCGGTGGCCGGTGCGTTCGGACTGGTGCGCTTCCGCTCTGCACCGGGGACCGCGCGGGAGATCGGCGTGCTGTTCTCCGCCATGGCCATCGGTCTTGCCACGGGCATGGGCTTTGTGTGTCTGGCAGCTCTGTTTTTTGTCATCCTCGGCGGCGTGCTGCTCCTGCTCACGGCGATGCGCTTCGGCCAGAGAGCGCCTGCGGAACGGACGCTCAAAATCACCATCCCGGAAACGCTCGACTACGAATCGCTATTTGACGATTTGCTTGAAAGGTACACGAAATCGCACACGCTCCTGCGCGTGAAAACGAGCAATATGGGAACGCTCTATGAGCTGGAATATCGCATCACGCTGCGCACGGAGCAGATTCCCAAGGAGTTTCTGGATGCATTGCGGTGCCGGAATGGCAACCTCAACATCGTCTGCGGCCGAGAGCTGGAACGCGACGCACTGTAATGGGGATTGATTTTTCACACGGAATTTTTTATACTGTCGGTGAGAAGCTCACCGGGGAGGGATGACCATGCGGCTGCTGATCGCGGAGGATGAACTTGATCTTGCCGAAGCGCTGACGGTCTTTTTTGAAAAGAACCATTTTTCCGTGGACGCGGTCCACAACGGCTTTGATGCCTACGAATATGCCGTGAGCGGTGCTTACGACGCGATCATTCTCGATGTTATGATGCCGAAGATGGACGGAATTCAAGTATTGGAACGTCTGCGGCAGGAGGGCGTGAAAACGCCGATCATGATGCTGACGGCGAAGGGACAGAAAAACGACCGCATCACCGGCTTTAACGCCGGGGCGGACGATTATCTGCCTAAGCCGTTCGACCCGGACGAGCTGCTCAGCCGCGTCCGCGCCGTTCTCCGCCGGAGCGAGGCGTACCAGCCGACTCTGCTGCGCTATGGCGACCTGACGCTCGACCCGACAAACGGGATACTGTCCTGCGGAACGCAGACGGTCCGGTTGAACGGCCGGGAATTTCATGTGATGGAGCTGTTCATGCGCTCACCGCGGCAGGTCTTTTCCGCCGAGCGCATTATGGAAAAGGTCTGGGGCTGGGATGCCGAGGCAGAGATCAACGTCGTTTGGGTGAATATTTCCAACCTCCGCAAGCGGCTTAAGACAATCGGCTCGCGCGTTCAGCTCCGGGCCAATCGCGGCCTCGGCTACGCGCTGGAGGATACGCTATGATAAAACGCCTGCGCAATCGCTTTATCCTGATCGCAACGCTATCCGTCGCGGCGGTCATGCTGCTGCTGACGGTTGTTTTGAACGTCGCAAATTATTGGTCTACCGATGCCGACCTGCGCCAGACACTGGATTTAATTTATGAAAATCAAGGTACGATTCCAATCTCCGCGCGGCCTGACAATATGCCGGAGCTGCCGGACGAGAGCGTAACGCTGCCCGACCCGCCCGAACAGCCGCCGTTGGATGTGCGTCAGGGCAAAAGCGGCCCCTTCACGGCGGAAACGCCGTTTTCCACCCGCTTTTTCGTCCTGCGCTATACGGACGATGGGACGTTGACGCAGGCTGAGCTGGATAAGATCGCCTCCGTTTCGGAGGAGGACACGGCGCAGTATCTCGCCGCCGCACTGGAAAACGGTGCGGGCTACGGCCATTACGGCGACTACCGCTTCCTCGTTGCGGACAACGGCGAGGACCGGAACATGGCGATTTTCCTCGATGCCTATCAGGAGCAGCGGGCTGTGCGGACGGTGCTGCTGTGGTCGCTTGCGGCGGACGCAGGATGTATTTTGCTTGTGTTCCTGCTGGTCGTGCTGCTGTCGCGCCGGGCGATCGACCCGGTCGTGCGCAGTGCCGAGCGGCAAAAGCAGTTCATCACCGATGCGAGCCATGAGTTGAAAACACCCATCACGGTCATTGCGACCAGCCTGCGTGTGCTGGAAATGGAAACCGGCAAGCAGAAGTGGATTGACAAGGCGCAGGTGCAGACGGAGAAGCTGACGGAGCTGGTCAATTCCCTTGTTACGCTCTCGCGTATGGATGAGGAAAGCTCGCCGCTCAAGCTCGAACCGTTTGCCGTCAGCGAAGCCGTGAGCGAAACGGTGGAGTCGTTCCGCGACTTTGCGGCCACGAAGGGCCATGAGTTGACCGCAGAAATCGCCGAAAACCTGACCTATCGCGGCGATGAGTACGCCGTACGGCAGCTGGTGTCCATTCTGCTCGACAATGCGATCAAGTATGCCGACCCGGACACGCCGATCGTTGTTTCGCTGGAAAAATCGCGCCGCGGCGTGACGCTGCGGACGAGGAATCACAGCGACCCGTCGCTTGCGTCCGAAACGGGTAAGCTCTTTGACCGCTTCTATCGCGCCGACCCCTCGCGGAGTGCCGACGGGAGCGGCTTCGGTATCGGCCTTTCCATCGCCCGCGGCATCGCCGAGGGGCACCACGGCAATATCACTGCAAAATGCACCGGTGACGTGATCGAGTTCACCGCCGAGCTGCGATAAAAACTGCCCGCCGCATCTGAAGCAACAGATGCGGCGGGCAGCTCTATTTCACACCTTGGCAGGGGACTGCCGCTTAATTCAGCGCTCGTGCGCAATTTTCCCGGTAAGATGCTCGATCGTGATCTCAAACATCTGGGCGGGCTTGGTGGACGCGGCGATGGCTTCCTCGACCAACGCTTCGCTGGGGTAGTATTTCATGGCAAAGCGCTTGAGCAGGGCGACGGACTCGGCATCGTCGGGCAGCAGGCGGCAGCGGCCAAAGACGACCACACTCTGCAAATACGGCGCCCACGCCTCGTCGCGGACGGTTTCGTTGCCCCAGACGGTGAAGCAGACGCGGTCGTCGGCCTTGAGCGCATCGACCTTGTGGCCAACGTGGCCGCCGTGGAAATAAATCTTTCCGCCGGCTTCGTCGTAGTAATAATTGATCGGAAAGGCATAGGGATAGCCGCCCTCGCCGTTCACGGCCAGCGTTCCGCGCCGCGCATCATGAAGCAGGTGCTTTGCCTCCGCTTCATCCAGCGCATATTTCTTCTTTCGCATCGGTCGAAACATTTTTAACACTCCTTTTGGGATTCTTTGCATTCAAGTGACGGTTCCGAACAGACGAAAAGATTGCGGAAACCGTCAACGGCAGTGCAAGGCAAGTACAACGATTGACACGATATCATCCCTTCGTCAGACAACCTTTGGCGTGCTTTTTTGCTGCGTTATTTCGCTGCGGGGTCCAGCCGCCAGACATGGAGGGAAATGTGTTCGTCATAACCGTCAAAAAGAAAGCCGTGAGAATCCGGCGCCCGTTTCTCTGTTACATAAACTACATCGTTGTCTTGTATGACTTCGCTGATGATGCCGGGAACGGAAACCGGATAGCCTTCCACAAGCAGCTTACCTGGTGCGGGCAGCTTGCAGCGTGATAGCAGCGTCCCTTCGCGGTCAAAAACAAACAGTGCGTTAAAGCGCTCCGGCACGGCGAGGATTCGACCGTCGTTCAGCATGGCGATAGGGTAGGCGGGGATTTCTAGCCGGACCTTTTCCTCCGCGCCGCTGCGCAGATCAAAAAGGTGTACCGTCCGGCGATCGTCGCAGTCCCAAAGCAGCTCACCGCAGAACTGAGATTCCTTGAAGTAGCCGCTGCAGGAGTAGGGAAGCCGGCGGATTTCCTCCAAAGCGTCGTTAAGAAGAACCAATGATTTTGTACTGCGTTCATAATAGACAAATGCGCCAATGGATGCGGCATATGCCAAATGGGTTACACCCAACGAACAGGGAATACGAACGTGGCGCACAAGCGTACCGGTTTCTCCATCAAGCTGCCAGATCATGGCATCGGTTGCGACATACCTGTTGATCGAACCGGCGAACAGTGTGACCAAGCCGTCCGGCGCAGTGTGGATGTATTCAATATGAATGTAGTCCTCCTGCTCCGGTGTGAATTGCCAAAGCATTGCGCTGTCCGGCGACAGGCAGCGCACATCACCACGGCCGCGCATTTGGGACCATGACGACGCATCCTGATGTTCTCGTATCACGTTGGAAAACAGAATGACGAGTCCTCCGTCCCCTCGCCGCCAGATCACGCGTTCCGGAGCGTCGCGAAACGGACCTAAAATCCGCTGCTCATCTGTTGAACAATCGTATAGAAATAAATAGTGCAGTACTGCCGCTGTTCCGCGGAACACGTGTACGCCCCACTGCATCGGGCTTTCTGTCATCGGATAGGCGATGAGACTTTCTGCTCCGGGAACACGATATTTTTTGATGAAGTCAGAATAAAGCAGACACATTACGTCAATGTTCTTATTCTCTGCCTTCAGCCGCTTAAGAAGTACCTCCCGCAGCTTTGCGTTTTCCGGCCACTCCGCTTGTGGGACCTCGGTCAGGACGTATTGATTCGGCCGCTTTCGCAGCAGCGTCTCCCGCGTCTTGACCGCTCCCAGCGTTTTGTCGCCCCTTGCAACAACGCGCGGGATATCTTCCGTGTCGTCGAACACCGCTGCGCCGAGTGCTTCCTCCAGAAGCTGCACCTGCTCCTCCAGGGAACAGCAGCGCTGCGCATAGCGAAACGCTTTGGAGGCCAGATCGTCGCCGAACAGCGCGTCCAATCGCTTGCCGAGCTTCGACCATGAGGAATTGCTGTCGCATGACGCGCACTTTTTGCCGCGCTGATACAGATCACAGGAAAATAGCTCGTCGTCGAAATAAAAGAAAAACAGCGCTGTAGCCTCGGTGCCTTTCGTCAGCTGCTTCGCCAGCTTACGGTAGCGTGCGCCCGGCTCCGGGTCGTTCTCGATCGAGGTCGCGACGGTCAGCCAGGGGAGATTTTGCGTGCGAAGGGTGTCGGTCGGCGCAAGGAGCGGTTCGACTGCCGATGCTTCAGCGCCGTACAGGCTCAGGGTCGTCAACGTCATTCCCATGGGGGGGCACCTCCGTTTTATTTGACTTTATACCAGCTTTTTCGTTTTCTCGTAAGCTGCCAGCACGGCCTCCATCGCCGCCGAGCGGAAGCCGGCTGCTTCCAATGCGCGAACACCGGCGATCGTGCTGCCGCCGGGGCTGCACACGGCGTCCTTGAGCGCCTCCGGATGCGTTCCGCCTTCCAGTACCAGCTTGGCGCTGCCGAGCAGCATCTGCGCGGCATATTCCTGCGCCTTCGCCCGCGGCAGACCGCAGGCAACGCCGCCGTCGGCCAGCGCTTGAGCGAACATATACGCAAACGCCGGGCCGCAGCCTGCAACGGCCGACGCGGCGTCGATCAGGCGCTCCGGCAGCTCGTCGATGCGCCCGGATTCCCGCATCAGCTCGCAAAATGCCGCTGCGTCCTCCTGTGTCGCCAGTGTTCCCCGGCAGAGCAGCATCATCCCGCTGCCGACGGCGCACGGCGTGTTCGGCATGATGCGCAGGATGCGTTTTCCGGGGAAATACACCTCCAGCGCCGCCAGCGAAACCCCGGCCAGCATCGACACCAGCACGCAGTCCGATGCCGCCACGGCGGCCTGAAGCTGTGGCGCGGTCTTTTCCAGCATCTGCGGCTTAATGCCCAGAAATACGAACTTGCTGTCGGCGATCAGCCGGTCTGCTGAAACGGCGCGACAGCCCAGCCGGTCGGCGGCTGCCTGCGTATGCTCCGGCGTGCTGCACGTGACGGCAACGCGTTCCGGCGAAACGGCCCTGCACGCCGCCTGCGCCAACGCGCCGCCCATGTTGCCTGCGCCATAAAACCCTGCGAGATATGCTTGCATGATACCTTCTCCTATCGAATCTGCCCGTTACCGGTGATAATATATTTGTAAGTACTCAGCTCGTCCAGCCCCATCGGCCCGCGCGCATGGAGCTTCTGCGTCGAGATGCCCATCTCGCAGCCGAGGCCGAACTCACCGCCGTCGGTGAAGCGGGTGGAGGCGTTGACGTACACGGCAGCGCTGTCCACCTGCGTCGTGAATTGCGCGGCGTTGTTCTGGTTCTCGGTGACGATTGCGTCGCTGTGGCCGGTCGAGTGTGCGGCGATATGCGCGATGGCCTCCGTGAGAGAATCCACGATCTTGACCGCCAGAATGTAGTCTAAAAACTCCGTGTCGAAATCATCCTTAACAGCAGGAACGCCGGGAATGATATCTGCGGCCTTCTCATCCAACCGCAGCTCCACCGGCTGCCAGCCTAATTCGATTCGTTCGTCAACCAATGCCTTTTTCAGCATTGGCAGAAAGCGTTCGGCAACGGCGCGATGGACCAGACAGACTTCCTCAGCATTGCAGACGGAGGGACGGCTGGTTTTTGCATTGACAATAATGCGAAGCGCTTTGTCCAAGTCGGCAAATTCGTCCACGTACACGTGGCAGATGCCGGTCCCGGTCTGGATGCAGGGGACAGTGGCGTTCTCCACGCAGGCGCGGATGAGTCCGGCACCGCCGCGCGGGATGAGCAGGTCGACCAGTCCGCTGGCCTGCATCAGCTCCCGTGCGCTCTCGCGCGAGGTGTCCTGCACCAGATTCAGAATGTCAGGATTCCCGCCGACCGAGGCGATACCGTTTTTGAGCGCCGCGACGATCGCCGAGGCCGAGCGGATGGACTCCTTCCCGCTGCGCAGGACGCAGACGTTGCCGCTTTTCAGCGTCAGTGCGGCGGCATCGGAGGTCACGTTTGGGCGGCTTTCATAGATAATCGCGACGAGGCCCAGCGGGACCTGTACTTTGCGGATGACCAGACCGTTTGGCCGTGTGACCTCCGAGAGGATCCGGCCCGTGTGGTCCGGCAGGGCGGTCAGCGCCCGGATGCCGTCGGCCATGCCGTGCAGGCGGTTCTCGTCCAGCAGCAAGCGGTCGAGCATGACCTTGGAGATGCTGTTTCTTGCGGCTTCCATATCGGCTGCGTTCGCCTGTAAAATTTCCTCCTGTGCAGCCAGCAGATGGTCCGCCATCGTGCGCAGCATTTGATTCTTTGCAGCCTCATCCATATCGCGCAGGCTGCCCCAGGCGGCCTTGGTGCGCAGCAATAATTCTCTTGTGGTCATTTTGCGGCTCCTTTCGTCAAAAAACGGGTGCCGACGGGCTTTCCGGCGGCGATATCGTAGAGAATGAGCGGGTTTTTTCCGTTGGCGATCAGCATTTCGCATCCGGCCTCCGTCGCGATGGCGGCGGCACGCAGCTTTGTCACCATGCCGCCGGTTCCCAGTACCGAGCCTTTCCCGCCCGCCAGCGCATATACCTCCTCGGTCAGCTCCGGCACGACGGAGATCAGCTTCGCGTTCGGGTTTTCGTGCGGGTCGCTATCGTATAATCCGTCGATATCAGACAGCAGCACCAACAGCTCTGCCCGGACGCTGGCCGAAACGGTTGCCGAGAGCGTGTCGTTGTCACCGATCACGATCTCGTCGGTAGACACGGTGTCGTTTTCGTTGATGATGGGCAGCACCCGCATGGACAGCAGCCGCTCCAGTGTGTTGTGGAAATTGGTCTTGCGGACGGGATCGTTCACGTCCGGGCCGGTGATGAGAAGCTGCGCCACCGTGTGGTTGTACTCGGTGAACAGCTTGTCATAGGTATACATCAGTTCACATTGGCCGACTGCTGCCGCAGCCTGCTTCGTTGGAATGTCCGTCGGCCGCTCCGGCAGATTCAGCTTGCCGATGCCCATTGCAATGGCACCGGAGGATACCAGAATGACCTCATGCCCCGCGTTTTTCAGGTCACTCAGGACCTTACAAAGGCATTCGATCCGCGCAATATTCAGCCGCCCCGTCGGATGGGCCAGCGTCGATGTACCGACTTTGACAACAATTCTCATAAGCTACCTCTTTTGTGTATTTCTTTCGGAAAAATATACGCTGTATTTCGCGCTTTTTTGATAAGTATACTACCTGCGCCGCATAATTTCCAGTATTATTTTATCTTTTTCCAGCGGAAGCGATCGATAAAAACCGGGCAGCCATAGCACTTTGACTATGGCTGCCCGTGATTTTATCCGGTTTTCACCTTAAGGGACCCGTATCAGATGCACACCACGATCCTTGCACAGCTTTACGAGGTCTGCGGGAATGTCCGCCGAGGTCTTGGTAAACTGACCGCGGCGGAGGGGGCTTGGGGATTAAGGAACTCTATTACTTGGAAACGACATACCACTCGCCGTCCTGTGTGGTCGTGCAGCCTTCGCCGAGAACGATCTTGCCCGTTTTAGCGTTAACGGGGTCAACAGTCGTAACACCGGGATTGTAGTTTTTGAACGAGCCGCCATTGACTGTAATCGTACAGTCGGCAGTCGCGTTATCCTGATGATTCAAAACAAAATAAGTGCCGTTAGACGGAGTTGCCGTTTCAAACTTGCCGCCGTTAATTGTTACGGTAGCCTTTGAGCCAGAGGACCAACTTGTACACACAAAGATACAGGAAGTCCCCTCACTTGTGCCATAGAAATGGCCGCCGTTGATGATGAGCTTGCCGTAGTTGCCTGCACGAACTGCACAGGTTACCTTGTTGGGATAGGTCTTATCCGAGCCGATAACCGCGCCGGTCTGTGCAGCACTGCTGTCATTTATAGTGAGGTTTCCGTTTCTACCGCCGATGTACAATACGCTGCCGTTATTGGGCTTAACACCCTCTGCGTATTCCAGTTTAATGGTATGACCGTTCAAATCGAAGAAGAACTTTTTACCCGACATATAAATTTCGCCGGGAACGGTAATATCATTTACCAATTTCAAATATGCGCCCTTTTTGAGCTTTTCGATTTGCATAGCCTGTTCGGCAGTTGCAATCAAATAAGGATTTGCCTCTGTTCCGTTGCCGCCGTTAAAGGCGCTGTCGGAAACAATCGCGGTAAAGGGAGAGAAATCATCGGTGGTAAAGGTCACATAGCCGGCAGCAGCATCATAGAAATACCGGTCATTTGCGGTCAGGCTGTTGACATCAGCAACCTTCGCAAGCGCCATTTCATTATGATAGAAGTCAACAATATTCAGGTTCTTTCCAAGCTGCATAGACACGGTAAAGAACTTGCCGCTCTTAGCGGTAACCTTGTTGCCGTCCTGATCGACCAGCTTGACCTCGACAGTCAGCGCCTTGGTGCCAGCCACAACAGTAATGTTAGACGGAGTTTCGCCCTTGCTCTTGATCAGGGTAAGCTCACTTGCAGTCGTACTGCCCGCAGGGATCGTCGCCTGAATCGTAGGCGCAGTATCTCTATCCTTTACCACAGTATCGCCATCCGCAGCGACCGGTACAGTCGCTGCAACATTGTCGTACCATGTGTCGAACTGGGGCGTACCGTCTGCGTCCTTATCATAAGTATTGCCGAAGCTGTCGCTCTCCACGGTGTCCTGCGTGGCGTAGACATTGATACTGATGCCTTCAATGGATTCCTTCTGATACTCGTTTCCGGCATCCCTGTCCATCGTACCGGAAATAGTGAAGATATCAAAATCAACAGTATCATTATTCTTCGCAGCCAAGCTATGCTCGCTGCCCATGATAAAATCGGCACCGTCCAGATGCATTGTCCAGTCGATAACTTCGTTCAGCTTTGCGCTGCCCTGAATTCCGGAAACGACGACCTTATATTTCAGCGCCAGATTGCCGTTGTTGACAACTCTCAGCTCGGGCAGGGTATAGGTGCAGCCCGGCTCCCACAGGATTTGAGTCCCATCAGCGGGAAGCTTGCCATTTACGAGGAACGAAAGCGTTTTGCCCTCGGCAGTGACCCAGTTGCCGGTATTGTCCTTCATCTGCAATTCAATGTTCAAATTACCCGCCTGAATCTTGTTGACCCCGGTGGATGCGGTATCGGTGAACCACGCAAAGGTGGTGCCGATGAGCATTGCAGCACACAGGAGTATCGCCAGTGTACTGAAAATCAATGCCCGCTTTGTGGATTTACTACTTGTCATTGTTGTTTTACCTCCTCTTTCATGGTTCAATGACAGTATGTAAACACTTATTTTACAGTGATTACACCAAGATGGTGATG
>CABSFY010000066.1 GCA_902477055.1 uncultured Eubacteriales bacterium
TTCTATAGCTAAGGGGTCAGGCTCTTTGCCTGACCCCAACATTTATTATAGAACCAGAATAACAAAATAGCGAGGAATCCGAGGATTCCTCGCTATTTTGTTGTGCTCAGCCGGTGATGCGGTGGGCGCAAAGGTAGCGGCTGGCGTAGTAGGATTCGGAAAGGCTGCTGACGACCACACCGGTGGCGGAATTCTGCGCATGGACGAACTGACCGTCGCCTATGTACATTCCCACGTGGGTCGCCGTGTTGCCATAGCCGAAGTAGACGATATCGCCGGGCTGCATTTCGTCGTAGCCGACCGAAACGCCGTCGTTGAGCTGCGCCGTCGCCGTGCGGTTGATGGTATAGCCGAACTGCGCGAAAACGTACTGCATAAAGCCCGAGCAGTCAAAGCCGGAGGGCGAGCTGCCGCCGTAGATATACGGATACCCGACAAACTGCTTGGCGTAGTCCGTGAGCTGCTGGCCGGTTGTGCGGCCGAAGTCCGCCGTGCCGGTGCTGCCGAAGTTACCGTACGGCTTTTCCGTCAGGGCGACAAGGTCGCTGCGCAGATAGCCGACGAAGGAATTGCAGCGGACCTTGTACCAGCCGCAGTTGAAGCCGAAAATCGAAACCGTTTCGCCCGCGGCAAGCTGCGCCAGTGCGGTCGTCGCCGTCGAGGGGCCGGAGCGGAGATTGACGAGCGAGGCATCGACCGAGCCGACGCCCAGCTCCACGTTTTCCTTTTCCTTGACGTTCAGATAGTCGGCGTACATATAGCCGGATTGCAGATTGTAGTTGACGCGGAACCAGTCGCCGACGCGGGCAATGATGACCACGGTATCGCCGCGATGGGCGGTCGCGAGGATCCGGGACGAAGTGTTTGCCTCAGACCGCAGGCGCAGCCCGCCGTTTGCGGTGACGATGCCGACGGCTGTTTTCAGCTCCGCCGCCGAGGAGAACAGGGCGAGAGAGCACAGCAGGGATACCAAAAGGACGGCGCAGACTGCGCCGCGGAGAAACCGTTTCATAAAAACCTCCCGGGGAAATTATTTTGCGTTCAATGCACGCTCCAGCCACACACAGCCAACATCCAATGCCGTGTAGAAGCCGTCTTTTTCGCTCTTTTTGACCACGCGGTCACGAGCCTTTGCGTTCGGATCCGTGCGCTGGAGTTGGACAGAAACCTTCGTTGCAAGGTCGAGGTCCGCCAGCTTTTTGGATTCGAGAATTTGCAGCATGACGATGTATTCGTCAGCCATCGAGCCGTAATAGACCAGATTGTCCTTCCGCATGAGGGGGTGACCCTTGTACGTCAGGACTTCATTTTTTTCGGACATAGCTACCTCCAAAAGAAAATGTAACCGGATTGTAACACAAATATACGATTTCGTCAACCTTTTAGAACTGGGATGGAAAAAGTTACAAAATCTTAACAAAGCTACAAGCGGTCCAGCGCGGGGGAAGATTGGATGTTGTTGGGAGATTTCGGAAACGGTTCATGGGAAGTGCGAAAATTGAGGGGACTGAAAAGGGGCCTTCGCCGAAACGAAAGCCCCATGCGATGCGCTTAATCGAACAGATAATGCCGCACCAGCTCTTGCAGCAGCTCGTCGCGATCCAGCTTACAGATCAGGCTGCGGGCATTATTGTGATTGGTGATATACGTCGGGTCCTCGGAGAGAATGTAGCCGACGATCTGGTTGATGGGGTTATAGCCCTTCTCGGTCAGCGAGCGATAGACCTGCATCAAGGTCTGCTTCATCTCCTCGCTGCCCTCGGCGGGTACGGCGTACTTGATAGTGTTATGATCCAAAACGACTACCTCCTTCACGATTTTTCTATATCATATACTAAATTCCCGTGATTGTAAAGAAAAAACCGTGAACATTTTGGTAACAAATTGAAATTTCGTCAGCGGAGCTTCGCACCGTGCGCGGTTTCCAGTGCGGTCAGAACAGCGCTGACGGCACCGTCGGAGTCGCTGTCGGTCAGGGTGCGGTCGTCGGCGCGGAGGGTGAGGGAGAAGGCGACGCTCTTTTTGCCGTCGTCGATGCCCTTGCCGCGATAAATGTCAAATAGACGCACGTCGCGCAGCAGCTTGCCGCCCGCCTTGCGGATGCAGTCCGTCAGTGCGCCGACGGTGACGGCCTCGTCGCAGACTACGGCGATGTCGCGGGAAACGGCGGGATACTTCGGCAGGGGGTGATAGGTCTTTTCGGGCTGCACGAGCTTCGTCAGCGCGGTGAAATCCAGCTCGGCGGCGTAAATTTCCGCGTCGATGCCGTAATTCCGCGCGACCAGTGGGTGCACCTGACCGAGCAGACCGATCTGCACACCGTCCACGGTGAGGGCGGCGCAGCGGCCGGGGTGATAGCTGGGATTATCGCGGACGGCGGTGTATTCGCCGGAGCTGATATTCATGGCCTTGAGAATCGCTTCAAGCTCGCCCTTGAGCGTGAAGAAATCCTCACCCTCGCCGTAGGTGCCGAGGACCAGATGCTTCGGCTCGTCCGGCAGCGTCTGCCCCTCAACAGGGAGATAGACCTTCGCCAGCTCGTAGAGCTTGCAGGCGGCGTTGTGATAGGCGTTGTTCCGCGCCAGAATCGCCAGCATCGACGGCAGCGCGACGGTGCGCATGACGGAGGCATCCTCACCAAGAGCGTTCTGGATGCGCAGCGGCTTACGCAGCGGGGAGTCCGCCGGCAGGCGGATGAGATCAAACGACGACGGGGAGACGAAGGAATACGTCAGAATCTCGCTGTAGCCGAGGCTGCGGCAGAGGCTGCCAACGCGGTTTTCCAGCACCATCGTACCGGTATAGCCGCCCTCGAGCGCAACCCCCTTGAAGATCGTCGTGGGGATTTCGTTGTAGCCGTACAGACGGCCGACCTCCTCGGCGATGTCTGCGGTCTGTACAAGGTCGGGCCGCCAGGAGGGAACGTGGATCGTCCTGCCCTCGACGGGAATCTCCAAACGGCGCAGGTACTCGACCATGTCGGCCTCAGAAATGTCTGTGCCGAGCAGGGCATTGATGCGCTCCGGCTCCAGCGTCAGCGTGCGCGGCTGAGGAACATAGTTCAGCACGTCGATCATGCCGTCCATGACCTCGCCCGCGCCGAGCAGCTCGACCAGCTCGCAGGCCCGGTTGACGGCGGGAACGGTGAGCAGCGGGTCGATGTTCTTCTCAAACTTGCCGGAGGCCTCCGTGCGCATACCGAGCGCCAGCGCGGTCTGCCGGATGGAGGTGCCGTTGAAGTTTGCGGACTCGAAAACGACATCCACGGTGTCGGCGACGATCTCGCTGTTCTCGCCGCCCATGATGCCGGCAAGGCCGATGGGCTTCTCGCCGTCGGCGATGACGAGCATTCCGGGAGCGAGCTTACGCACGGTACCGTCGAGGGTGGTCAGCGTTTCGCCCTCCTCGCTGCGGCGGACGACGATTTTGCCGGAGCCGACGTAGCGATAGTCGAACGCGTGCATCGGCTGGCCGTATTCGAGCATGACGTAGTTCGTGATGTCAACGATATTGTTGATGGGGCGCACACCGTTGGCGCGCAGCCGCTGGCGCAGCCACTTCGGCGACGGCGCAATCTTCACATTGCGGACCATCCGCGCGGTGTAGCGGCTGCAAAGGTCCTCGGCGGGAACGTCCACGTCGAGCAGCTCCGTCAGCTCGCCCGGTGCGCCGCCCTTGACGACCGGCTCGTGATGGCGCATCGGCTTGTCAAAGGCCGCCGCAGCCTCGCGCGCCAGACCGATGATGGAATAGCAGTCCGGGCGGTTGTTGGTGATCTCAAAATCGACAACGGTGTCGTTGTTGCCAATGACGGCATTGATGTCGTCGCCGGGCTTGCAGTCCTCCTGCAAAATCCAGATGCCGTCCTCAATGGCGTAGGGGAAGTCATTGCGCGTCAGGCTCAGCTCCTTGAGCGAGCAGAGCATCCCGTTCGACGCAACGCCGCGCAGCTTGCCCTTCGTGATATGCACGCCGCCGGGAAGGTAGGAGTTGTGCAGCGCGGCGGGGACAAGGTCGCCCTCGTGGACGTTCTGCGCACCGGTGACGATCTGCACCGGCTCGCCTGCGCCGACATCGATCTGGCAGACCCACATATGGTCGGAGTTTTCGTGCCGGACGATGGAAAGCACCCGCCCGACGACGACGTTGCGAATCTCGGCATCGAGCCGTTCGTAGGTTTCGACCTTCTGACCGGCGACGGTCAGGGTTTCGACAAATTCCTTATCGGAGATGTTGGAAAGATCAACAAAGTCCTCATTGAGCCAATTTCTGTTCAGTTTCATTGCTGCACCTCCTTAAAACTGCGAAAGGAACCGAATGTCGTTATCGAAGATGAGCCGCAGGTCGTTAATCCGCAGGCGGCCCATCGCCATGCGCTCCAGACCGATGCCAAAGGCAAAGCCGGAGTACTTCTTGCTGTCAATGCCGCAGCCCTCGAGCACCTTCGGATGCACCATACCCGCGCCGAGCAGCTCGATCCAGCCCTCGCCGTGGCAGGTGGAGCAGACTTGTCCGTTTGTTTCGCCCGTGCCGTGGCACTTGAAGCACTGCATATCGACCTCGCAGCTCGGCTCGGTGAACGGGAAGTGGTGCGGGCGGAAGCGGACGACGGCGTCCTCGCCGTAGAGCCGCTTGATGAGCGTTTCGAGCGCACCCTTGAGGTCGCCCATCGTGATGCCCTCGTCAACGACCAGCCCCTCGATCTGGTGGAACATGGGCGAGTGCGTTGCGTCGGCCTCGTCCTTGCGGAACACGCGGCCGGGAGCAAGAATGCGGATGGGCGGCTGCTGCTTTTCCATGACGCGGATCTGAATCGGACTGGTCTGCGTCCGCAGCAGAACGGAATCGTCGTCGTCAAAGTAGAACGTGTCCGAGCGGTCGCGGGAGGGGTGGCCCTCCTCGATATTCAGGCGGGTAAAGTTGTAGCTGGCCTCCTCGACCTCCGGGCCGTCCACAATCTGGTAGCCCATACCGATGAAGATTTCCTTGACCTCCTGCAGCACCTTGTTCATCGGGTGCTGGTGGCCCATTTCAATGGTCTTGCCGGGGATGGTCACGTCGAGCGCTTCCTCGGCCAGCTTGCGCTCCAGCGCGGCGGCTTGCAGCTCGGCCTTGCGCTCGTCGAGCTTTTCCTCCAGCGCGGCGCGGACGGAGTTGGCAATCTGGCCCATGACCGGGCGCTCCTCGGCGCTGAGCTTGCCCATCTGCTTCAAGACGGCGGTCAGCTCGCCCTTCTTGCCCAGAACGCGTACGCGGACCGCGTCGAGCGACACGGCGTCAAGGGCGTTATGAATGTCCGCCAGCGCCTGCGTTTTGATTTGTTCGAGTTGTTCTCTCATCATCAGTTCTCCTTTTATAGAGTTAAATACAAAAATAAAAGCCCTCCGTCCGATAGGGGACGAAAGACTCTCACCGATGCAGCCGCACCGGCACCTTCCGCGGTACCACCCGCAATTCGCAGCAAACGCTGCACGCTCAAAGCCGTTAACGGAGCGACCCGCCCAAGCCTACTTACTTCTGCGTTCAGCCGGAGGCTCGCGGGGGAAGGCCGCACCTCCCGCGGCAGACGCTCGCAGCAGCCGCGTCCTCTCTGAAAACCGCACCGGAAGGCCGACAACCCGGTCATCGCCTTTGCCAATATCAAAGGCATTTTATCATATCTTTTCCCCAGTTGCAAGCGGTTGTTGACTATTTTTTTCGGAAACGCTATAATAATGTATAGAAATTAAGGCATTTCAGTTTCTTGCGTAGGGGCCGATGCCCACATCGGCCCGCGTGCAGGCACCATCGTTCCTGCGCCCTACGCAGAATTGGGAACTTGCTCCGTGTAGGGGGCGGCGTCCTCGACGCCCCGTGTTGGCACGTTTCGATTTTGCTGCATAGCATATCGAAACGTGCGCTGCGGCGCGGTCACCTCGCGGCTCTGACATGCCACCGGCATGTCATTCACTACCGCGAGGCCGCTTCGCTACCCTCAAAGAGGGAGCCAAGGCGCTGCGGTGCGGGAGAAGGATGCAGCATCGCTATGACAAACTCGGAATTCTAAAAGGAGGCGGGACGATGGCGAAGGTTTCTGTGCCGCTGTTGGAGGTTCGGCAGCAAACGATTTGGAAATGGCTGCCACGCAGGAAGCGCGAATCGCACAAGGGGGACTACGGGCGGCTGCTGCTCGCCTGCGGGAGCGTGGGTTATACCGGTGCGCCGGTGCTGGCGGCGCAGGCAGCGGTGCGCAGCGGGGCGGGGCTGGTGTTTGCCTGCGTCCCGGATGCGGTGTATCCTATCGTCGCCGGGCGGCTGCTGGAGCCGATGGTCTTGCCGCTGCCGTCAGAGAACGGAAAATTTGCCGAGGCGGCCATTCCGGAGCTTCTGGCGCGGCTGGAGCGGTGTGACGCGTGCCTGATCGGCTGCGGCATGGGGCAGAACGCGGCGGGACTGGCGCTGGTCAAGGCGGCACTGTCGCAGGCGCATTGCCCGGTCGTTCTCGATGCCGATGGCATAAACGTGCTGGCGGGGCATATAGATGTACTGCGCGGCGCGGCCTGTCCGGTGATCGTCACGCCCCATGAGGGTGAATTTCGCAGACTCTGCGGGGACTACACCGGCACTCGCCTTGCCGCCGCAAAGGAATTTTACGAGCAGACGGGCGCGACGCTGCTGCTCAAGGGCCACCGGTCGCTCATCGTCGGCGCGGAAGGGTATTATGTCAACCGCTGCGGCAATCCCGGCATGGCGACCGGGGGCAGCGGGGACGTGCTGGCGGGCATCGTAACGGCGCTTTTGGGACAGGGCCTTTCCCCGACGCGCGCGGCTGCGGCTGCGGCGTGGCTCCACGGTACGGCGGGCGATCTGTGCGCCGCCGAGCTGGGGGAGTACGGGATGCTGCCGTCCGACCTTCTTTTGCGGCTGCCGCGACTTTTGCGATAGGGTGTGTTGCATTTTGCGGCGAATTTTGGCATTGCTGGTTCTGACGGCGCTGTGCTTGAGCGGGTGCGGCGGAACGGAAAATCTGTTGGCCCCGGCGATCGAGTTCCGCGCGGCGCTGGTGCAGGCGGGCGGCTGCTCGTTTACGGCGAGGGTCACGGCGGACGACGGCGAGGCGACGGAGGAATTTACCCTGCGCTGCGAGGCGGACGAAACGGGCGCGGTGCACTTCGAGGTCGCTGAACCGCAGACGCTTGCGGGCATTACGGCGCTCGTCTCCGCCGACGGCGGGACGATCACCTACGATGGCATGGCGATGGATTTTGGCCTGTTGGCCAATGGCAACGTTATTCCCGCGGCGGCCCCGGCGCTTGTCTTGTGCTGCTGGCGGCAGGAGTATCTTGCCGCCGCCGGAGCGGACGAAACCGGCTACCGCGCGACGTATGAGAAGGATTTTGACGAAAAACGCCTCGTCGTGGACACGTGGTTTGAAAATGGGATACCATTTTATGCCGAGGTGTGTTATAATAACCAGAGAATTCTGAAGCTGGAGCTTTCGGACTTCAAACTGGACTGACGGAAGTTGAATCTATGGATTACTTAAAGAGAACATGGGCGGCTGTTTCGCTCGACAACTTAAATCATAACTATCACGCGCTGCGGGAGAAAATTCCAACGAACTGCCGGTTCCTCGGCGTGGTCAAGGCGGATGCCTACGGCCACGGGGCGGTACCGGTCAGCCGCCATCTGGTGGAGCTGGGCGCGGAATACCTCGCCGTTTCCAATATCGAGGAGGCGGTGCAGCTTCGGCGCGGCGGTCTGCGCGGGCCGATTTTGATCTTGGGCTACACGCCGCCGTTTTATGCCGAGGACCTTGCGGCAATGAACCTGCGGCAGGAGGTCCACAGCTTGGAATATGCCAAGCACCTGAACGACCGCCTGAGCGGCACGAAGCGGCGCATTCGCGTGCATCTGAAGCTCGACACCGGGATGTCCCGCCTCGGCTTCTTTGCCTATGACCATCCGCAAACCGTCGAGGAGCTTCGGCAGGTGGCGCAATTGGAGCATCTGCTGATCGAGGGCGTGTTTACCCACTTCCCGGTGGCCGATTCCACCGCCACGGCGGACGCGGAGTTCACGCGGACGCAGTTTGCCCGCTTCAGGAACACGCTCGACGAGCTGAAGGCTGTCGGCATCGCGCCGGAGATTCGCCACTGCTGCAACAGCGGTGCGAGCATTCTCTACCCGGAATTTGCGCTGGACATGATCCGCCCCGGCATCGCGACCTACGGCGTGCTGCCGTCGGACGAGCTGCGAGGAATGATCGACCTCAAGCCCGTGATGCAGCTTCGCTCGACGATCTTCCAGCTGCGCGATTACGCGCCGGATATCACGATCAGCTACGGCCGGACTTACCGGACCGAAGCGCCGCAGCGCATCGCCGTGGTCGGCATCGGCTATGCCGACGGCCTGTCGCGCAGCTTCTCGAATCACATTTCCTTCCTGCTGCACGGTAAGCGCGTGCCGCAGGTGGGCCGCATCTGCATGGATATGTGCATGGTGGACGTGACGGCCGTGCCGGAGGCGAAGGTCGGCGATGTTGTGACCATTTTCGGGGAGGACGGCGGTGCAAGCATCGACGTGGACAGCCTCGCCGCTCAGCTCGGCACGATCCCCTATGAGGTCCTGTGCGGCATCAACAAGCGCATCCCGCGAATTTACCTCGACGGCGAAAATCAGACAGAAATTTTGCAATATATTGTGTAGCCTATCATACAATGGAATGGAGTTCCGCTGAATAAATTTTGCTTCTGCGTGGGAGAATATGGTTGACGTACAGTGGTACGGAGATAAAATACGGAGCGTGAAGCAAATGGACACAACGGTAAAGAGGGGCGACATCTTCTACGCGGATCTCAGTCCGGTCGTCGGCAGCGAGCAGGGCGGGACGCGTCCGGTCCTGATCGTGCAGAATGACACGGGGAACAAGCACTCTCCGACGGTGATCGCAGCGGCCATCACCAGCCAGACCAACAAGGCGAAGCTCCCGACGCACATTGAGCTGGCGGGACGGAGCGTCGGCCTGACGAAGGACTCCGTGGTGCTGCTCGAACAGATCCGAACGATCGACAAGCGCCGCCTGCGCGAGCATATGGGCCGGCTGGACGAGAGCATGATGAATCGTGTAGATGATGCGATAGCGGTCAGCTTTGGCCTTCCCAAGACGCAGTAAGGCTGCGCCTTGTCGAAATAGCGAAGCGACTTCTTGACAAGCAACGGTCCCTCCTGCATATACTGTGCGGGAGGGATTTTCATCATGGAGCTTGCAATCTATTATCACGGCGAACCAATCGGTACTCTGACAGGACAGCTAGAGGGCCTGTACTGGAAATTTTTTTGTAAAATCGAAAAAAAGACGGAACGACCGCTGCGCGTTTACGTCTTAAAAATGTTTGATGCGGAATATCTTGGCATTCCCGATGCCGACGGGAGCCTAACGGCCCGGATCTCCGCGCGGCATTTTTCCGCAGCACCGGACGGCGCGGCGGCGGCCGAGTTCCCGCGTGGGGAATGGTATCCGTGGCACGGGACGCTCGACGGCGTGCCGGTCGCGGCCTGCCTGCTCCGGCGGACGGACGACGGCTTTACGGTCGCTTTTCCGCCGGAGGAGGCGCTGCAATTTCCGCAATGGCTGGACGGCATGACGCCGCTTTCGGCCTTCGGCAAGCTATGGGCGAGCCTCACCATCCGTCACGACGGACACTTGCCTTCCAAAGAAATAGAACATGGAGGAAACAAAAATGAAACGACTGATATCGATTCTGCTAATCGCGGCGTGCCTGATGACGCTTCTGCCGGTGACGGCTTCGGCCAAGACGGGCGGGAAGCTGATCGCGCTGACCTTTGACGACGGCCCCTGCGGCTACACGGCGGGCCTGCTCGACGGTCTGAAGGAGCGCGGCGTCAAGGTGACGTTCTTCATGCTCGGTATGAAGGCGAAGGATTATCGCGAAACTGTACGCCGGATGTATACCGAGGGCCACCAGATCGCCCAGCATACATACGACCACCCGACGCTGTCCACCAAGACCGACGAACAGGTTCGCTGGCAGCTCGACTCGACCGACGATATCCTCAACGGCCACCTCGGCACGAACTATAACTTCCTGCTTCGGCCGCCCTACGGCGACTATAAGAACCACACGCTGGATATCATCGGCAAGCCCGCCATCTTCTGGTCCGTTGATCCGCTGGACTGGAAATATCACAATTCCGATACGGTGTATAACAACATCGTTTCCGGCGCGTTTGACGGCGCGATTATTCTCGCGCACGACATCCACGCTACGACCATCCCCGGCGCACTCCGGGCGGTCGATACGCTGCTGGAGCAGGGGTATGAATTCGTGACGGTCAACGAGCTGTTCCGCCGCCGCGGCGTTTCACTGGAAAATGGCAAGTGCTACTACTCCTGTAAGCCGACCGGCACCGATCTTGGCCCGATTTCTGCGCCGACGATGACGCTCAAGACGGCCTATGGCAAGATGAACGCCCGCCTCTCCGCGCAGGACGGCATGGACATCTACTACACGACCGACGGCTCCGATCCGGCGCTGAACGGTACGCGATATAAAGGCGAGTTTGCCGTGTCGGTCGGTACGACGGTCAAGGCCGTCGCCGCGAAGGACCTCAACGGCTCACGCAGCGCACTCATGACCGAGAAGATCGACGGCACGCCGGTCAAGGAGCCGACCTTCGAGGTCAAGGACGGCAAGGTCGTCATCACCAATCCGAACGCTGGCACCGACGTGCGTTACACGACCGACGGCTCTGCGCCGACGACCGGCAGCACCGTCTATTCCGCGCCGATCGCCTGCTTCGACGGCGTGATCAGCTACAGCGTGATGGGCGAGGGAATCGTCACAAAGACCAAGCGGATGTACGTGTCGAAGAACGGCAACCTGTTCCGTGATGTGCCGCATAACGAGTGGTATTTTGCCAACATCGACCGTGCAGTTTCGCTTGGGATGCTCAACGGCGTTGCAAAATATGAATACGACCCGAACGGTTCGCTGACCCGCGCAATGTTCGTGACCATGCTCTACCGCGTGATGCAGAAGTTGGACACGACCGTCCAGCCGGGCAAAAACGGCTTCTCCGACGTTGAAAACGGCAAGTGGTACACCGATGCCGTCCTCTGGGCGGCAAAGGAGGACATCGTGCGCGGCTATCCGAACGGTACCTTCCGCCCGGACCAGAGCATCAACCGCGAGGAAATGTGCGCCATGCTGAACCGTGCGATGAAGAAGTGGCTCACTGGGCCGGTCAGCGGCGAGCTGACCTTCAGCGACAAGGAGAAAATCTCCGACTGGGCCAAGGAGGACGTTCGTTGTATGGCCGCCGCGTCGGTTGGGCTGATGCAGGGCATGGGCAATAACCGTTTTGCCCCGCAGGAAACCGCCACCCGCGCTCAGGCTGCAACGGTCCTGCTGCGCCTGACGGATTATTGCAAGAAGCACACTGCGCAATAAGTCAAAATGAACTTCCCGCCTGCCGGACGCGAAAGCGCGCGGCGGGCGGGAAAATTTTTCTTTTTCTGCAACCCCGGCGAAAAAATTCCGAGTATTGGGGTGAGGAGGTGAGGCAATGACAGACCGGGAGATCGTGCAGTTGTTCCGGCGGCGGGACGAAGCAGCCATTGAGCAGGCGGAGCAGGCCTATGCATTATATTGCAGCTCAATCGCTTCGCGCATTTTGTCCGACGCGACGGACGTGGAGGAGTGCGTGAACGATGTGTGGCTGGCCGCTTGGAACAGCATCCCGCCAAACGAACCGGAGCGGCTGGCGACGTATCTGGGCAAGCTCTCGCGCAATATCGCCATCGACCGCGTCCGCGCCAGCGGTGCGCAGAAGCGTCGCACGGAGCGGTACGCCCTGTCGCTGGACGAGCTGGCCGAGGTCATCCCGGACGGGAACGACCCGGAGCAGCAGGTCCGCGCGGCGGAGCTGGAGCGGGCAATCGGCGCGTTTGTCCGCGAGCTGCCGGAGGCGCAGCGGCGGGTGTTTCTCTGCCGCTACTGGTATCTGGACTCCCTCGCGGAAATCGGGGAGCGCTTCGGCTACTCCGAGAGCAAGGTCAAGTCGCTGCTCCACCGTACACGGGAAAAGCTGAGGCATTATTTGCAGAAGGAGGAATTGCTGTGAAACAAGAGGATTTACTGAACGCCATGAACGCCGTGGACGACGCATTTTTAGAGGATGCCCACGCCCCCGTGCGCAAGCGCCGCATCCTGCCGAAGGTGCTGGTAGCGGCGGCCGCTGCGGCGGTACTGACCATCACGGTTGCAGCGGCTGGGTTCTTCGGTGCGCGTCTGTTTACCGACGCAACGGAAGCCGAAAAATCAGCGCAGGTGCAGGCGGACGAGTTTGGGCAAGGCACGATGTGGCATCGGGACACTGCCCCGGTATTTACCGGTGACGAAGCGGAAGAAGCCGGAAAGGAAACTGCGGAAAGAGCAATTAGGATGCTGTCAAGGAAGGATGGGATTCAAATCGACGAATCCGGCAGCGCAACATGGAACCGCTACATGACCTTTGACGGCGGATACTATTATTCATCCGACGATCTGACGGCACTGATGAAGAACGACAAGGGCTTCTGTGCAGACTTCTCCTATCTGGATGAGGTTGCAACGCCAGTGGAGGGGTCGGTTTACCTTTATCAGGAAACCATACCGTTAACCGAGAAGCCTGCGGAGGATGAGTGGTACCGCCAGGCGTTCTGCGTTGCAACCTATCGGACAAGTGACGGCGGCGCATTGCGGGTGAGCATTTCTGCACACGAGGGCAAGGGTGTCGGCTTGGATGCGGTGTATGCCAAGAGCTTCGCGTTTGACGAGGAGATCAAGAGCGCGGACGGGATTTCCTTCCGCTTCTTCGGCACGGGCGACGGCCGCGTGGATGCCGTTGCCGCCGAGGGAACGGTAAAAATTCATCTCAACACTTGGGTATCCGCCCCCGAAGTGCTGCGCGATATCGTCGAGCATACCTGTTTTGCCGATATGATCGATGCCTTGGATGCCGAGTATCTGATTACGGAGTAAGGCGAAAAACAAAGGCCCGGTCATTGGTGGCCGTTGGCCACCGTCCTAGCAGAGCAAGGACACAATCCCTCAGGCGCTTCGCGCCAGGGCAGAAAGTCAAGCAAGTGCAACAGATTCTTCGAAGAAAACTTCGGCAGGGGTA